>DASPKT010000437.1:0-5282 GCA_035627915.1 Azospirillaceae bacterium
CGGATTTCCGCCACCCCGTCCGGCAGGGTCTTGCCGGCCTCGCGCGCCAGCAGCGCCATCAGGGCCGGGGTGTCGGCCTCCATCAGGTCGGCGACGCGGTCAAGGATGTCGGCGCGGGCATGGCCGCCCCGGGCGTCCCAGGCGCCCTGCGCGGCCTCCGCCAGGGTGAAGGCGCGGTCGATGGCGGCGCGGTCGGCGTCGGCCATGGTGCCGACGGTGCGGGTGGTGTCGGAGGGGTCGAGCACCGGGCGGGCACCCGCCGCCCCCTCCTGCCCGCCGACGATGGGCCCGGCGGTCCAGCGCCGCTCCAGCGCCGCCTTCATGCCGGCCTGCAGCTCCGCCACCACGTCGGGGGCGGTCAGGTCGATGCCCCTGGAGTTTGGCCGCTCCGCGCCGTAGAGGGCGGGCGGGACCGGGATGCGGGCGTGGCGCAGCACCGGCAGCGCCTCCAGCTGGCCGACCGGGTCGGCCACCACCTGCCCGACCGGCACGTCGGGGTCCATGTAGGCGTTCACGAAGTTGCTGTTGGCGCCGTTCTCCAGCAGGCGGCGCACCAGGTAGGGCAGCAGGTCCTCGTGCGTGCCGACCGGCGCGTAGATGCGAACCCGCGGCATCTGCTCCAGCGTGTCGCGGGCGGCCGAGTACAGCAGCTCGCCCATGCCGTGCAGGCGCTGGAACTCCAGGTCGCGGTTGCTGCCGGCCAGGTGCAGGATGGCGGCGATGGTGTAGGCGTTGTGGGTCGCGAACTGCGGGTAGATGGCGTCCTTGGCCGCCAGCATCCGGCGCGCGCACACCAGGTAGGACAGGTCGGTCGCCGCCTTCTTGGTGAAGACGGGGTAGTCGGCGTGGCCCTGGATCTGGCTGAACTTGATCTCGCTGTCCCAATAGGCGCCCTTGACCAGCCGCACCATGAAGCGGCGGCCGGTGGCGCGGCCCAGCGCCGCCAGCCAGTCGACCAGGTGCACGGTGCGCTTCTGGTAGGCCTGGATGGCGAGGCCGAGGCCCTGCCAGCCCGCGAGGTCGCGGTCCTCCGCCAGGGCCTTCAGGATCTCCAGCGACAGCTCCAGCCGGTCGGCCTCCTCGGCGTCGATGGTCAGGTTGATGTCCCAGCGCTTGGCCTGCAGCGCCAGCCCCTTCACCCGCGGCACCAGGTCCTTCAGCACCTGGTCCTGCTTGGCGTAGACGTAGCGCGGGTGCAGCGCCGACAGCTTGATCGAGACGCCGGCGGTGGCGTAGGGGCCCTTGCCGCCGGCATCCTTGCCGACCACGTCGACCGCGTCGGCGTAGGCCTTCAGGTAGCGGTCGGCCTGCGCCCAGGTGCGGGCCCCCTCGCCCAGCATGTCGTAGGAATGGATGGTGCCGGCCGGCTTCGCCTTGCGCGCCTCGGCCACCGCCTCGACGATGGTGCGGCCCATGACGAAGTGCTCGCCCATCATGCGCATCGCCTTCATCATGGCGGCGCGGATGACCGGCTCGCCCGAGCGGGTGATGAGGCGCTTCAGCAGGCCGGGCGCGTCCTTGTTGCCCTGGTCGAGGTCGACCACCTTGCCCGTCAGCATCAGCGCCCAGGCCGAGGCGTTCACGAAGGCGCTGTCGGAGCGGCCGAGGTGCGAGTCCCACTGCCCCTGCGCGATCTTCTCCGCGATCAGCCGGTCGGCGGTGGAGGGGTCGGCGATGCGCAGCAGGCACTCCGCGATGCACATGAGGGCGATGCCCTCCTGGTTGGACAGGCCGAACTCCTGCATGAAGGCGTCCAGCGGGCCCAGCTCCGACCGGCGGGAGCGCGCGGTCTCCACCACGGTCACGGCGCGGGCGCCGATCAGCCGCCGCTCCTGCTCCGTCAGCCCGTGGGCGCGCAGCAGGTCGGCCACCACCTTCTCCTCCGCCGCATGCTTGGCGGCGCGCAGGGAGCGGCGCACGGTGTCGAGTTCGGGGGCGTTGGGGCTGTCGGCCAGCATCACGGACATGAGGGGACCTTCCTGATCGCCACCCCGGCTCCGCCCGGGGATTTGTCGCGCATTATGCCGGCACACGCGGACGATTTCCCGCCGTTTTAAGCTGAAACGCAGGATGAAATCTGGCCTCTTTGGCACTGCGCGCTATATATCTCCACCGTCATCCCCGCGTTTGCGAAGCTGGCGCGAAGCGCCTAGGCGGGGGTCCAGGCATTCAGCCCGCTATCCGGTGCGGACTGGGGCACAGACGGTGCCGTGGGCACCCTTCCTCCAGGATGCGTAGCGCGCTGAATTCCTGGATGCCCGCCTCCGCGGGCATGACGGCCAAAAAAGAGGAAATGGGGAAAATGACCACCGCCGACGCCTCCCTGGCCCGCCTGGACCGTATCGACCTCAACATCCTGCGCATCCTGCAGGAGGACGGGCGGCTTCCCAACGTGGAGCTGGCGCGGCGGGTGAACCTGTCGCCGACGCCGTGCCTGGAGCGGGTGCGGCGGCTGGAGCGGGACGGCTACATCAGGCGCTACGTGGCGCTCCTGGACGCGGAGCGGCTGGAGCGCGGGCTGATGGCCTTCATCGAGGTGCGGCTGGACCGCACCACCCCCGACGTCTTCCAGATCTTCGCCGACGCCGTGGCACGGCTGGACGAGATCCAGGAGTGCCACATGGTGGCGGGCGGCTTCGACTACCTCATCAAGGTCAGGGTCGCCGACATGGCGGCCTACCGCGCCTTCCTGGGCGACAAGCTCAGCAGCATCCAGGGCGTCGCCCAGACCCACACCTACATGGTGATGGAGGAGGTCAAGGCGACCCACGCCATCCCCGTCCCCTACCAGGCGGAGGGGGTCAGGAAGCGCTGAGGGCCAGCCGGCGGCAGGCCCCCTCGGCAGCCACCACGGCGGAGGAGAAGCAGCCCTGGAGCAGGTAGCCGCCGGTCGGCGCCTCCCAGTCCAGCATCTCCCCGCAGGCGAAGACGCCGGGCAGGCGCCGCAGCATCAGCCCCTCGTCCAGCTCGGCCAGATCGATGCCGCCGGCCGAGGAGATGGCACGGTCCAGCCCCCGCACGCCCGCCAGCTTCAGGGGCAGCCGCTTGACCGCGGCGGCGAGGCGGGCGGGGTCGGCGAGGTCGGACGGGGCGGCCAGCTCGCGCAGCAGGGCCGGCACCGGGGGCGCCAGCGACAGGGCCTTGCGCAGCCGGTTGCCGAGGCTCTCCGACGGGGCGGCGCGGGCCAGCCGGCGGGCGACCTCCGCCTCATCAAGGTCGGGGCGCAGGTCCAGCCGGGCGACCGCCCTGCCCTCCGCCTCCAGCGCGTCGCGCAAGGGCGCGCTCAGCGCGTAGAGCGGGCCGCCCTCCAGCCCGGTGCGGGTGACCACCATCTCGCCCCGCACGGTGCGGCCGGCGAAGGAGAGCGCGATGCGCTTCAGCGGCTGGCCCTCGGCGCGCTCCAGGAAGCCCGGGCTCCAGGCGACGTCGAAGCCGCTGTTGGAGGGGCGGAACGGCGCCACCGCGACGCCGCGCGCCCGCAGGACCGCCGCCCAGCCGCCGTCGGAGCCGAGGCGCGGCCAGCTCGCCCCGCCCAGCGCCAGCACCACGGCATCGGCCGCGACCCCCACGGGGCCCGCCGGCGTGTCGAAGGCGAGGCTTCCGTCTACCCCGAAGCCGGTCCAGCGGTGGCGGGTGTGGACGCGCACCCCCAGCCCCTCCAGCCGCCGCAGCCAGGCCCGCAGCAGGACGGATGCCTTGAGGCTGGCGGGGAAGACCCGGCCGGAGCTGCCGACGAAGGTCTCCACCCCCAGCCCGTGCGCCCAGGCGCGCAGATCGTCGGGGGAGAATCGCGCCAGCCAGCGCCGCGCCGCGGGCTCGGCGGCGCCGTAGCGGGGCAGGAATCGCTCCAGCGGTTCGGAATGGGTGAGGTTCAGGCCGCTCAGCCCCGCCATCAGGAACTTGCGGCCGACCGACGGCATGGCGTCGAAGACGGAGACCGCATGCCCCGCCCCGGCCAGCACCTCGGCCGCCATCAGCCCGGCGGGCCCGCCGCCGACGATCGCTACGGTGCTGGGAGGGGCGTCGGACATGGGGCGGGCCGGCTATCGGGGTTGGCGTCGGGGTTTGAACTGCCGTCCCCTCTCCCGGGGGGACAGGGAGAGGGGGTACGGGGCTTCAGGACCTTCTCCGCGGCGGGGACAGGCGCCTCTTCCCTGGAGCATAGCGCAGCTGCCGCAGCCATTGCTGCTTTCGTCACCCCGGCGAAAGCCGGGGTGCAGGGACCTCGGGCGCCGGGGCGGACAGGTCCTGGATTCCGGCTTGCGCCGGAATGACGGACAAAGGGATGGCGGACAGGAGGATGCGCCGATGCGGACGGTGCGGGCCGCTTTCCGGTCCGCCACGGCGTCCGCGGAGGAGTTGGATGCCTGCCCGGAACGAAAAAGCCCGCCGCCCGGCACCAAGGCCGGACGACGGGCTTGTCCCCCGACGGGTTCCGGCCGGATCAGGCCGAGGTGATGGCGCGCTCGACCAGCTGGCCCAGGTGCTGGGTGCGCTTGGTCAGGCTCTGCAGCACCGAGGAGATCTCGGCGGTGGCGGCGGCGGTCTGGCCGGACAGGTTCTTCACCTCGCCGGCGACGACGGCGAAGCCCTTGCCGGCCTCGCCCGCGCGGGCGGCCTCGATGGTGGCGTTCAGCGCCAGCAGGTTGGTCTGCTTGGCGATGGCGTCGATCTGCTGGGCGACGGTGCCGACCTTCTCGATCTCGGTGCGCAGGCCCTCGAGCTCGCGGCTGATCTCCTGCAGAGCCGAGGACAGCTCGGTCTTGCTCATGCCGGCGGAGGGGGCGGAAACGTTGCCGTAGTTCATCCTGGACACCCGAGGTTTGTGATTGACCCGATCGCGCTTCTGGAGGGCGCTCGCCTGAGGCGACCTTCATACCACAATCGAAGGCGGGGTGGATGGGTCAAATTGGTTCAAATCGGGGTCGGAAAGGGCCTCCCCTCCCCCGTCGCCGGGCCGGAGGGGAGGCCCCTGCCGTCAGAACCCCAGGGCCTTGGCGCGGACCACGCTCGGCAGGGCCTGGATGCGGTCCAGCAGGTCCTGGCCGACCTTCTGGTCGACCGAGACCAGCGCGATGGCCTGCTCGCCGGGGGCCGTGCGGCCCAGGTGGAAGGTCGCGATGTTGACCCCGGCGTCGCCCAGCGTGGTGCCCAGCTTGCCGATGAAGCCCGGCTTGTCCTCGTTGCGGATGAACAGCATGTGCGGGCTGACCTCGGCCTCGATCGGCACCTCCTCGATCTGGACGAGGCGGGGCTTCTCGCCGCCGAACAGCGTGCCGGCG
>DASPKT010000438.1:0-12639 GCA_035627915.1 Azospirillaceae bacterium
GTGGACACCAGCGCCTCGCCGACGGCGAGCTGGGTGATCACCTCCTCGGTCTTGAACTTGGGATTGGGGCGGAAGGTCTTGGCCGCGGCGCGCACCGCCTTCTGCTCGGCCGGGGTGAAGGCACGCAGCGCGTGCTGCACCCGGTTGCCCAGCTGCCCCGCCACCGTCTCCGGCACGTCCAGCGGGTTCTGGGTCACGAAGTACACCCCGACGCCCTTGGAGCGGATCAGGCGGACCACCTGCTCCACCTTGTCCACCAGCGCCTTGGGCGCGCCGTCGAACAGCAGGTGCGCCTCGTCGAAGAAGAATACCAGCCGCGGCTTCTCCACGTCGCCCAGCTCGGGGAGCTCCTCGAACAGCTCCGCCAGCAGCCACAGCAGGAAGGTCGCGTAGAGGCGCGGGCTGCGCACCAGCCGGTCGGCCGCCAGCAGGTTCACGTAGCCGCGCCCGTCCTGGGCGGTGCGCATGAGGTCGGCCAGCTCCAGCGCCGGCTCGCCGAAGAAGCGGTCGCCGCCCTGCCCCTCCAGCACCAGCAGCTGGCGCTGGATGGCGCCGACCGACGCCCGGGAGACGTTGCCGTAGCTGGCCGACAGCTCCGCCGCCCGCTCCGCCACGTGGGCCAGAACCGCGCGCAGGTCCTTCAGGTCCAGCAGCAGCAGCCCGTCCTCGTCGGCGACGCGGAAGGCGATGTTCAGCACGCCCTCCTGCGTGTCGTTCAGCTCCAGCAGGCGCGCCAGCAGCAGCGGCCCCATCTCGCTGACCGTCGTGCGGACGGGGTGGCCCTTCTCCCCGAACAGGTCCCAGAAGACGGTCGGGCACCCCCGCGGCTCGATGGAGAGGCCCATGGCGGCGGCGCGCTCCAGCAGCCGCGGCGTCGGCTGGGCCGGCTCGGCGATGCCGGAGAGGTCGCCCTTCACGTCGGCCATGAACACCGGCACGCCGGCGGCGGAGAAGCCCTCCGCCAGGGTCTGCAGGGTCACCGTCTTGCCGGTGCCGGTCGCCCCCGCCACCAGCCCGTGCCGGTTGGCGTAGCGCAGCAGCAGCCGCACCTCGGTCTCGCCCTTGCCGACCAGGATCGATGCGTCCATGCCTTCCTCCCGCCGCCCCCGTGGAACCCGTCCCCGGGGGACACAACAGGCGGCGGGCGGATTAGGCAGCAAACAGCGAGGCGGGCAGGGCCAGGGTGGTGCGGGTGCCGCGGGCGCGCTCCACCACCGGCTCGGTGCCGAGCTGGCCGGCGAGCGCCTCCACCAGCCGCAGGCCGAGGCCCGCCGGCGCCTGCGGGCCGGCCCCGACGCCGTCGTCGGCCACCGTCAGCTCCGCCCCCTGGCCGCGCCGGTGCAGCCGCACCACCACCCGCCCGCGGCGGTCGGTGGGGAAGGCATGCTCCAGGCTGTTGGAGATCAGCTCGTTGGCGATCAGGCCGATGGGGATGGCGTGCTCAATGTCGCAGGTCAGCGGCTCCGCCGCCACCTCCAGCGCGATCCCCTGGTGCTCGTGCAGCCGCTCCAGGCTGGCGGAGAGCTGGCGCAGATACTCCCCGATGTCGACCCGGGCCAGGTTGTCGGTGCCGTAGAGCTGCTGGTGGATCTGCCCAAGCACGCTGATGCGCCGGGCCACCGTCTCGATCCGGTGGCGGATGGCGGGATCGGATATCTCCGCCGCCTCCAGCCGGATCAGGCTCCAGATGACCTGGAGGTTGTTCTTGACCCGGTGATGGATCTCCCGCAGCAGCGTGTCCTTCTCGGCCAGCAGCTCGCGCGTGTCGGCCAGCGCCCGCTCCAGCGCCTCCTCGGCGCGGCGGCGCTCGGTCAGGTCCTGCACCAGGGCCAGCACGACCGGCGGGCGGGCGGTGCCGTGCAGCTGCAGGCTGACCTCCACCGGGTACTCGCTGCCGTCGCGGCGGCGCTGGACGGTGCGGTAAGTCACCTGCGCCCGCTCGCCGGCCCGCAAGGGGGCCAGCAGCGCCTCGACCGCGCCCGCGTCCATGCCGGGCTGCAGGTCCGGCAGGCTCTGCCGGCGCAGGTCGGCGGAGCTGTAGCCCAGGCTGGCGCGGGCGCCGCGGTTGGCGCGGCGGATGCAGAGCGTGCGGGCGTCCAGGATGTAGATCTCGGCCGAGGCGCGCTCGATGACGCGGCCCAGGCTGGCGTTCTCGTCCTCCATCCGGCGCAGGCCCAGGGCGGTCGCGACGGCGGCGAAGGCCAGCAGGCTCGCCACGATGCCGCCGGCCAGGATCGCGGGCGGCATCACCCGCTCCGTCGCCGCCGCGGCGGGCGGCAGGGCGGCGAAGCGGGCCGTCCAGTCCACCCCGGGGAAGGCGACCGCGGCAGTGGCGGCGAGGCCCCGGTAGGGCTCCTCCGGCCAGGGCTCCCCGGGCCGGCTGTCGTAGAGCAAGGCGGGGGTGCCGCCGGCGCCGGTGGACAGGAGCTGGAGGCGCAGGTCCTTCAGCTCGTCCGCCTCGATCGCCCGCATGAAGTCGCCCATGCGGAAGGGCGCGTAGACGAAGCCGCGCAGCGCCGCCCGACGCTCCTCCGCCGTGGCCGGGGTCCCGTCGTCGGCGCCGTGCATGCCGGCATAGTGGGGCACGTACATCAGGAAGCCCGGCTGGGCGGGCCCCCCTTTCCGCGCTCCCTCCTGGATCAGGGTGACGACGCCGCTGACCGTGGCCTGGCCGGTGTCGCGGGCCCGCTCCATCGCGGCGCGGCGGACCTCCTCGGAGGCCATGTCGAAGCCCACGGCGCGCCGGTTGCGCTCGTCCATCGGCTCCAGCCGGGTGATGACCGCCTGCTCCGGCGCGTCCCCGCGCCTGATCCAGTCGGCATAGCCGACGCCCTGGATGCCGGGGAACTCCTCCGCCAGGGCCAGGCTGGCGACGTAGCGGTGCCAGTCCTCCGGCCCCACCTCCCGCGTCACCTGCAGCAGCCCCAGCCCCCCGTGCAGGATCTGCCGGTAGGCCGCCAGGCGGGTGCGCAGCGAGGTCAGCACCTCGGCGTGGCGGAACTGGAACTCCTGGGCGGCGGCGCTGCGGGCAAGCTCGTCGGCGCCCCGCCAGGCCGCCAGGGTCAGGCAGAGCGACAGGCCCAGCAGCAGCCAGGCGCGGGCCGGTATCTTCACCGCCCGGACCGCCAGCCGCCGGCGCATCCGGTCAAGGAACCTCATCGTCGGGGGTGTCTCCGATGGTCGGGATGTCGCGAGGGCCGCATGCTTAGCCCCGCCGTTCATGCCTAAGGAATAGTTAAAAAGGGGTGCTCCCGCCGTTCCGGGATAGGACCCGCCGATGGAGGTAGGGTTTGCCGGTCCCCGCGAATCGGCCTAGATTGCGCGGCTGACGGGCAGAACTCCCGGGCAGGGAAGACGGGAGGGGAAGGGGCCGATGCGCGCGGCATTGTTCGGTGTCCTGATCGTGCTGGTGCTGGTCCAGCTCGTCGGCGCCGCGAACGAGATGCGGCAAGACCGCGCGGCCTACCTGTCCGCGGACCGGGCGGTGGAGACCAAGCTCGCCAGCGCCGCCCTGCTGGAGGCCGCCCACCAGTTCGCGGTGGAGCGCGGCGTCGCCACCGTGCTGCTGGCCCGCGACGCGCAGCCGGGCGACCGCCAGCTGGCCGTGCTCCAGGAGGCCCGGGCCAAGGCCGACGCGGCCTCGGGCGAGGGGATGGCGCGGCTGGACCGTCTGGAGGGGCGGGAGGAATGGGCCGGCCCGGCCGCGGCGCTGGCCGCCAGGCTGGCCGAGGTGCGCGCGCTCCGGACCCGCATCGACGCCGCCCTGGCGCTGCCCCCGGCGGCGCGCGACCCCGCCCTCGCCGGCGTCTGGACCGAGGCGGCCAGCGGCATCCTTCCCGGCATGCTGAACGTGCTGCTCGCCGTCAACGATCCCTCCCGCGTGGCCGGCGGGCGCCTGGCGGCCCCGCTGGAGCAGCTTTCCGTCGTCGGGCTGCGGCTGCGGGACGAGGCGGGGCGCGACGGGCTGCGCTCCAACACCCTCGTCATCGCCGGCACCCCCCCGTCGGCGGCCGAGCTGGAGGAGCTGCGCCTCTCCCGCGCCCGCATCGACGTGTACTGGCGCCTCGCCCGCGACGTCGCGGCGCAACTGCGCGACCCCGGGATCGATGCCGCCGTCGCCGCGGCCGACGCCGCCTACTTCGCGGCCTTCCGGGAGGTGCGCGACGGGCTGCTGGCCCCCGGCGCGCCCGTCCCCGGCCCGGCCGACCGCGCGCGCTTCACCGACGCCGCCGTGCGCGGCATCAACGCCCTGTCGGACGTGGTCTCCGCCACGGTGGCCCGCGGCCGGCTGGAGGCCGAGACGCGGCGGGCGGCGGCGCTGTCGGACCTGACCGGTTCGGCCGCGGCGCTGGCACTGTCGCTGGTGGCCTGTGCTGCGGCGCTGCTGATCGTCCAGACCCGGGTGGTCCGCCCGCTGGTCGCCCTCACCCGCGCCATGCGGGAGCTGGCGGACGGGCGCCTCGACGTGGCCGTGCCGGACACCGGCGCCCGCGGCGAGGTCGGCGCCATGGCCCGGACGGTGGAGGTGTTCAAGCGCAACGCCAACCAACTGGCCGAGGACAACGCCCGCCACGAGCTGGCGGAGCGGCTGCTGCGGGTGGAGCGTGGCGTGCTGGAGATGACCGCCGCCCGCCGCCCCCTGGGGGAGGCGCTGGAGACGCTGTGCCGCGGCATCGAGGAGCAGGTGGAGGGCAGCCGCTGCGCGGTGCTGCTGGTCGACCCGACGGGACGCAAGCTGCACCTGGCCGCCGCCCCTTCCATGCCCGAGAGCTTCGGCCGGACCGTGGGCGAGGTCGCCATCGAGGCGCAGGACACGGTGTGCAGCATGGCGGTCAGCCGGCGGGAGACGGTCGTCGTCGCCGACGTGACGGCGGACCCGCGGCTGGACCGTTTCCACGGGCTCGCCCGCGAGCTGGGCCTGCGCGCCTGCTGGTCGGAGCCGATCCTGACCGGCGACGGCACGGCGCTCGGCACCTTTGCGATCTACCACCCGGCGCCCGAGGCGCCGCCGGACCGGGAGCTGGCGCTGACCCGCCGCGCCGGGCACCTGGCCGCCATCGCCATCTCCTCGCGCCGGGCGGAGGAGCAGCTGGAGCAGGCCAAGGCCGCCGCCGAGCTGGGCAGCCGCACCAAGAGCGAGTTCCTGGCCAACATGAGCCACGAGCTGCGCACCCCGCTGAACGCCATCATCGGCTTCGCCGAGGTGCTGGAGGGCGAGCTGCAGCAGCAGCGCAGCCCCATCGCCAGCGCGGGCTACGCCGGCGACATCATCGCCAGCGGCCGGCACCTGCTGACCCTCATCAACGACATCCTGGACGTCTCCAAGATGGAGGCCGGCAAGGTGGAGCTGCGCGAGCGGGTCTGCGACGTGTCGGAGCTGCTGGTGGGCTGCGAGCGGATCATCCGCGCCCGCGCCATGGAGCGGCGGCTGGAGCTGTCGATGGAGCTGCCGCCCGCCCTGCCGCCGGTCCTGGTGGACGACGTCAAGGTCAAGCAGATCGTCCTCAACCTGCTGTCCAACGCGATCAAGTTCACCGCCCCCGGCGGCAGCGTCCGCATGTCGGCCAAGCTGACCGGGGACGGCGGCATGGCCCTGTCGGTGACGGACACCGGCATCGGCATCCGGGCGGAGGACATCCCGAAGGTCTTCATCCCCTTCCACCAGGTCGACAACATCTATGCCCGGGTGACGCCGGGCACCGGCCTGGGGCTCTCGCTGTCGAAGGGGCTGGCGGAGCTGCACGGGGGGACGCTGGTGATCGACAGCACGGTGGGGCAGGGGACCACCGCCACGCTGGTGCTGCCGGCCGCCCGGGTGGTCGCCAGCGAGGGGCGCGGGCAGCGCCCGGTCGACCCGGTCCTGGCCATCGCCGCCCTGGCGGGGCGGGACTGAAAACGCCGCGGGCCGGCCTTCCCGGGGAAGGCCGGCCCTGCGCATCGCCGCCCGTGGGGGATCAGGCCGTCCGGGCCAGCGCGCCGCCGCCAAGGCCGCCCGCCACCTTGCGGGTCAGGCCGTAGGCGCCGTCGCCCAGCAGGGCCTGGGCCAGCAGGGTCGCGGTCCAGAACACCGGGAACTCCCAGCCGCCGCCCTCGGCGGAGAAGACCCAGTTGTTGCCGGCGTGCTCCAGCGTGGCGCCGATCATGACCGGCACCAGGGCCAGCGACACCAGGCGGGTGAACAGGCCGGCGATCAGGGCCAGGCCGCCCAGGATCTCCGCGGCGATGACCAGATAGGCGAAGAAGCCGGGATAGCCGATCGACTCGAAATACTGCGCGGTGCCGGCCGGGGTGTAAGTCATGACCTTCAGCACCAGGCCGTGCGCCAGCAGCATCACGCCCATGGAGACCCGGAGAAGGAAGGCGCCGTACGGCGCCAGGCGGTCCTCGTTCATCGCTTTCACTCCCTATTCGCCGGCGGGTCCATCCCGTCCTCGGCGTGGGTGAAGGATGCGCTGGCCGCATCATCGAAAAAAGCTATGATCTTTTGATTGGTTCGATCCAAATTTTCGATGGTACAGTCATGAACATCGAGCCCCTTTCGCTGGACCAGCTGCGCGTCTTCCTGGCCGTCGTGGCGGAGGGCAGCTTCACCGGCGCCGCCCGTCGGGTGCGGCGCGCCCAGTCCGCGGTGTCCTACGCCATCGCCATGCTGGAGCAGCAGCTGGGGCTGGCGCTGTTCGACCGCTCCGGCCCTCGGCCCATCCTGACGGAGGCGGGCCGGGCCCTGCTGGTCGACGCGGAGGCGCTGGCCGGGCGGGCGGACGCGCTGACGGCACGGGCGCGGGCGCTGGCGGCCGGGCTGGAGGCCGAGGTGGGGCTGGTCGTCGACGTCATGTTCCCGGTGGAGGAGCTGGCGGCGATCCTGGCCGACTTCCAGGCGGCCTTCCCCACGGTGACGGCGCGGCTGTACGTGGAGACGCTGGGCCGGGTGACCCAGCTGGTGCTGGAGGACACCTGCGCGGTCGGCATCCAGGGCACCTTCCCGGAGACGCCGCCCGCCCTGGAAAGCCACGTGCTGCGGCCGCTCGTGATGGTGCCGGTGGCCGCCCCCGGCCACCCGCTGGCCGCCCACCGGGGCACGGTCCCCTACGAGGCGTTGCGCGACGCGGTGCAGATCGTGCTGACCGACCGCAGCAGCCTGACGGAAGGCAAGGACTTCAACGTGGTCTCCGCCCGCAACTGGCGGGTCGCCGACCTCGGCGCCAAGCACGCGCTGATCCGCGCCGGCCTCGGCTGGGGCACGCTGCCGGCGCACCTGACCGACCCGGAGATCGCCGCCGGCCGGCTGGCCCGCCTCAGGGTGGCGCACCTGGCGGTGGAGGGCGACCGGCTGCCGCTGCGCGCCATCCGCCGCCGCGACCGCCCGCCGGGGCCGGCCGCGCGCTGGCTCTGGGACCGGCTGACGGCGTTGCGCGGGGACGCGGAGGGGGCCTGAAAAAACAGGGGCCGGCGCCCCGGGGGAGCGCCGGCCCCATGCCGCCCGCGGGGGGCGGAACCGGATCAGAACGACTTGGTGACGGAGGCGACGATGCGCTCGTCCGCGAGGTCGTTGCCGTTGATGTCGGTGTCGACGTAGCGCACGTCCCAGGTCAGGCCCAGGGCGGTGACGGCGATGCCGGCGTTCCAGTCGTAGAAGTCGCCCGGACCCTCCAGCCAGGTGCGGCCGACATTGCCGAAGACGCTGACGGTGTCGGTCACGGCGAAGCTGCCGCCGGCGGTCAGGTAGAAGCTCGACAGGTTGCCCGGCAGGTCCGGCGCGTACCAGACGTTGACGGTCGGCGTGAACTGGGTGCCGGTGTCGAAGCTGAGGCCGACGTTGAACTCCTCGTACTCGAACTCGCTGGCGTCGGGGTAGACGTAGTACAGGGCCTGGACCGTGTAGGTCATCGCCCCGACCTCGTTGGAGAAGCCGACGATCAGGTCGATCTCGGTGGAGGCGCCGTCGGCGTCGTCGAAGTCGACGCTGGAGGCCCAGGTGCCGACGAACAGGCCGGACTCATGGCCGAGGGTCAGGCCGCCCTGGATCGCCGGGTTCTCGTCGGTCTGCGACACGCCGCGGAAGGTGTAGTCGCTCGTCAGCGACACCAGGCCGGTCACGGACAGGGGCCCCTCGGCCTCCTCGGCATGGCCGACGGTGGCGGCGCCCATCATCAGCGCGGCGACGGAGGCACCGACCAGGTAGCGAGGCAAACGCATGGATCCGCTCCTTATTGAGGCTCAGAGGTTCTTCTTCGTTCCGCAGTGCAGCAAGAAGGGTGCCAACTGCGCTCAACGCTGATGAGGAACCACAGACCCTGGCAATTCAAGGCGGATGTCTTCGTCCCTATCTCGGAATGGGTAGTTTTGTTCGCGGTGTTGCAAAAAAAGAACGCAGTTGCATCCCGATTAGGCAGCGCGCCGGGCACCGCCTGCTCGCAGATGCGAAAAGGGCCCGCGCGGTCTCCCGCGCGGGCCCTCCGCCCGTCCCCGACCCGGCCGGGGTTAGATGTAGTAGGCGGCCAGCGGCGCGAAGCCGTTGAAGTTCACCGCCGAGTAGGTGGTGGTGTAGGCGCCGGTCGCCAGGATGTCGACCTTGTCGCCGATCCGCAGGTCCACCGGCAGGCGGTAGTCCGACTTCTCGTACAGCACGTCGGCGCTGTCGCAGGTCGGGCCGGCCAGGATGACCGGCTCGGCGTCGCCGCCGCGCTCGGTCACGATCGGGTACTGGATCGCCTCGTCCATCGTCTCGGCCAGCCCGCCGAACTTGCCGATGTCGAGGAAGACCCAGCGCCGGTCGTCGTTGGCCGACTTGCGCGAGATCAGCACCACCTCGGAGCGGATGATGCCGGCGTTGCCGACCATGCCGCGGCCCGGCTCCACGATGGTCTCCGGGATGCGGTTGCCGAAGTGCCGGCGCAGGGCCGCGTCGATCGCCTCGCCGTACTGGGCGGAGGTCGGCACGTCCTTGCGGTAGCGCGTCGGGAAGCCGCCGCCCAGGTTGACCATGCGCAGCACCACGCCCTGCTCCTCCAGCTCGCGGAACAGCGTCGCGGTCTGGGCCAGCGCCAGGTCCCACTGGCCGACGTCGCGCTGCTGCGAGCCGACGTGGAAGGACACGCCGTAGGGCACCACGTCCTTCTTCGCGGCCGCCAGCAGCAGCTCGCGCGCCATGGCGACGTCGCAGCCGAACTTGCGCGACAGCGGCCAGTCGGCGCCCTCGCCGCTGGTCAGGATGCGGCAGAACACGCGGGAGCCCGGCGCGTTCAGGGCGATCTTGTCCAGCTCCGCCTCGCTGTCGAAGGCGTAGAGGCGCACGCCCAGCTCGAAGGCGCGGCGCACGTCGGCGGCCTTCTTGATGGTGTTGCCGTAGCTGATCCGGTCCGGCGTGGCGCCGGCGTCCAGGCAGGCCTGGATCTCCGGGACGCTGGCGGTGTCGAAGCAGGAACCGCGCGCGACCAGCAGGCGCAGGATCTCCGGCGCGGGGTTCGCCTTGACGGCGTAGAACACGCGGGAATCCGGCAGCGCCTCGGTCAGGCGGTCGTAGTTCTCGCCCACGACGTCGAGGTCGACGACCAAGCACGGGGTGGCGGGACGGACCTCGTCGAGGAAACGGACGATCTTCTCGGTCATCGGTCGACTCCGAGTGGAAGTGTGGATCGGGGTTTGGTTCGGAGGGTTCGGAGCCGGGCGGTTGCCCGGGGACCGCTCAGGCGTGCCGGAGTGCCGGCCTGCCCGAACGGGCGCCGGTACTGCTGGACTGCCGACCGATATGACGCGGATAGGTGGGCGCCGGCCCACCGACAACAACATCAACCATCGTAACCTCCAATTCGCCGCCTTGCTTAAGGGACGGTCGGGGGTACGCGTTGCGTCGTTGCATAACCCTGGCTCGGGGCCGTGGGGGCCATAGGCACGTGCGCTGCGACTGCCGCGCTATATAGGGCCAAAGCCCCGGGAGATACAGCGGTTTTTTCGGGTCTCGCCGGTCGCGCCGGCATGGCCCCCGCGCGCGTGGGTCATGGATTTCCGGCATGGGCGCAGAAATCAAAATTCTGCCGCATTTCGGGGCCAATCCTGTCACACGGCGATGGCCCCATGACGCGCAGGGGACGCCGTTCTTGCGTCTGGGACCCCCCAGTCCCAAGGCCCCAGGTTCCGGGGGCCCCCCGCCGGCCAATGCCCCGGCCGGCTGAAAATTGACGGCCACCGCACCCAGCCCCCCGCGGTGGCCGTTCCTTTTTCCGGGCCCCGTGTGGCATCGTGCGGCCCGCAACCGCCCCGACGCGCCCCCCGCCCCCATGACCCTCTTCACCGGAAGCGACCTGACGTGCCTGCGCGGCGAGCGCGTGGTCTTCGCCGGCCTGGACTTCGCCCTGCCGGCCGGCGGCTGCCTGGTGCTGACCGGGCCGAACGGCAGCGGCAAGTCCAGCCTGCTGCGCATCATGGCGGGGCTGCTGAAGCCCTTCTCCGGCACGCTCGCCTGGACCGGCGTGCCGCTGGCGGACGACCCGGACGCGCACCGGTCGCGCCTGCACTATGTCGGCCACCTGGATGCGGTGAAGCCCGCCTTCACCGTGCTGGAGACGCTGTCCTTCTGGACCGGCCTGCGCGATCCCGCGGAGGCGCGCCGCCGGGCGCTGGGGGCGCTGGCGCGGCTGGGCGTGGCGCACCTGGCCGAGGTTCCCGGGCGCTACCTCTCGGCGGGGCAGAAGCGCCGGGCCAACCTGGCGCGCCTCCTGGCCTCACCGGCGCCGCTCTGGCTGCTGGACGAGCCCACGGTGGCGCTGGACCGCGCCGCGGTCGCCCTGCTGGAGCGCGAGATCGCCGCCCACCGGGCGGCCGGCGGGGCGGTGGCGCTCTCCACCCACATGGATATGCGGCTGGGCGAGACGGCGGGCCTCGACCTCGCCGACTTCGCGCCCGAGGCGCCCGGGGAAGAGGAGTAGCGGCATGGGACGGCTCTCGGCCCTGGTCGCCCGCGACCTCAGGCTGGCCCTGCGGCAGGGCTCGGACGCGGCGGCGGCGCTGATGTTCTTCGTGCTCTGCGTGGTCCTCTTCCCCTTCGGGGTGGGGCCGGAGCCCAACATCCTGGCGCGCATCGCGCCGGGCGTGCTGCTCGTGGCGGCGCTGCTGGCCTCGCTGCTGTCGATGGACCGGCTGTTCCAGGCCGACCACGAGGACGGCAGCCTGGAACTGCTCGCCCTTTCCCCGGTCCCGCTGGAGGTGGCGGCGCTGGCCAAGGTGCTGGCGCACTGGCTGGTGACGGGCCTGCCGCTGATCCTGTCGGCGCCGCTGCTGGCCGTGCTGCTGAACATGCCGGCGGCGGGCTTCGGCGTGCTGGTCGGCACGCTCTGCCTCGCCACCCCGCTGCTGAGCCTGATCGGCGCCGTGGGGGCGGCGCTGACCCTGGGGGCGCGGCGCGGCGGCGCGCTGCTGCCGCTGCTGGTGCTGCCGCTCTACGTGCCGGCGCTGATCTTCGCCGCCGGCGGCATCGACGCCGGGCTGGCCGGCCTGTCGCCGCGCCCGCACCTGCTGCTGCTGGGGGGCCTGCTGGCCGGCGCCCTGCCGCTGGCCCCGCTGGCCGTCGCGGCGGCGCTCCGGGCTTCCCTGGAGTAGCGCGCGGGGCCCATGCGCGCCCGCCCGCCGGGGTTGACGGTCGCCCCGCTATCGTCCTGGCGGCATTGGACTCCCGGGCTTGATACCGCGGCGGGAATCCCATAAGGTCTACTCCGTCTTCGCAAGAACTGGGACCCGGGTGGAGAGTCGAGCACGGCTCCCGCAGAGTCCTCGTTTTCCGCTTTAAAGAAAATAAACAAGCCCCTGACTCTAAAGGGGCGGTCTGGGAAACCGGATCGGGGGGTACGGGTGCTTAGGTCGATAGTCCGCAGCGAACGCGTGATCATCGTCGAGGACGACAGGATTCGCTCCGTCGTCATCGGCCCCCGGCAAAGACTCAAGCCCGCCTTCATCGCCGGCCTCGCCCTGATGGGCATGGCCGCCACCTCGCTGGGCTGGATCGTGACGCTGGCGAAGCTGCACGGCGCCCGGCAGGAGACCGCCGCCGTCGCCCAGGGTGCTGAGATGCTGGCCTCCCAGCTGCAGGAGACGCGCGCCACCGTGGCCGGCCTGTCCGGCCAGCTGGGCGCCGCCCAGGCCGCCCTGGCGGAGGGGCTGTCGCAGGAGGCGGAGCTGCGCCGCCGCCTCACCCTCGCCGCCGACCGGCTGGACGCCGCGCAGACCGCCGAGGGGCGCACGCTGCGCCAGGCCGCCGCCGCCGCCCGCAACGAACTGGCCGCCGCCGAGGCGGGGGCCCTGACCGGCACGCTGGAGGCCGCCGCCAGCTCCATGCGCGAGGTGGAGGCGACCAGCGTGACGCTCGCCACCCGCCGCGCCCAGGCCGCCGCCGCCGCCGTCGAGGTCGACGCCGGGCGCCTGGACGGGGGCGCCGCCGGCGAGGTGCTGGACGGCATGGGCCAGGCGCTGGTCGCCGCCCGCGCCGAGGCCGCCGGCCTGCGCGCCGAGGCGGGCGCCCTGCAGGCCCAGAAGGAGGAGCTGGCCCGCCAGGCCGCCGAGGCGGAGCGGCGGGTGCAGGCCGTCAACGACGCGCAGGTGGCCCTGCTGGCCCGCCTGACCGAGCATGCCGACATGCGGCTGGGGGAG
>DASPKT010000439.1:0-44994 GCA_035627915.1 Azospirillaceae bacterium
TCGTCCAACGCGTCCTGTCCCGGGGCTTCGTGCCGTCTGGCGGCAAACAGAGCGGGTCAGGGGAGATCACGAAGCCCGGCGGATAATCCCCTTGTAACTTTCCATCGTCGTTGGCGTTAGAATGCGCCGGCGCGGCGGCGGGAGGGTGAGGGGAAACGCGACTAATGCTTGTGCAACCCGGAACCTGTCTGCATCCTGCACGGCCATGCACTTGTATCCCAAATCCGCAATCGGGCGAGCGCGTCGTCTCCGGGGAGGTGGCACCCATGTGGAGGCGCTGCTGTGGCGTGCCCTGCGGGACCGGCAGCTGGGCGGGCTGAAGTTCCGCCGACAGGTTCCCCTCGGCCCTTACATCGTCGACTTCGCGTGCCTCGACCTGGGTTTGGTCGTTGAAGCCGATGGCCGGCAGCACGAGCCGGAAATCGATGCGCCGCGGACACGCTGGCTGGAGGAGCGCGGCTACAAAGTGCTGCGCTTCGCGAACGAGGAAATCCTGGAGAATCTGGATGGTGTCCTGAGGACCATCGCCGCAGCCGCCCAAGTGGATGAGGGGTGGGCTTAGGTAGATGGCAGGTCCCCTCACCCTCCCATTGCTGCGCAATGGGCCCCTCCCTCTCCCTCAAGGGGAGAGGGGTCAGGGGAGGCGAGTCGTGAGCCTCAAGCCCCCGCCGGCTCGGCGAAATGGGCGTTCAGGACGGCGGGTTCCTGGTAGGAGACCACGGTGGCGACCTTCCAGTCGCCGCTGGCGCGGCGCAGCAGGTAGCCGGTGGAGAAGCGGGCGATCTCGTCGCGGGTGTCGTTGCGCAGCAGCCAGAGGATCTCGGCGCGCACCAGGTCCTCGCCGTAGGGCCAGGTCCAGACCGCCGCCGGCACCGGCCAGGCGAGGCCGATGCGGCGGTAGGTGTCCAGCATGCCCTCGACATAGGCCGCCAGCTGCTGCGGGCCGACATAGGCCAGGTTCTTCTCCGCCGTCAGCACCGACAGGGGATCGTCGAACAGGCCGCGGACGGCGTCGGCGTCGCGGGCGGCGAAGGCCGCGGAATAGCGGTTGAAGTAGGCGGCGACCGCGGCGGCGGTGTCCATGGCTCAGCGTCTCCCCAGGATGCGTGCCAGCACCGTATCGAGCTGGTCGAGGTTCTTGTAATGGATGGAAAGCCGGCCGGCGTGGCCGTCGGAGGACAGGTCGACCTTCAGCCCCAGGGCCTGGCTGACCTCCTGCTCCAGCGCCAGCGTGTCCGGCGACTTCTGCGCGGGCTGGCGGGCGGCGGCCTTGCCCTGCTGGGCCTGCTTGACCAGCTGCTCCGTCTGCCGCACCGACAGGCCGAGCCGCACCACCTCGCGCGCCAGCTCCAGCGGGTCGGGGGCGGTCAGCAGGGCGCGGGCGTGGCCCATGGAGAGGCTGCCGTCCTGCACCATGGCCTTCACCGCATCCGGCAGGCCCAGCAGGCGCAGCATGTTGGCGACGTGGCTGCGGCTCTTGCCGACCGAGCGCGCCAAATCCTCCTGGGTGTGGTCGAACTCCGCCATGAGGCGCTGGTAGCCCTCGGCCTCCTCCAGCGGCGTCAGGTCCTGCCGCTGGATGTTCTCGATCAGCGCGATCTCCAGCGCCTCGCGGTCGGTCAGCGACCGGACCAGGACGGGGACCTCGTGCAAGCCGGCCAGCTGGGCCGCGCGCCAGCGCCGCTCGCCGGCGATGATCTCGTAGGTCTGGTTGCCCGGCGGCGCGTCCTCGTCCTTGCGGACCAGCAGGGGCTGCAGCACGCCGCGCTCGCGCACCGACTCCACCAGGTTGCGGATCGCCTCCTCGTCGAAGCGGCGGCGCGGCTGGTAGCGGCCGGGCCGCACCAGCTCGATCGGCACCAGCCGGGTCAGGCGGACGCGCTCGGCCTGGTCCGTCTCCTCCGTCGCCTCCCCGAACAGGGCGGACAGGCCGCGCCCCAGGCTGCTGCGCTTCTTCGACTCTTCCATGGGACCGCTCACCCGTACGCCAGCAGGCGCTTCTTCTCGCGCTTCAACATCTCGCCCGCCAGGTGGATGTAGGCCTGTGCCCCCGCCGAACGGTGGTCGTAGAGCAGGACCGGCTTGCCGTGGCTGGGCGCCTCGGAGACCCGCACGTTGCGGGGAATGACCGTGTCGTACACCTTCTCCCCGAAGAAGCCGCGGACGTCGGCGGCCACCATGTCGGAGAGGTTGTTGCGGCGGTCGAACATGGTCAGCACCACCCCGTGGATGTCGAGCGCGGGGTTGAAGGCGCGCTTGACCCGCTCGATGGTGCGGATGAGGTGGCTGAGCCCCTCCAGCGCGTAGAACTCGCACTGGAGCGGCACGATGACGGCGTCGGCCGCCGCCAGCGCGTTCAGCGTCAGCAGGCCCAGGGCCGGCGGGCAGTCGATCAGGATGTAGTCGTAGGGCGACTGGGAGCGGGCCAGCGCGTCGCGCAGCCGGTACTCGCGCCGCTCCACGTTCACCAGCTCCACCTCGGCGCCGGAGAGGTCGACCGAGGAGGTCACGACATGGAGGTTCGGCACGCCGGTGGCGATGGCGGCCTCCTCCAGCACCGCCTCGTCGAACAGCAGCTCGTAGGTGCCGACGCGGCGGTCGTTGCGGGCGATGCCCAGGCCGGTGGAAGCGTTGCCCTGGGGGTCGTTGTCGATGATGAGGACGCGCTTGCCGACGGCGGCCAGCGCGGTCCCCAGATTGATGGTCGTCGTGGTCTTGCCGACGCCGCCCTTCTGGTTCGCGAGCGCGATGACGCGGGCGCGGGAGACGTTGGTCTGGTCAGCGGTCACGGGAGATCTCACCGAGGCGCAGCAGGGTGGCGGCCGGGTCGGTCGCGCTGGGAAACTGCTCGACCCGCATTCTCCAGGATTGCCCCGCGAGGGTCAACTCATCGGCGGCCGACCTGCCCTTAGGGAAGAGGCAGACGCCGCCCGGCTTCAGGAACCGCTCGGCCATGGGCAGCAGCTCGTCTAGCGAGGCGAGAGCCCGGGCGCTGACCACGTCGGCCGCGATGGCGGGCGCCTGCTCGATGCGCACCGCGTGCACCGTCGCAGGCGCCCCGGTGGCCCGCGCGACCTCGCGCAGGAAGGCGGACTTGCGCACGTCGCTCTCCACCAGGTGCACGTCCGGCACGCCCAGGATCGCCAGGACCAGCCCGGGGAAGCCGGCGCCGCTGCCGAGGTCGACCAGCGTGCGGGTGCCCGGCGGCACCAGCGGCATCAGCTGGGCGGAGTCGGCGAAGTGCCGCAGCCAGGCGTCGGCCAGCGTCGTCCTGGAGACGAGGTTGATGGCTGGGTTCCACTTGGCGAGGAGGGTGGCGTAGGTCTTCAGGCGCTCCAGTGTTTCACGTGGAACATCGAAGCGCTCGGCGAAGGCTTCCGGTGTCATGCGCCGCTCGTGAACTTCAGGCCGACGATGCCGGCCACGATGAGGAGGATGCAGAGGATGCGGGCGACCCCGGCGGGCTCGCCCAGCACGGTCATGCCGGCGATGGCGGTGCCCACCGCCCCGATGCCGACCCAGACCGCATAGCCGGTGCCGACCGGGATGGTCTTCAGCGCCGCCGACAGCAGCCAGAAGCTGCCCACCATGCCGGCGACGGTCCACACGCTGGGCCAGAGGCGGGTGAAGCCCTCGGTGTATTTGAGGCCGATGGCCCAGACCACTTCCAGCAGCCCGGCGACGACCAGCATGACCCATGCCATCTCAGGCGCTCCGCCTGTCAGCCGGGC
Organism: Azospirillaceae bacterium; assembly: GCA_035627915.1. GTDB lineage: Bacteria > Pseudomonadota > Alphaproteobacteria > Azospirillales > Azospirillaceae > DASPKT01. The sequence goes on from DASPKT010000439.1 coordinate 3,732, forward strand.
GCCGCTTGACGTGGCGCAGCAGGGCGGTCAGCGCCGCCGGCGTCACCCCCTGGATGCGGGCCGCCGCCCCCAGCGTGGCCGGGCGGGCCTGCCGCAGCTTCTGCCGCACCTCGGTGGAGAGCGACGCGATGGCGTCCAGGTCGATGTCCTCGGGGATGACCAGGTCCTCGTCCCGGCGGAAGGCGCGGATGTCGGCCTCCTGCCGCTCGATGTAGCCGGCATAGCGGCCGTCGATCTCGATCTGCTCGGCGATGGCGGGAGGCAGGGTGCGCAGCTCCGGCCACAGCGCGCCCAGGCGGGCCAGGTCGATGTCGGGATAGCGCAGCAGGTCCGCGGCGCTGCGGCGGACGCCGTCCTGGTTCACCTGGATGCCGCGCCTGGCCAGCTCGTTCGGCGTGGCCGACAGGGTGGCGGCCAGCGTGCGGGCGCGGGACAGCGCCTCCAGCTTCGCTCCGAACGCATCCGCCCGAACCGTGCCGACGCAGCCGACGGACAGGCCGCGCGGGGTCAGACGCTGGTCGGCATTGTCGGCGCGCAGGCTCAGCCGGTACTCCGCCCGGCTCGTGAACATGCGGTAGGGTTCGTTGGCGCCGCGGGTCACCAGATCGTCGATGAGGACGCCGATATAGGCCTCCGCCCGGTCCAGCACGAAGCCCTCACCGCCGGACACGCGCAGGGCGGCGTTCAGCCCGGCCATCAACCCCTGCGCCGCCGCCTCCTCGTAGCCTGTCGTGCCGTTGATCTGGCCGGCCAGGAACAGGCCGGGCAGGCGCCGGGTCTCCAGCGTCGGCTTCAGCTCGCGCGGGTCGACGAAGTCGTACTCGATGGCGTAGCCCGGGCGCAGCATGACCGCGCGCTCCAGCCCCGGGATGGCCTTCAGGATCTCCAGCTGCACCTCGCGGGGGAGGGAGGTGGAGATGCCGTTGGGGTAGACGGTGTCGTCGTCCAGCCCCTCCGGCTCCAGGAAGATCTGGTGCCGGTCCTTGTCGGCGAAGCGGACGACCTTGTCCTCCACGGAGGGGCAGTAGCGCGGGCCGACGCTGCCGATCTGGCCGGAATACATCGGCGCCCGGTGCAGGTTGGCGCGGATCAACTCGTGCACCCGCGCCGTCGTCCAGGTGACGTGGCAGGGCACCTGCGGCGTCGTGATGCGGTCGGTCAGGGTGGAGAAGGGGGGCGGCGGGTCGTCGCCCGGCTGCACCTCCAGCCCGGCCCAGTCGATGGTGCGGCCGTCCAGGCGCGGCGGCGTGCCGGTCTTCAGGCGGCCGAGCGGGAAGCCCGCCCGCTCCAGCGTGGCCGACAGGCCCAGCGATGGCGCCTCCCCGACGCGGCCGGCGGGGGTCTTCTCCTCCCCGATATGGATGAGGCCGCGCAGGAAGGTGCCGGTGGTCAGCACCACGGCGCCGGCGGCGATGGTCTCCCCCGCCGCGGTTACCACGCCGGCGACGCGGCCGCCGGCGTCCAGCACCAGGTCCTCCACCGCGGCGGCGACCAGCTCCAGGTTCTCCTGCTCGGCCAGGACGGCCTGCATGGCCTGCCGGTAGAGCTTGCGGTCGGCCTGGGCGCGGGGGCCGCGCACGGCCGGTCCCTTGGACCGGTTCAGCACCCGGAACTGGATGCCGGCCCGGTCGATGACCCGCCCCATGACGCCGTCCAGCGAGTCGATCTCGCGCACGAGATGACCCTTGCCCAGGCCGCCGATGGCCGGGTTGCAGGACATCTCCCCGATGGTGTCGAGCCTGTGGGTGAGCAGCGCCGTCCGGGCGCCCATCCGGGCCGCCGCGGCCGCCGCCTCGCAGCCGGCATGGCCGCCGCCCACCACGATCACGTCGTATTTCCGCATGGCGCGGGAGAGTAGGGGGAAGGGGAGCTGGAGTCAAAGTCCGGGGGCGGGAGCCACCCCTGCATGCGGCTGCGGTGTTCCACGTGGAACACCGCGGGCTCACTTGCCGATGCAGAAGTCCCGGAAGATGACGTCCAGCAGGTCCTCCACGTCCACCCGCCCGGTGATGCGGCCCAGCGCCCGCGCGGCGAGCCGAACGTCTTCCGCCACCAACTCCGGCAGCGGAGCCGCCATCGCCCGCTCCAGCGAGGCGCGGCATTCCTCCAGCGCCGCCCGGTGGCGGGCGCGGGTCAAGGGCGGGGCGCCGGACCCGGCCAGCCGCTCGGCGACCCGGGCCTCCAGCGCCGCCAGCAAGCCGGGCAGCCCGGCGCCTGTCGCGGCGGAGACGGGCAGCGCCGGCGCGGTGCCGACCCGGTCGGCCACCCCGCCCGCCAAATCGGCCTTGTTCAGGACCGCCACGGCGTCGCCGTCCAGCAGCTCCAGCGTGGCGGCGTCGGGTGGCACCGTGGCGTCGAAGACCAGCAGCTTCAAATCGGCGCTCCCCGCCCGCTGCCGGGCGCGCCTGATTCCTTCCTGCTCGATCTCATCCGCCGCGTCGCGCAGGCCGGCGGTGTCGGCCAGGATCACAGGATAGCCGCCGAGGTCCAGCTGCACCTCGATCACGTCGCGCGTCGTCCCGGCGCGGGCGGATACGATGGCGACGTCGCGGCGGGCGATGGCGTTCAGCAGGCTGGACTTGCCGGCATTGGGCGCGCCCAGGATGGCGATGGAGACACCGTCGCGCAGCCGCTCCCCCCGGTGGCCGTCATCGAGGTGGGCGGCGATCTCACCGATCAGGTCGCGCAGCACCGGCGCCACCGCGGGCGCCACGCCGTCCGGCAGGTCCTCGTCGGGGAAGTCGATATCGGCCTCCAGGTGCGCCAGCGCCCGCACCAGCCGGGTCCGCCAGCCCTCATACAGGCGGCCGAGCGCGCCCTCCATCTGCCGCAGGGCCTGGCGCCGCTGTGCCGACGTCTCGGCGTCCACCAAGTCGGCGATGGCCTCCGCCTCAGTCAGGTCCAGCTTGCCGTTCTCGAAGGCGCGGCGGGCGAACTCGCCGGGTTCCGCCACCCGCAGGCCGAGGGCGCAGAGCGCCGACGTGGCCGCCGCCAGCACGGCGCGCCCGCCATGCAGGTGCAGCTCCGCCACGTCCTCCCCGGTAAAGCTGGCCGGGGCCGGGAACCAGAGCAGCAGGCCGCGGTCGATCGCCTCCCCGGTGGCGGGATCGCGCAGTGCGGCCAGCGCAGCCTCCCGCGGGCGGGGCAGGGGACGGAGGGTCAGGGCGGCCAGCGCCTCCCCGGCCCGGGGACCGGAGAGGCGGACGACCTGCACCCCGCTGCGGCCGGGGGCGGAGGCGAGGGCGAAGATGGTGTCGGTCATGGGCGGGGCGCGCCGAGGAGTGCGGCGCGTAGGTCGCATGGAGCGGAGCGCAATGCGACGCCCCGGCGGGTGGAGGACGTCGCATTCCGCGGCCGCTCCATGCGACCTACGACGCCGTGTTCCACGTGAAACATCACCCGGCGGCGGCGCGGCGGGCGGCCTTCAGGGCGCGGCGCTCGGGCGTGCGGTCCTCCGGCACCTTGTCGGTCGGCTGCAGCATCAGCCGCTCCACCCGGCCGCCGTCCACCAGGTGTACCTGCAGGATCTCGTCCACGTCGGCCTCGGTCTCCACTGTGTACCAGACGCCCTCGGGATAGACGACCAGGGTCGGCCCCAGCTCGCACCGGTCCAGGCAGCCGGCCGAGTTGACCCGCACGCCCCTGATGCCGAGCTCCTTGGCCTTGCCCTTCATGTAGTCCCGGAGATGCTCCGACCCGCGCTGCTTGCAGCAGCCGCGGGGATGGCCGGCCGGCCGCTCGTTGGTGCAGCAGAAGACATGGTGCTCGAAATACGGCGCGGGGTCGCGGCGGTCGGGGGTAGAGGTCACTTCTTCTGGTCCTTGTTGCCCATGGCGGTCGCCATCTGGTTCCACATGAATTTCTGTATCTGCTCGAAGCCCTGGAGGCCGACGGGCAGCCAGGTCTTCAACATGGTCTCGGGGTCCATCGCCGCCAAGTTGGCGCTGAGCCGATCCTGCATCTGCTGCATCAGCGCCTCCTGCATCGGCTTCACGTCAGGCAGGCCCAGGAAGGTCCGCGCCTCCTCCGGCGTGCAATCCACGTCCACGGTGATCTTCATGGGGTCCCTCCCGATCATGGATGGCCGGCAACCCCAATGGGCCCCGGGACATTTTGCAGGCGCGCGCCATTCTACAGAACGCTATCCTCGGGCGCAAAGCCGGGGCCGGCCGCCCACCCGGAAGAAGAGGGGCCCCCTCGGGAAGGAGACGCCGCCCATGCCCTCGAACCAGACGTCCGCGAACCTGCTCGGCCGCGAGACCAGCCCCTACCTGCTCCAGCACCGCGACAACCCCGTCCACTGGATGTCCTGGGGACCCGAGGCGTTCGCCCGCGCCCGGGCGGAGAACAAGCCGGTCCTGCTCTCCGTCGGCTACGCCGCCTGCCACTGGTGCCACGTGATGGCGCACGAGAGCTTCGAGGACGACGCCATCGCCGGCGTGATGAACGAGCTGTTCGTCAACATCAAGGTGGACCGGGAGGAGCGGCCGGACGTCGACACCATCTACCAGCAGGCGCTGGCGCTGCTGGGCCAGCAGGGCGGCTGGCCGCTGACCATGTTCCTGACGCCGGACGCGGAGCCCTTCTGGGGCGGCACCTACTTCCCGCCGGAGGCGCGCTGGGGCCGGCCGGGCTTCCCCGACGTGCTGCGCGGCATCGCCGCCACCTACGCCAAGGAGCCGGACAAGGTGGTCCGCAACGTGACCGCCCTGAAGGAGGCGCTGGAGCGCATGGCGGAGACGCGGCCGGGCGAGGGGGTCGACATCGCCGTGCTGGACCAGGTGGCCGCCCGGCTGGTGCGCGAGGTGGACCCCATCCACGGCGGCATCGGCGAGGCACCCAAGTTCCCGCAGACCACCATCTTCGAGCTGCTGTGGCGCGCCTGGAAGCGGACGGGCAAGCCTGCCTACCGCACGGCGGTGGTCAACACGCTGGTGCAGATGTGCCAGGGCGGCATCTACGACCATCTGGGCGGCGGCTTCGCCCGCTATTCCGTGGACGAGCGCTGGCTGGTCCCGCACTTCGAGAAGATGCTCTACGACAACGCCCAGCTGGTCGACCTGCTGACCACCGTCTGGCAGGAGACGAAGGAGCCGCTGTTCGAGACGCGGGTGCGCGAGACAGTGGGCTGGCTGCTGCGCGAGATGGTCGCCGCCCCCGACGCCCAGGGCAACGCCGCCTTCGCCGCCACGCTGGACGCCGACAGCGAGGGGGAGGAGGGCAAGTTCTACGTCTGGTCCCGCGCCGAGCTGGACGCGGTTCTGGGCGAGGACGCCGACTTCTTCGCCGCGGCCTACGACGTGACCGCGCACGGCAACTGGGAGGAGACCAACATCCTGAACCGGCTGCTGCGGCCGGAGCTGGGCGACGCCGCGCACGAGGCGCGGCTGGCGGCGCTGCGGGAGAAGCTGCTGGCGGTGCGCGCCGGGCGGGTCCGGCCCGGCTGGGACGACAAGGTGCTGGCCGACTGGAACGGGCTGATGATCGCGGCGCTGGCCCGCGCCGGTGCCGTGTTCGGGGAGGAGGGGTGGATCGCGGCCGCCGCCCGCGCCTTCGCCTTCATCCGCGGCACCATGCAGCCCGACGGGCGGCTGCGCCATGCCTGGCGGGCCGGCCAGCTGAAGCATTCCGGCACGCTGGAGGACCACGCCAACATGGCGCGGGCGGCGCTGGCCCTGTTCGAGGTGACGGGCGACCGCGCCTACATCGACACCGCCCGCGGCTGGACGGAGGCGTGCGACCGTCATTTCCACGACCCCGAGGGCGGCGGCTACTTCACCTCGCCCGACGACGCGGCCGACCTCATCGTGCGGCCGCGAAGCGCCCACGACAACGCGGTGCCGTCGGGCAACGGCACGCTGGTCGGCGTCTTCGCGCGGCTCTGGTACCTGACCGGGGAGCAGGGCTTCGCCGACCGGGCGGAGGGTATCGTGCGGGCCTTCTCCGGCGAGCTGACGCGCAACTTCTTCCCGCTGGCGACCTTCCTCAACAACGCGGAGCTGCTGCAGCGGGCGACGCAGCTGGTCATCGCCGGCGACCCGGAAGCGCCGGGGACGCGGGCGCTGCGCCGGGCGGCGCTGGACCTGTCGCTGCCGGACCTCATCCTCTGCCCCGTCGCGCCGGGGACGGACCTGCCGCCCGACCACCCCGCCGCCGGCAAGGGACCGGTGGAGGGCAGGCCCGCCGCCTATGTCTGCCGCAACATGGCGTGCTCGCTGCCGGTGACGGAGCCGGCGGACCTCGCGCGGCTGCTGGCGGCCTGAGATGCGGCGGGTCCTCGCCCCGATCCTCCTGCTGGCGCTGGCGGTGCTGCCGGCGGCGGCGCGCGCGGCCGACCGGGCAGCGCTGGACCGCGCCGAGTTGGACCGGCTGGTCGCCGCGATGCCGGCCGACCCGGCGCATCCCGTCTCCGGCCTGGCCGTGGTGGCGGTTCGGGACGGGCGCGTCGTGTACGAGGCGGCGGCGGGACGGGCGGTCATCGACCCCTTGGACCCGGCGCGGGAGCGGCCCTTCACGGCCGACACCCGCGTCCGCGTCGCCTCCATCAGCAAGGTGCCGGTGGCCCTGGCCGCCCTGTCCCTGGCGGAGGAGGGGCGGCTCGACCTCGACCGCGACGCGGGGGAGTATCTGGGCTTCGCCTTGCGCAACCCGGCCTTCCCCGACCGGCCGGTGACGGTGCGGATGCTGCTGGCCCACACCTCCTCCATCCGCGACGGGGAGGTGTACGGGCTGCCGGTGCAGCACGCGCTCTCCGACTTCTTCGACCCCGCCGGTCCCTTCTGGGAGGGCGGCGCCCACTGGGCGGCAGCCGACCCGGCCGGCGACCGCGGCCCCGGCGCCTTCTTCGCCTATGCCAACCTGAACCTGGGCGTGCTGGCCACCATCGTCGAGCGGGTGGCGGGGGAGCGGTTCGACGCCGTGGTCGCCGCCCGCATCCTCCGCCCCCTCGGCATCGCCGGCGCCTACGACGTGCGCACCCTGGACGAGGCCGCCTTCGCCACCCTCGCCCCGGTCTACCGCAGGGAGGGGCGGGGCGCCTGGGAGGCGCAGGTGGACGATTACCGCGGCCGGCGCCCCGACGATCTCGTCAGCCCCTTCGGCGTGGCGGCCACCGCACCGCTGTCGGCCTACCAAGTGGGCCGCAACGCCACGGTCCTGTCGCCCCAGGGCGGCCTGCGCGCCAGCGCGCGGGAGCTGGCGCAGCTGGTCCGGCTGCTGCTGGGGGAGGGGACGGTGGACGGGGTGCGGGTGCTGAAGGCGGAGACGGTGCGCGCCGCGCTCTCCCCCGCCTGGAGCTTCGATCCCGCCCGCGGCAACGGCGAGACGGAGCGCGGCCTCTACGCCTCCTGGGGCCTGGGGCTGCAGCGCGCCATCCCGGTCCCGGGCTCGGGCGGGCGGCTGCACGGCCATCTGGGCGAGGCCTACGGGCTCCTGGGCGGGATCATGCTGGACCCGGAGCGGCGGGTGGGCTTCGCCTACCTGATCGCGGGCACCAGCGCCACGCCGCAGGAGTACCCCGGCGAGGGGAGCGCCCCCTCCGCCTGGGAGGCCTCCCTCTCCTCAGCGCTGTGGGCGCACCTGGCCGCCACGCCGTGACATTCCGGCGGGGCCGCCGTATCTTCCTGCCCCTGAACCGTTAATCACGATGGGGCGAGGCATGACCGAGGTCACGATCAAGGCCGCCGACGGCGGCAGCTTCACCGGCTACCTGAAGGCGCCCGCCTCGGGCAGCGGCCCCGGCATGCTGGTGATCCAGGAAATCTTCGGGGTGAACCGGGTCATGCGCGACCTGGTCGACCACTATGCCGCGCAGGGCTATGTCGCCCTCTGCCCGGACCTGTTCTGGCGCCAGGAGCCCGGCATCCAGATCACCGACAAGTCCGAGGCGGAGTGGAAGAAGGCCTTCGAGCTGTACCAGGGCTTCAGCGAGACCAAGGGGGTCGAGGACCTGATCGCGTCGCTGTCCTTCCTGCGGGGCTACCAGGGGGTGACGGGCAAGGTCGGCTCGGTCGGCTACTGCCTGGGCGGCAAGCTCGCCTACCTGATGGCAACCCGCTCCGACGCGGACGCCAGCGTCAGCTTCTACGGCGTCGGCATCGAGAAGGACCTGGGCGAGGCGGCGGCCATCACGAAGCCGCTGCTGATGCACATGGCGGAGAAGGACAAGTTCGTCCCGCCCGAGGCCCAGGCGCAGATCAGGTCGACGCTCGCCGGCCACCCGCACGTGACCATCCACGCCTACGCCGGCCAGGACCACGCCTTCGCCCGCGTCGGCGGGGAGCACTACGACAAGGCCTCCGCCGACCTCGCCAACCAGCGCACGGCGGAGTTCTTCGCCAGGCACCTGAAGGACTGACCGCCCCGATACCGCCCAACCACGACCACCCCATCCCGAACGCCAGGAGGAGACCCGCCATGGTGAACGCCATCCGCATCCACGAGACCGGCGGTCCGGAGGTGCTGCGCTGGGAGCAGGTCGAGGTGGGCGATCCGGGGCCGGGCCAAGTGCGGCTGCGGCACCGGGCGGTCGGGCTGAACTTCATCGACGTCTACCACCGCACCGGCCTCTACCCGCAGCCGCTGCCGCTCGTCATCGGGCAGGAGGCGGCCGGCGTGGTGGAGGCGGTCGGGCCCGGCGTCACCGACCTGAAGCCGGGCGACCGCGTCGGCTACTGCACCGGCCCGCTGGGCGCCTATGCCGAGGCGCGGGTGATGCCGGCCGACCGGCTGATCCCGCTGCCCAGCTGGATCGAGGACACCCAGGCCGCCTCCATGCTGCTGCAGGGCATGACGGCGCAATACCTGCTGCGCCGCACCTTCGAGGTGAAGCCCGGCGACGTGGTGCTGGTCCACGCGGCGGCCGGCGGCGTCGGGCTGATCGCCTGCCAGTGGGCGGCGGCGCTGGGGGCGAAGGTCATCGGCACCGTCGGCTCCGAGGAGAAGGCGGAGCTGGCCCGCGCCCACGGCTGCCACCATCCCGTCATCTACACCCGGGAGGACTTCGTGGCCCGGGTGAAGGACATCACCGACGGGCGCGGGGTGGACGTGGTCTACGACAGCGTCGGGCGCGACACCTTCATGCGCAGCCTGGACTGCGTGCGGCGGCTCGGCATGATGGTCAGCTTCGGCCAGAGCTCCGGCGCGGTGGAGCCGTTCGACATCGGCATCCTGAACCGCAAGGGCTCGCTGTTCCTGACCCGGCCGTCGCTGATGGGCTACACCGCCACGCGGGAGGAGCTGCTGGAAGCAGCGGCCGACCTGTTCGGCATGGTCCACAGCGGCGAGATCAAGGTGGCGGCGCGCCAGAGCTTCGCCCTGAAGGACGCGGCCGAGGCGCACCGGGCGCTGGAGTCCCGGCGCACCACCGGCTCCACCGTCCTGATCCCCTGAGCGTGGCCGTGCCCATGGGCGAACCGGAAATCCTCAAGGTCGCGGTCTTCGACCCCAAGCTGCGCATCTACCTGTTCCTGCAGGCCGCCGGGCTGCTCTGCGTGCTGGGGGGCATCGTCGTGCTGCCGCTGGCGCTCTGGGCGGCCTGGTGGTGGGCGAGGCGCTTCTTCGACACGATCCGCTGCGACCTGACCACGCGGCGGCTGCGCTACGCCTACGGCATCCTGTTCCAGCGCGAGAGCAACATCCCGCTGGACAAGATCCAGGACGTGACGCTGCTGCGCGGGCCGCTGCTGAACTGGCTGGGCCTGTGCAAGCTGCGGATCGAGACGGCGGGCGGCGGAAGCGGCACCGGCGACGGTTCCGCCAAGCTGATCGGGCTGGTCGACGCCAAGGAGTTCCAGGAGCTGATCCTGGCCCAGCGCGACCGCGAGGTGAGCCGCGCCCAGCCGGCCGCACCGGCCCCGGCGCCCGCCGGCGACCAGGCGGTCCTCGCCGAGATTCTGGGCGTGCTCCAGCGGATCGAGAAGCGGCTGGCCCCGCAGGAGGGCTGAGGCTCACTCCGCCGGCTTGGCCTCGGCCAGCCAGAGCGGGTTCTTGATCTGCTTCAGGAAAGCCTCGTGCGCCGCCAGCTCCTCGGCCGAGGCCGCGTGGGCGCGGGGCGCGCGGAAGGGCCGCTCCACCTTGACCGCCTCGGCGGCGGCCGTGGTGCCCGACGCCCCCAGGACCAAGCCCGGCTGCCGGCCGCCCAGCAGCTCCAGGTACACCTCGGCCAGCAGCTGGCTGTCCAGCAGCGCGCCGTGGTAGCTGCGGCCGGAATTGTCCACCTCGAACCGGCGGCAGAGCGCGTCCAGGCTGGCCGGCGCGCCGGGGAAGCGCCGGCGGGCGATGGCGACCGTGTCGATGGCGCGGTTGGCCGCCAGCTTGGGCAGGCCCAGGCGCGTCAGCTCCGCGTTCAGGAAGCCCACGTCGAAGGCGGCGTTGTGGATGACCAGCGGGTCGTCGCCGATAAAGTCCAGGAAGTCGCCGGCGATCTCCGCGAAGGTCGGGTGCTGGCTCAGGAACTCGGCGGACAAGCCGTGGACGGCGAAGGCCTCCGCCGGCATGTCCCGCTCCGGGTTGATGTACTGGTGGTAGACCCGGCCGGTGGCGACGTGGTTCAGCAGTTCCACGCAGCCAATCTCGACGATGCGGTCGCCGTTCAGCGGGTCGAAACCGGTGGTTTCGGTATCGAGGACGATCTCGCGCATTCTATTCCGGCTGCTCCTGATCCGGCCGCTCTGGGTCAGGCCGCTCGGGGCCCGGCTGCTCCTGGCCGGCGAGCATTCTGACGATGGCGGCCAGGTGGCGCAAGGTATGGCGCCGACCCAGCCCCGTCTCCACCACGAAATCGGCGCGGCGGCGCTTCTCCGCGTCGGGCACCTGGCGGGCCAGGATGGCATCCAGCTTGGCCGCGTCCATGCCGGGGCGGGCCAGGACCCGGGCGCGCTGCACCTCGGCGGGCGCGCTGACCACCAGAACCTTGTCCACCCGGCCCTCGCCCCCGGTCTCGTACAGCAGCGGGATGTCCAGCACCGCCACGCGGGCCCCGGACGCGCGTGCCCGCTCCAGGAACCCGTCCGTCTCGCGCCGGACCAGGGGATGCACGATCTCCTCCAGCCGGCGCAGCGCGTCCGGCTTGCCCACGACCAGACGGGACAGCGCGGTGCGGTCCACCCCGCCGTCGACGACCGCTTCGGGGAATACGGCGCCGATCGGCCCGACCGCGGCGCCCCCGGGGGCATAGAGGCGGTGGACGGCGGCGTCCGCGTCGTGCACCGGGCAGCCCAGCCGGCGCAGCATGCGCGCCGCGGTGGACTTGCCCATGCCGATGGAGCCGGTGAGGCCGAGGACGATCACCGCCCGGCCCTCACAGCCCTTCAAGCACGAAGCGCCGCAGCTCCGGCGTCACCTGCGGCATCAGCCCGAACCAGGCGTGGAAGGCCGGCCGCGCCTGGTGCAGCAGCATGCCGATGCCGTCCACCAAGGGGTTGCCGCGGCGCTTGGCCGCCGCCAGCAGCGGCGTGACCAGCGGCGTGTAGACGATGTCGGTGACGGTGGCGCTGGGCGGCAGCGTCGCCAGGTCGATCTCCAGCGGCGGCTGGCCGGCCATGCCCTGCGTCGTGGTGTTGACCAGCAGCCCGGCGTCGGCCAGCGCCCGGCCGCGCCATTCCCAGGGCATGACGGTGACCGGGCCGCCGAAGTCGGCCGCCAGTTCCTCCGCCCGGGCGCGGGTGCGGTTGGCGAGCCGCACCTCCGGCACGCCGGCGTCCAGCAGGGCCGCCACGACGGCGCGCGCCGCCCCGCCGGCGCCCAGCACCACGGCAGGACCGGCGGTGGCGTCCCAGCGGGGCGCACCCTCGCGCAGGTTCTCGATGAAGCCGAAGGCGTCGGTGTTGCGCCCCTCCAGCGAGCCGTCGGGGTGCACGACGACGGTGTTCACCGCGCCGATGCGGCGGGCGGCCGGGTCCAGCCGGTCCACCGCCTTCGCCGCCGCCTCCTTGTGCGGGACCGTCAGGTTGCAGCCGCGCAGGCCCAGAACCGGCAGGGCGCGCAGCGCCTGCTCCACCTTGCCCGCCGGGACGGGGAGGGGGACGTAGGTGCCGTCGATGCCATAGCTCTCCAGCCAGTACCCGTGCAGGCGCGGGCTGCGGGAATGGCCCACCGGCCAGCCCATGACCCCTGCCACCATCGCCTTGCCGCTGAGGATCACCGGGCACCTGCCGTGTGAGGATCGTCGAGGGCGCGCATCATGCGGGGCCGCGTTCAGCCCGGCAAGACGCCGCGTGTCCTCAGATAGTCCAGCAGGGGCAGCAGGGGCAGGCCCAGGATGGTGAAATGGTCGCCCTGCACGCGGGCGAACAGCTGCGCCCCCAGCCCCTCCAGCTGGTAGCCGCCGACCGAGCCGTGCACCGCCTCCCCGGCGGCGTCCAGGTAGCGCTCGATGAACGCCCCGCTGAGCGGGCGCATGGCCATGCGGGCGGCGTCCGTGTGGTGCCAGACCCGCTGGCCGTTGTGCACCACCACCACGCAGGAGACCAACCGGTGGGTGCGCCCCGACAGGGCGGCCAGCTGGTCCCGGGCGCCGTCGCGGCCGACCGGCTTGTCGAACCACTGCCCCTCGCACTCCAGCATCTGGTCGGCGCCGATGACCAGCACGTCGCGCAGGGTGCGGCCGACGCGCATGGCCTTCAGCTCGGCCAGCGCCTCCGCCACCTGGTCGGCGGTGAAGCCGTCGGCCCGGCAGGCCAGCTTCACCTCCTCCTCGTCCACGGGCGCCGGCTGGGTGACGACCTCCACCCCGGCCGCCTCCAGCATGCGGCGGCGGGTGACGCTGCCCGAGGCCAGGACCACGGGCTGGGTGCTGAGGAAGGCGGCCATCTCAGTCGGCCCCCGTGCCGGCGCCGGGCCGCCGGCGGGCCAGCAGCATCATGATCTCCGCCGCCGTCTCCTCGATGGAGCGGCGGGTCACGTCCAGCACCGGCCAGCCGCGGCGGCTGTAGTAGCGCCGCGCCTCCGACAGCTCGGCCCGCACCTTCTCCGGGTCGACGTAGCTGGTCTCCTCGCCCTGGTTCAGCAGGCGCAGCCGGTTGCGGCGGATCTGGATGAGGCGCTCCGGGTCCTTGGTCAGCCCGACCACCAGCGGCCGCGACACCTGCTCCAGCTCGACCGGCAGGGGGCAACCGGGGACGAAGGGGATGTTGGCCGCCTTGATGCCGCGGTTCGCGAGATAGATGCAGGTCGGCGTCTTGGAGGTGCGGGAGACGCCGACCAGGATCACGTCGGCCTCGTGCAGCTCCCACGCCGACTGGCCGTCGTCATGGGCCAGCGCATAGTCCATGGCGTCGATTCGGCCGAAATACTCCGCGTCCAGCGCGTGCTGGCGGCCGGGTTGGCTCTGCGACTCCAGCCCCAGATAGGCGGCGAGCGCGTTGATGAGGGGGTCCAGCACGGGGATGCAGGGCACCTGGATCTCCCGGCAGGTGTCCTGCAGGCGGCGGCGCAGCCGCTCGTTCACCAGGGTGAACATGACCAGGCCCGGATTGTCCCTGATCCCGTCCATGACCATGTCGAGCTGCCGGTCGGTGCGGACCAGGTTCCAGAAATGCTCGATCGGCTCGACCTTGTCGAACTGCGACACGCAGGCGCGGGCGACCGAGTTGATGGTCTCGCCGGTGGCGTCCGACACGAGGTGCAGGTGGAACTGCTTGGTCTGGATCTGCGGCTCAGGACTCACGGCGGAGGCTCCGGGGAAGAGGGGACGGCGGTGTGGATAAGTCGCGGGCGGAATCGGGATGGTTGTGCCGTTTTGCCGCCGGTCGCGAAACGCTCCCGGGATGGGCGGGGGTTCCGGGGCGGCTTGCCGACTCCTGGACAGAGTCCGGCCACCCCTTCGCGAGTCCGGGACGGAATGCCGGGACTTCCCACTTATCCCCAGCACTCACCAGGCCCGGACTCTATAGCATTCCTGGCTTCGCGTCCGGAACCCCGCACGCTTTTCCACAGGCTCGTACCGGCGCCGCGCAAGCGCCGCCCGCCTGTGGATGAATCCGGGACGGATGGGAATTACCGTTATCCACAGGACCCACTACCCCTCCCATTCCTTTTCAAAAGACTCTCAGGGTAGAAAGGGGCCGGGCACCGACCCGTGGACAAGACCGCCAACCGGACCAGGACCATGACCGGACAGAGCAGCAAACTCCTCCTCCGCGCGCTGAAAGGGGAGACGCTGGAGCGCCCGCCCTTCTGGCTGATGCGCCAGGCCGGGCGATACCTGCCGGAATACCGGAAGGTCCGGGCGCAGGCGGGCGGCTTCCTCGACCTCTGCTACAATCCGGAGCTGGCCTGCGAGGTGACCCTGCAGCCGATCCGGCGCTACGGCATGGACGCGGACATCCTGTTCTCCGACATCCTGGTCCTGCCGCATGCGATGGGGCAGCACGTCTGGTTCGCGGAAGGGGAGGGGCCGCGCCTGGACCCCATCCGCGACGGCGCGGCCCTGGCGCGGCTGACGCCGGAGCGCCTGCACGAGAGGGCGGCGCCGGTGTACGAGACGGTGTCCCGCATCCGGGCGGCGCTTCCCCCCGAGGTCGCGCTCATCGGCTTCGCCGGCAGTCCCTGGACGGTCGCCAGCTACATGGTGGAGGGATCGGGCTCCAAGGAGTACCTGCACGCCAAGCGCTGGGCCTTCTCCGACCCGGCCGGCTTCGGCGCCTTGATCGACGTGCTGGTGGACGGCACGGTGGAGTACCTGTCGGCCCAGGTCCGCGCCGGGGCGGAGGTCCTGCAGCTGTTCGACAGCTGGGCCGGCGCGCTGGCGCCGCGGCAGTTCCAGGACCTGGTGGTGGCGCCGACCCGGCGTATCGTGCAGAGGCTGAAGCAGCTGCATCCGGACGTCCCCGTCATCGGCTTCCCCCGCCAGGCCGGCCACAACGCCGACGCCTACGTCTCCGCCACGGGGGTGGACGCGCTGGGCCTCGACACCGCGGTGCCGCTGGCGGCCGCGCGGGAGCTGCAGCGCCGCCTGCCGGTGCAGGGCAACCTCGACCCCATCGCGCTGGTCGCCGGGGGCGACGCGCTGCGCCGGGCGGCGACGGAGATCCTGGAGGCGCTGGCCGATGGCCCCTTCGTGTTCAACCTCGGCCACGGCATCGTCCAGCACACGCCGCCGGAGAACGTCTCCCTTTTGGCCGATTTGATCCGCGGCTGGCCCGCGCTACGTAATGGCTGACCCCGGGGGCTACCCCCATCAGCCGGATGAACCCGTGATGACCGAGAGCCGCCGGCGCCGCATCGCCGTGGTGTTGTTCAACCTGGGCGGTCCCGACCGGCCCGAGGCGGTGCAGCCCTTCCTGTTCAACCTGTTCAACGACCCCAGCATCATCCGCGCGCCCAACCCGCTGCGCTACCTGCTGGCCCGCCTGATCTCCGGCCGCCGGGCGCACGTCGCGCGGGAGATCTACGCGAAGCTGGGCGGCAAGTCGCCGCTGCTGGAGAACACGCTGGCCCAGGCCCGCGCGCTGGAGGCGTCGCTGTGGGACGAGGGGGAGGTGAAGGCCTTCGTCGCCATGCGCTACTGGCATCCCATGGCGGAGGAGACGGCGCACGACGTGAAGGACTGGGGCCCGGACGAGGTGGTGCTGCTGCCGCTCTACCCGCAATGGTCGACGACGACGTCCGCCTCCAGCCTGCGGGTGTGGCACCGGGCGGCGGCCGCGGCGAAGCTCGACGTGCCGGTGCGCACCGTCTGCTGCTACCCGACAGAGCCGGGCTTCGTGCAGGCGACGGCCAAGCTGCTGCGCTGGGCGGTGGCGGAGGCCGCGGCGCACGGCCGGCCCCGGGTGCTGTTCTCCGCCCACGGTCTGCCGGAGAAGGTGGTCCGCGCCGGCGACCCCTACCAGTGGCAGTGCGAGCGCACCTGCGAGGCCATCGTCAAGGCGCTCGGCATCGACGGGCTGGACTGGGCCGGCTGCTACCAGAGCCGGGTCGGGCCGCTGAAATGGATCGGCCCCTCCACCGACGAGGAGATCCGTCGGGCCGGCCGCGACGGCGTGCCCGTCGTCGTCGTGCCGATGGCCTTCGTGTCGGAGCATTCCGAGACGCTGGTGGAGATCGAGGAGGAGTACCGGCACCTGGCGAAGGAATGCGGCGTGCCGCACTTCGTCCGGGTGCCGGCGGTGGGGATCGAGCCGGACTTCGTCCAGGGCCTGGCCAACCTGGTGCGCCAAGTCCGCGGCGGCCCGGACCGGCTGTGCTCGGCGGCCGGTGGCCGGCTTTGTCCGCCGGGCTTCAAGGGCTGCGCGCACGCTCCCGGCATGGCCGGGGTTCGCTGAACCGGCCGGCCGAAGGGGCCGGGGGAGGGGGGTTTCCATGTATCTGTGGGTCAAGGCGCTGCACGTGATCTCCGTCATCTCCTGGATGGCGGGGCTGCTCTACCTGCCCAGGCTGTTCGTCTACCACGCCGACGCCGCCCCCGGCTCCGCCCAGGCGGAGACCTTCAAGGTCATGGAGGCGAAGCTGCTGCGGGTCATCATGAACCCCGCCATGATCGCCACCTGGGTCTTCGGCCTCTCCATGGTGGCGATCGACCCGGCGCTGCTGAGCGACGGCTGGCTGCACGCCAAGTTCGTCCTGGTGCTGGGCCTGACCGCCGCGCACATGGTGGCGGCCCGCTGGCGCCGGGAGTTCGCGGAGGACCGCAACACCCGCCCTTCCCGCTTCTACCGCATGGTCAACGAGGTGCCGGCCCTGTTCATGATCGGCATCGTCGTGCTGGTCGTGGTGAAGCCGTTCTGAGGGCCGGCGGCCAATGCCCCTCCCCCGTAAGGCGTATCGGCCGAAGAGCCGGCCCCGCCCCGCCGATTTTGCTTTGACTTCAACCGCTCCCTTGGGCTAAGGCATCTAGCATCCAAGGCCCGTCTTCCCGAGAATCGTCACGCATTCTCCGCCGTTCCTCCCCGGGATGGCGTCACGAGGCCGCGATTTCCCACCTCCCCAGGCGTCTCCGGCCTTTTGCCCCCGGCCCGCCAGCCGCAGCAGCACCCCTCCCCCACAGGTCACCGATGAATCTGCAAGAGTTGAAGGCCAAGTCGCCCGCCGAACTCCTGGCGTTCGCCGAGGAGCTCCAGATCGAGAACGCCGGCACCCTGCGCAAGCAGGACATGATGTTCGCCATCCTGAAGCAGCTGGCGGAGAACGACATCCCGATCTACGGCGAGGGCGTGCTGGAGGTGCTGCAGGACGGCTTCGGCTTCCTGCGCTCGCCCGAGGCGAACTACCTGCCGGGCCCCGACGACATCTATGTCAGCCCCAGCCAGGTGCGCCGCTTCGGCCTGCGCACCGGCGACACGGTGGAGGGGCAGATCCGCGCGCCCAAGGACGGCGAGCGGTACTTCGCCCTGCTGAAGGTCAACTCTATCAACTTCGACCACCCGGACAAGGTCCGGCACCGGATCAACTTCGACAACCTGACGCCGCTTTACCCCGAGGAACGGCTGAAGCTCGAGATCGAGGACCCGGTCCGCAACAAGAAGGACATGACCACCCGGGTCATCGACCTGGTGTCGCCGCTGGGCAAGGGGCAGCGCGCGCTGATCGTGGCGCCGCCGCGCACCGGCAAGACGGTGATGCTGCAGAACATCGCCCACTCCATCGCCACCAACCACCCCGAGGTCTACCTGATCGTGCTGCTCATCGACGAGCGGCCCGAGGAGGTGACCGACATGGCGCGTTCGGTGCGCGGCGAGGTCATCAGCTCCACCTTCGACGAGCCGGCGACCCGCCACGTCCAGGTGACGGAGATGGTGCTGGAGAAGGCCAAGCGCCTGGTCGAGCACAAGCGCGACGTGGTCATCCTGCTGGACAGCATCACCCGCCTGGCCCGCGCCTACAACACGGTCGTCCCCTCCTCCGGCAAGGTGCTGACCGGCGGCGTCGACGCCAACGCGCTGCAGCGGCCGAAGCGCTTCTTCGGCGCCGCCCGCAACATCGAGGAGGGCGGCAGCCTGACGATCATCGCCACCGCGCTGATCGACACCGGCTCGCGCATGGACGAGGTGATCTTCGAGGAGTTCAAGGGCACCGGCAACTCGGAGATCGTGCTGGACCGCAAGCTCTCCGACAAGCGCGTCTTCCCCGCCATCGACATCCAGAAGTCCGGCACCCGCAAGGAGGAGCTGCTGGTCGAGAAGGGCACGATGGCCAAGATGTGGGTGTTGCGTCGCATCCTCAACCCGATGGGAACCACCGACGCGGTCGAGTTCCTCATCGACAAGCTGAAGCAGTCGAAGCAGAATTCCGACTTCTTCGAGAGCATGAACCAGTAAGGCGTCAGGACTTCGGGGCCGGACGGCGCCGCCTCCAGCAGGCGGCGCCGCGGCGGCCCGGAAGGACCGGCCGGGCGGGGGGCCCGGCGGTGCCCCTGGTTCATCTGGCTGGGCGCGCACCGGACCCATGAACAACGCCTACGAGGTCTTCGCCTGCGACGGCCAGAACTGGTACCTGGCCGGTAGCCACCCGACCGAGGAGAAGGCGCACTTCCTCCTGGACGAGGTCTGGAAGGACCGCGAGGTCCTGGCCGTCAAGCTGGTGGCCGAGGTCATCGACAAGCGCACCGGCGACCTCAAGGACAAGGTCATCGTCTCCCGCCAGCGCCGGGACGGCCTGCCCTACTTCAATTCCAAGAAGGCCACCCTGTCCAAGCCGAAGCCGGCGGAGCGGGCGGCTCCCCGCGCGCCTGCCGCGGCCCCGGCGGCGGAGGCCCCGCGCGCGGCGCCTCCGCCGCGCCGCCCCGCCCGCTCCACCGCGGCGGAGGTGGCGCCGACCCTGGGCAAGGCGGGCAGCATCGTGCTCGCCTGCGCCGCCTTCCTGATCGTCAACCACGCCATGGGAAGCCCGGTGCCGCCGCTGGTGGGGGTGCCGGCGAGCGCGCTGGTCGCCGGCCTGGTGATCTTCCGCACCTTCCGCATCCTGCGCCCCCACTTCATGGTCGAGGTGCTGCCCGAGGGCATCCCGCTGGAGCTGTTCAAGACGCTGCCCGCGCGCCGCCGCAAGGCCGCGCGCAGGCAGGAGGAGAAGCCGGCCGAGTCTGCCGGGGCCAAGACGCCCAAGCCGGAGCAGCCCTCGCCCGAGGAGGCCGCGGCCGCCCTGGCGGAGGCCACCGCCGCCATGAAGGCGTTGCTGGCAATGACGGCGTCGGCGGTCGAGGCGCTGAAGACCTACCGGGGCGGGCACCTCAGGCTGGACCGGCAGGACCGCTTCGGCATCTGCCTGTTCCTGGCCGGCGCCGCCGACGCCTATTGCGACGGCATGGAGGCCGGGCTGAAGCGCCGGGTGGCGGAGGAGGTGGTGCGCGCCGTCGCCTCCGATCCCGCCATGGTCGGCTGGTTCCTGGACAGCATGTCGGTGCACCTGACCGACCGCCGCGGCGCCGAGATCCACCGGCGGGGGGCGGAGGCCGGGCGCATGCTGGCCGAGGGCATGCCGGGGGCGGAGGGGCTGCTGCCCGGCGCCATGGCCGACTGGGCGTCCTCGCGCGATCCGGGCGACCTCGGCCGCACCGTCATCATGTTCACCGACCTGGTCGGCTCCACCCAGGACGCCTGGACCGAGGGCGACGCGGCGCACCTGGAGCGGGTGCGCGCCCATGACGGCATCGTCCGCTCGGCCCTGGCCACCTTCCGCGGCCGCGAGGTGAAGCACACCGGCGACGGCATCATGGCCGCCTTCGCCGCCGAGGCGGAGGCGGTCGGCGCCGGGCTGCGCATCCTGGAGGATTTCGAGAAGGCGCGGCAGTCCGGCTTCGGCATGCTGGACATCCGCATCGGCGTCAGCACCGGCCCCGCCATGCACGAGGGCGCCGACATCTTCGGCCGGACGGTCCAGCTGGCCGCCCGCCTCACCTCGGTGGCGCCCACCGGCGGCATGGCCGTGACCATCAAGGTGGCGGACGCCGCCGGCCCCGGCTTCCGGTTCGAGTCGATCGGCGTGCGCGAGATGAAGGGCCTGCCGCAGCCGGTGGAGGTCTTCGTCGCCTCCCGCGCCGAGGAGGTCGCCGCCCTGTCCTAGGGGCCGCCCCCTCCCCCCGATGGCGAGCCCGCCCGTTCGGTAGGGCTAGGCCGGAACAAGCCTTCCCCCACGAGGGTTGCATCTCCGACGCGCGGCACCCGCCGGCCGCGCCGACCGGCCCCTGCCGCCCGTCCCCTGTCGGAGGTGACCCGCCCATGCCCCTCTCGCCGTCCGTCCTGGCCGCCGCGGCGCGGCCCCTGCTCGCCGCCGGAGCGCTGCTCGCGCTGGCCGCCTGCTCCTCCACGCCCGACGCGCCGCCGCCGTCGCTGCCGGCAGCCCGCGCCGCCATCGGCAACGTCAACGTGACCGACGTCAGCCGCTACGCCGCCACCGAGCTGCAGACGGCCCGCGAGCGGCTGGACGCCGCCGAGGCCGCCTGGCGCGCCGAGAACTACGTCCAGTCGGCCCGGCTGTCGGAGGAGGCGCTGGTCACCATCCGCGTGGCCGAGGCCAAGACCGCCTCCGCCCGCGCCGAGGAGGCCCGCGCCGACGTGGAGCGTACCATCCGGACCCTGGAGAACGAGGTCGGCCTCGGCGGCTCGTCCCTGTCCGGGACCACCGGCGGCCTGGGCGCGACCGGGACCGCGACGGGCACACTCGGCACCGCCACCGGCACGGTCGGCACGACAGGGACCGCGGGATCGGCCCTGCCGCCGCCGCTCTCGGCCGCCGACCCGCTGCCGCCGCCGGCGACCCCGGTCGTGCCGCCCCGCCCGTGAGCAGCGCCGCCCGTGAGCAGCCCGCCTGAGCCCGCCCGCCAGCCGATTCCGGGAGATCCCGACATGAAAGCCCGTTCCCAGATGGCAACTTCCAGGATCGCCGTCCTGGCCCTGCCCCTCCTGCTCGCCGCCTGCTCCTCCGCGCCGGACAGCTACGCGCCGCTGGCCCGGGTGGAGGACGAGTTCGCCCAGGCCCAGTCCAACAACGTGCCGGCGCTGGCCCCCGTCCAGTACCGCGACGCCGAGCGGGCGCTGGCCAACGCCCGCTCCCGCGTGGGCGAGGCGGAGGAGCCGGAGCTGCGCCACCTCACCTACATGGCCGACGCCCAGCTGGACATCGCCCGCGCCGAGGCCGCCCGCGTCCAGGCGGAGACCGAGCGCCGCCAGCTCGCCGACCAGCGCGAGCGCATCCTGCTGGAGGCGCGCGAGCGGCAGATCGGCATCGCCCGCACCGAGGCCGACCGGGCCCGGCAGGAGGCCATGGCCGCCGCCGTCGCCGCCGAGGAGCAGCGCATGCGCGCCCAGCAGCTGGAAAGCCAGCTGGCGGAGTTCCAGACCCGCCAGACCGCCCAGGGCACGGTGCTGACCCTCAGCAACCTGCTGTTCGACACCGACAGCGCCAGCCTGCACCCGGGCGACCGGCGCCGGCTGGAACCGCTGGCGGACTATCTGCGCCAGCAGTCCGACCGCGCCATCCTGATCGAGGGCCACACCGACAGCACCGGCGCGGACGAGTACAACCTGACCCTCAGCCGCAGCCGCGCCGGCGCCGTGCGGGACTTCCTGGTGCAGCAGGGGATCGAGGCCTCGCGCGTCGAGGTGCGCGGCCTCGGCGAGGACTACCCGGTCGCCAGCAATGACACCAACGAGGGCCGGCAGCAGAACCGGCGGATCGAGGTCACCATCCGCAATCCCCAGCAGCGGGGATGAAGTCACGGGTGCCATTCATGGGGTGGCACCCGGTTCTGTCATTCGCGTGACATGACGTTGAAGGGCTTCGCCAGGGCCACTTGTATGGTATATCCATCGGAATAGTCCGATCATCCAGCGGCCCTGGCTCCCATGCGCCTTCTCATCGCCGACGACCATGGTCTGGTCCGTGACGCCCTCTGCACGCACATCGAGCGGCTGGTGCCCGACGCCCGCGTCCGCGGCGCCGGGTCGGTCGACGAGGCGGCGGCGGCGCTCGCGGACGACCCGCTGGCCGACCTGCTGATCCTGGATCTGCGCATGCCCGGGATGAACGGGCTGGAAGGCTTCGACCGGCTGCGCGCCGCCCATCCCGGCCTGCCCATCGCCATCATGTCGGGCGCCGCCCGCCCGGACGAGATCCGGGCCGCGCTCGCCCGGGGCGCCGCCGGCTTCCTGCCCAAGACCCTGTCGGGGACGGAGCTGGTGGCGGCGGTCAGCCAGATGCTGGCCGGCGGCACCTACGTCCCGCCCGGTCTGGCCGACGAGGCGGAGCCGCTGGCCAACTTCACCCGGCGCGAGCGCGACGTGCTGGCGCTGCTGCTGAAGGGCCTGTCCAACAAGGAGATCGCCCGCGTCCTCACGGTTGAGGAGGTGACGGTGAAGCTGCACGTCCGCGGCCTCTGCCGGAAGCTCGAGGCGAAGAACCGCACCCAGGCCGTGATGCGCGCCGTGGAGCTGGGCCTTGACCACTGACGCGGACACGCTCGCCGACATGCATCAGGGCGGCACGGTGCCGCCCGGCTTCGCGCACGACCTCGGCAACCTGCTGACCGCCATCCACGGCTACGCCACCCTGCTGGCCGAGGACCTGCCCGACGGGGCGCAGCGCGACTTCGCCCGCCGCATCGTGACGGCGACGGAGGAGGCGCGGGCGCTCGCCGCGACCCTCCCGCGCGCCCGCCGGCGCCGGGGCCTGCGGGTGCTGCTGGTGGAGGGACGGCCGGTCGACGCCGCCCCGCTGGAAGCCGCCGGGCACGAGGTGGCCCGCGCCGCCACGGCCGCCGACGCGGCCTCCGCCGTGGCCGCCGCGGCGAAGGCGTGGGACGCCGTGCTGGTCGCCGGCGACCCGCCCGGCCTGCGCACGCTGGAGGCGCGCTGCCGCATGGCCGGCCTGCCGCTGGCCCGCATCCCCGGCGACGCCGACGCGGCGGGCCTGCTGGCCGCGCTGACCGGCGCCACCGCCTGAGGGGCCCGGCCCGGTGGCGGACGGCCCCGATCCCCGCGCCGACACCGCGGCTCTCCTGCAAGGGCTGGTCCAGGCCGCCCCGGACGGGATGCTGGCGCTGGCCCGCGGCGCCGACGGCCGGCTGGCCGTGGCGGCCCTGAACGAGGCCGCGGCCGGCCTGACCGGCGCCGGCGCGGGCGCCGCGCTCGAGACCGTTCCCCTGCTGGCCGGCTGGGCCGCCGCGCTGGCGCGGGTGGCGGAGACGGGGGAACCGGTGGCGGCCGACCTGATGCCCCCGCGCCCACAGGCCGGCGACCCGCCGCCGGCGCTGCCGCTGCACGGCGCCGCCCCGGTGCGGATGCGGGCGACCCGCGGCGGGGACTTCGTCCTAGTCGGGCTGGCCGCCGCCGCGGTGCGCCTGGACCAGGAGGCGGCCGCCCGCCGCAACGCCGAGGCGCGCCTGTCCGACGCGATCGAGCGGCTGCGCGACGGCTTCATCCTCTACGACGCGGAGGACCGGGTGGTCCTCTTCAACACCCGCTTCCGCGACTACTACCCCGAGCTGGCCGACATCCTGCGCCCCGGCATCACCTTCGAGGCGCTGGTCCGCAGGGCCGCCGGCCTGGTGGTGCATCCCGAGGACGGCGACCTGGAGGGTTGGGTGGAGCGCCGGATGGCCGCCCACCGCAACCCGTCGGGCCCGCTGCACAGCCGGCTGAACGACGGCCGCCACATCCGCATCACCGAGCACCGGACGGCCGAGGGCGGCATCGTCGCCCTCGGCATCGACGTCACTGACATCAAGGCCAGCGAGGACCGGCTGCTGGGCCTGATCGAGGGCTCGGTCCAGGGCATCCTGATCCACCGCGGCGCCCGGCCCCTGTTCGCCAACCAGAGCTACGCCCGCCTGTTCGGCTTCGCCTCGCCGGAGGAGTTGCTGGACCGGGGCGACATCCTGGCCCTGATCCCGCCCGAGGGGCGCGACCGCTTCGCCGCCGAGACGGCGCACATGCTGCGCGAGGGCGGCACCGTCCAGCTGAGCGGCGCGCCGGCCTGCCGGATCGACGGCACGCCCTTCTGGGTGGACGTCATGATGCGCCGGGTGGAGTGGACGGACGGGCCGGCGCTGCAATCCACCATCACCGACGTGACCGAGCGGGTGCGCGCCCAGGAGGTCATGCGCCACGCCCGCGACGCGGCGGAGGCAGCCAGCGTCGCCAAGACCCGGTTCCTGGCGGTGATGAGCCACGAGCTGCGCACGCCAATGACGGGGGTCATCGGCATGGTGGACCTGCTGCTGGACACCGACCCGACGCCGGTCCAGCGCGGCTACCTGGAGACGCTGCGCTCGTCGGCCGACAGCCTCCTGGTCGTGCTTAACGACGTGCTGGACTTCTCCAAGATCGAAGCCGGGCAGCTGGTGCTGGAGCGGGTGCCGTTCCGGCCCGGCCCGCTGGCCGACGACGTCATGCGCCTGTTCGCGCCGGCGGCCGCCGCCAAGGGCGTCACCCTGGACTGGACCCTGCCGCCGCGCACGCCCCCCGTGCTGGGCGACCCGACCCGGCTGCGCCAGGTGCTGACCAACCTGGTGGGCAACGCGGTCAAGTTCACCGAGGCCGGCCGGATCGAGCTGCGCCTGGACGAGCTGGTGCGCGAGGGCGACCGCTGGGTGCTGAACGTCGAGGTGCGCGACACCGGCATCGGCATCCCGCCCGGCACGCTGGACCAGCTGTTCGACGCCTTCGTCCAGGCCGACGCCTCCACCACCCGCCGCTTCGGCGGCACCGGCCTCGGCCTCGCCATCTGCCGGCGGCTGGTCGACATGATGGGGGGCGAGATCGGGGTGGAGAGCGAGCCCGGCCTGGGCTCCATCTTCTGGTTCACGGTCCGGCTGGAGGCGGTGCCCGACGCCGAGATGCCGCCGCGCGCCGGACCGCCGCTCCCGGGGGCGGGTGCCGCGCCGCCGAAGGGTGCCCGGGTGCTGCTGGCGGAGGACAACCAGGTCAACCGGCTGCTGATCGCCACCATGCTGGAGCGCATGGGCCACCGGCCGGATTCGGTGGAGGACGGGCTGAAGGCGGTGGAGGCGGTCGAGCGCGGGGCCTACGACCTGGTCCTGATGGACATGCAGATGCCGGAGCTGGACGGCGAGGCGGCGGCGGCGCGCATCCGGGCCATGCCGGGGCCGAAGTCGCTGCTGCCCATCGTGGCGCTGACCGCCGACGTGCTGCCGGAGGAGCGCGACCGCCGGCTGCGGGCGGCGCTGTTCGACGGCTACCTGACCAAGCCCATCGACTGGGCGGAGCTGGACGCCACGATCCGCCGCCTGGCGCTGGGCCCGGCGGCGGTGCCGTGAGCGGCTTGGGCCCTATCGGGCCCGCACGTTTCAGGCCTGGGCGGTCGCCTGCTGGCCCTGGCCCATCACTTGGCGGCGGTAGAGGTCCACGAAGTCCAGCGGCTGCAGCATCATCGGCGGGAACCCGCCGTCGCGCACCGTGTCGGCGATGATGGCGCGGGCGAAGGGGAACAGCAGGCGCGGCGCCTCGATCAGCAGCAGGGCGCGGGCCTGCTCCATCGGCAGCGGCGGCAGGGTGAAGATGCCGGCGTAGCTGAGCTCCACGATGAAGGCGGTGCGCTCGGCCTGGGTGGCCTCGGCGCGGATGTTCAGCAGCACCTCCGAGACGTTCTCGGCGACGCCGCGGGCCTGCACGTCGACCTGCAGGTCGATCTGCGGCTGGCCGCTGCCGGTCGCCATCAGGCTGGCCGGGGCGTTCGGGTTCTCGAACGACAGGTCGCGGACGTACTGGGCGTTGACCACCATCGGCAGGTTCGGGCCGCCGCGCTCCTGGTCGGCCCCGTTCGGGGCGCCGTTCCGGGCGTTGTCGCTGGTCTCGTCGGTCATGGATCGGGGCTCCTGCTCTAGGGAAATCGGGGGCGGCGCGGGGGTCGCGCGGCGGGCCGGGTCGGGCGCGGGACTAGCACGGATGGCGGGCCAGCGGCAAGCCGTCGGCTTGACGCGCGGCCGGCCGGGTCCTAAGAACGGAGGCGTGGCGATTTGCGGACCGGCTTGCAGGCCACGTTAAACAAGCTGCTAAAAGGTCGAAGGCCGTATCCGCCGATCGACCCTGCCGGTTGTGGCATCAACCCTCCGAGGATCGGCCATGACCAACCCCTCCCCCGACCGGAAGTCCCGCCGCCCGCGCACCCGCCTGGTGCATGGCGGCACCCGCCGCAGCCAGTTCGACGAGACGTCCGAGGCCATCTTCATGACCTCGGGCTACATGTACGGCAGCGCCGAGGAGGCGGAGCACGCCTTCGCCAACGACGGGTCGCGCTTCGTCTATTCCCGCTTCCGCAACCCCACCGTCGCCATGTTCGAGGAGCGGCTGGCGGCGTACGAGGGCATGGCGCGCTGCATCGCCACCGCCAGCGGCATGGCCGCCGTGCACCTGGCGCTGATGGGGCAGCTGAAGGCCGGCGACCGCATCGTGGCGCCGCACGCCCTGTTCGGCTCCTGCCTCTACATCGTGAAGGACCTCGCCCCCCGCTTCGGGATCGAGAGCGTGCTGGTGGACGGCACCGACCTGGGCCAGTGGCGCGACGCCCTGTCGAAGCCGACGACGCTGGTGTTCCTGGAGACGCCCAGCAACCCCTGCATGGACGTGGTCGATCTGCGCGCCGTCTCCGACCTGGCGCACGCGGCCGGGGCGAAGGTGGTGGTGGACAACGTCTTCGCCACCCCGGTGCTGCAGCGTCCCCGGGACTTCGGCGCCGACGTGGTCGTCTACTCCGCCACCAAGCACATCGACGGCCAGGGCCGCTGCCTGGGCGGCGCCGTGCTGTGCGACGACGAGATCGCGGCGGTACTGGCGCCCTTCCTGCGCCACACCGGCCCGTCGCTCAGCCCCTTCAACGCCTGGCTGCTGCTGAAGGGGCTGGAGACGCTGGAGCTGCGCGTCGCCGCCATGTCGGAGGGGGCGGAGACGGTGGCCCGCTTCCTGGAGGGTCACCCGGCGGTGGCCCGGGTCCTCTACCCCGGCCTGCCCAGCCATCCCCAGCACGAGCTCGCCATGCGGCAGATGAGCGGCGGCGGCAACCTGGTCGCCTTCGAGCTGAAGGGCGACGCCGCCACCGCCAAGGCCAACGCCTTCCGCGCCATGAACGCGCTGGAGGTGGTCACCATCTCCAACAACCTGGGCGACGCCAAGACCCTGGTCACCCACCCCGCCACGACGACGCACCAGCGCCTGACCGAGGAGGAGCGCGCCCGTGTCGGCATCCGCCCGGGCACGCTGCGCCTGTCGGTCGGGCTGGAGGACCCGGCCGACCTGGTGGAGGATTTCCGGCAGGCGCTGGACCCGCTCGCCTGAGGGCGGCCTCCGCGCATTGGGGTAATCGGGCCGGCGGCCCCTGGCGCGGCGGCGGCGGATGGTTTATGTTGCACTGCAACATGAAAGGACCGCCATGCCCCGCGCCAAGAGACTGCCGACCGCGCCCCTGCCGCAGGCCCTGCCCAAGCTCGCCCGCGCCGGCGCCGAGCTGACGCGCACTGCCGCCCAGGCCGGCGAGATGTCGGTCGCGGCCGGCACCACCATCGCCTACCGCCTCGCCATGATGGCGGAGGCGGCGGCGAACCCGCTGGCCTGGACCGACCCGGAGTTCACCCTGATGGGCCGGGAGAAGCTGGAGGCCGTGGCGGAGGCGGGCGTCGCCGTCTGGGGCGGCCTCGGCGCCTTCCAGGAGGGCTGGTTCCGCTGGTCGACGAAGCAGGCTCAGGCCGCCGGCGAGGCGATGGCGGCGCTGGCGATGATGCCGACGCCGGTGGGCCTCGCCGAGGCGCAGCGCCGCTTCGCCGAGCGCAGCCTGGCCGGGGCGTGCAGCGCCGCCACCGGCTTCGCGCTGGCCGCCAGCCGCCTGGGCGGGTTGGGGCTGGCGCCGATCCACCGCGCGGCCTCCGACAACGCCCGCCGGCTGGCGCGGGAGCGCCAGGCCCTGATGCGCCGCGGCTGAGGCTTGGCGGGCGGGCAACCTGGCAGGCGGGCAAGCGGGCGTGCGCCGGGCCGGTTCTGTGCCATACTGCCGGCCCGACTTCCCGGACATCCTGCGGCCCCGGACGCCTTCCATGCCCACCTCCGCCCTTCCCGAGATCGTCCCCTCGCCCTTCCAGGCGGCGCTGACCGCCAGCCTGGACGCGCTGGCCGCTGCCCACGCCGACGAGAGTGCCGACCGGCTGCGCGCCCCCGCCCTCGCCATCCTGAAGGCGGCCCTGGACGAGGGCCGCACCGCCGTCCGCGCCTGCTTCGAGCAGGGCATGCGCGGCGAGGAGTGCGTGCGGGAGCTGGCGGCCCTGGCGGACGCCGTCGTCCGGGCGCTGGCCGACTTCACCCTTGGCCACGTCTTCCAGACCGCCGGCCCGACCCGGGGCGAGCAGTTCGCGGTGGCGGCCACCGGCGGCTACGGCCGCGGCGAGATGGCGCCCTTCTCCGACGTGGACCTGCTGTTCGTGCTGCCCTACAAGCGCACGCCCCGGGTGGAGCAGGTCGTGGAGTACATGCTCTACATCCTGTGGGACCTGGGCTGGAAGGTGGGCCACGCCGTGCGCTCGGTGGACGAGTGCATCCGCCAGGCCCAGGCCGACGTCACCATCCGCACCAGCCTGCTGGAGTCCCGCTTCCTCTGGGGCGAGCAGAAGCTGTTCGCCGAGCTGAAGCGCCGCTTCGCCAAGGAGGTGGTCGCCAACACCGGCACCGCCTTCATCGAGGCCAAGCTGGCCGAGCGCGACGCCCGCCACCTGAAGTTCTGCGACAGCCGCTACGTGCTGGAGCCGAACGTGAAGGAGGGCAAGGGCGGCCTGCGCGACCTCCAGACCCTGTTCTGGATCGCCAAGTACGTCTACCAGGTGGAGCGGGTCGACGAGCTGGTTGCCAAGGGTGTGCTGCTGGGCGAGGAGGCGCAGCGCTTCGCCAAGGCGCAGAACTTCCTGTGGACCGCGCGCTGCAACCTGCACTACCTGACCGGCCGGCAGGAGGACCGCCTGACCTTCGACGTCCAGGGCGAGA
Organism: Azospirillaceae bacterium; assembly: GCA_035627915.1. Taxonomy (GTDB): domain Bacteria; phylum Pseudomonadota; class Alphaproteobacteria; order Azospirillales; family Azospirillaceae; genus DASPKT01. Next base: position 32,642 of record DASPKT010000439.1, read on the forward strand.
TGGCCCGGCGGCTGGGCTACACCGACCATGCCGGCACCAGCGGCGTCGAGCGGTTCATGAAGCACTATTTCCTGGTCGCCAAGGACGTGGGCGACCTGACGCGCATCCTCTGCGCGACGCTGGAGCAGGAGTCCAAGCGCCCGCCGCGCTTCAGCTTCCTGCGCCGCACCTTCACGCGGTCCGAGATCGACGGCTTCGCGCTGGATGCCGGGCGGCTGACCATCCGCCACGACCGCCAGTTCCGCGAGCAGCCCCTGGACATGATCCGGCTGTTCCACACCGCCCAGGCCCACGACCTGGACATCCACCCGAAGGCGCTGCGGGCGCTGACCCGCAGCCTGTCGTCGGTGGGGCCGAAGCTGCGCAACGACGCGGAGGCGAACCGGCTGTTCCTGGACATCCTGACCAGCCGCAAGGACCCGGAGATCACGCTGCGCCGGATGAACGAGGCCGGCGTGCTGGGCCGCTTCCTGCCGGATTTCGGGCGGGTCGTCGCCCAGATGCAGTACGACATGTACCACATGTTCACGGTGGACGAGCACACGCTGTTCGCCATGGGCATCCTGCACAAGATCGAGAGCGGCCAGCTGAAGGACGAGGTGCCGCTGGTCTCCGAGATCATCCACACCGTGAACTCGCGCCGGGCGCTGTACGTGGCGCTGCTGCTGCACGACATCGCCAAGGGCCGCGGCGGCGACCATTCGGTGCTGGGCGAGAAGGTGGCGCAGAAGCTCTGCCCCCGGCTCGGCATGACGGAGGAGGAGACGGAGACGGTGGCCTGGCTGGTGCGCCAGCACCTCGCCATGTCCTTCATCGCCTTCAAGCGCGACCTGGACGACGACAAGACGATCCGCGACTTCGTCGACCTGGTGAAGTCGCCGGAGCGGCTCAAGCTGCTGCTGGTGCTGACCGTGGCCGACATCCGCGCCGTCGGGCCGGGGCGCTGGAACAACTGGAAGGCCACGCTGCTGCGCCAGCTCTACTACCGGGCGGAGGAGCTGATGTCCGGAACCGTCGGCGCCGACGGCCGGGAGCGCCGCGTCGCCGCCGCGCACGAGGCGCTGAGGGCCGAGCTGAAGGAGTGGGACCCCGCCGAGGTGGAGGCGCACCTGGCCCTGGGCTACCCCTCCTACTGGCTGAGCTTCGAGCGGGACTGCCTGGCCCGGCACGCCCGCCTGATCCGCCAGGCCGAGCGGGAGCGGGCGCCGCTGACCGTGGACACCCGCGTCGACACGCGCCGCTCGGTCACCGAGGTCACCATCTACACCGCCGACCATCCCGGCCTGTTCTCGCGCCTGGCCGGGGCGCTGGCCCTGTCTGGGGCCGACATCGTGGACGCCCGCATCAACACCATGACCAACGGCATGGCGCTGGACGTCTTCTCGGTCCAGGCGGCCGGCGGCGGCAACTTCGACAGCGGGGACAAGCTGGCGCGGCTGGCGGTCAACGTGGAGAAGACGCTGGCCGGCGGCATCCGGCTGGCGCCGGAGCTGGCCAAGCGCAAGACCAACCTGCCCTCGCGCACCCGGGTGTTCCGGGTGCCGCCGCGCGTGCTGATCGACAACAAGGCCAGCACCGCCCACACGGTGATCGAGGTCAACGGCCGCGACCGGCCCGGCCTGCTCTACGACCTCACCCGGGCGCTGACGGCGCTGAACCTGCAGATCGCCTCGGCCAAGATCTCCACCTACGGCAACGCGGCGGTGGACGTGTTCTACGTGAAGGACATTTTCGGCCTGAAGGTCACCCACGACGGCAAGCTGGCCCAGATCCGCGGCGAGCTCTTGAACGCGCTGGCCGACCCCACCAGCGAACCCGCCGACCCGCCCCGCCCCCGGGCCCCCCGCCGGCGGGCCCAGGCGGCGGAGTAGGGCCGCGGGGGGCTTGGCCCGTCGTCCCGCGCTGGGGCGTTCGCGCGGGGTGGGGCCGTGCGCCTTCCTTCTCTCACCCCGTCATTCCCGCGGGGTGGGGCCGTGCCCCCTCCTCTTCTTCCCCGTCATTCCCGCGGAGGCGGGAATCCAGGCATTCAGCGTGCCGGCGTTGTGTGGACAGGCGCCGACGCCCCCGTGGGCGCCCTTGTCCCGGCCGCCAGCAAGCGGAATACCTGGACCCCCGCCTCCGCGGGGGTGACGACGGAAGGGTTGAGGCGGGGGCGAGGACCCCCACCCCCCGCGCACCGACCTCACAGCTTCGCGAACTTCGACGCCTCCAGGCGGCCGAGCTGGGCGACCATGTCCTCCTTGCTGACGTCGTTGCCGCGCAGCGTCACCAGGAAGCGGTTCTCCAGCACCATGGTGATCTCGCCGGAGCGGCTGGCGGCGTCGTACTGGACCGAGGCGCGCTGGCCCGCGATCTTCTCCAGCTTGGCGCCGCTGGAGGCCATCATGGAGGGGTTGGTGAACATCGCCATCATGCCCTGCAGCAGCGGGCTGTCGGTGACGACGGCGAGCGTCATGCTGCTGTCGCCCTTGGAATAGGTGCGCTCCGCCGTCACTCCGCCGCCGAACATGGCGGCACCCGTGGCCTGGCTGCTGGCGTCCTCCGCGGTCCAGCCCGGCAGCGGGTCGGGCAGCATCTTCGACAGGCTCTCGCCCTTCTGCTGGCGGATGAGCTGGGCGGCGTAGTCGAGCTGCCCCGCGGCGCCGGCCAGGTCGCCCTTCTTGTAGAGCTCCATCGCCTCCTTGGCGGCGTCCTCGACCTCGTCGGCCGCGGCCGGCAGCGCCAGCGCCATCAGGCCGATCGCCGCGGCCGTCACGATCCCGCGCATCATGCTAAACCCCTCCGTCCTGCCGGTCGCGCCCGCGCGTGACCTTTCGCGCATCTTGCTCCCCTGCCGAGCCACTTCCGCAACCCTTCAAATGAGGGGGAGCCCGCCCCGGAAGGCACTGCCGGACCGGGCTAACCCGCGCGGAAGGGGAAGTGCGCCGCGCCGAAAAGGTCGCCTTCCCGCCGCCGCGATTTTCCGCTACTCCGCTGGACTCATGAGCTTCATGCGCGCCATCGCCACCGTCGGCGGCCTCACCATGCTGTCCCGCGTGGCGGGGTTCCTGCGCGACGTGCTGATGGCGCGCATCCTGGGCGCCGGCCCGGCGGCGGACGCCTTCTTCGTCGCCTTCCGCCTGCCCAACCTGTTCCGCTCGCTGTTCGCGGAGGGGGCCTTCACCGCCTCCTTCCTGCCGATGTTCTCGGGCGAGCTGAAGACGCAGGGCCACGCCAGCGCCAAGCGCCTGGCGGAGGAGGCGCTGGCGGTCATGCTGGGGCTGCTGCTGCCCTTCACCGCCCTGATGTCGATCGCCATGCCGGCAGTGGTGTGGCTGCTGGCCTCGGGCTTCGCCGACGACCCCGGCCAGTTCGGCCTGGCCGTCGACCTGTCGCGCATCACCTTCCCCTACCTGACGCTCATCTCGCTGGTGGCGCTGTTCGGGGCGGTGCTGAACTCGCTGGGCCGCTTCGGGCCGTTCGCCGCGGCGCCGGTGCTGCTGAACCTGGTGCAGATCGCGGGCCTGCTCGCCTGCGGGCCGCTCGGCATCGCGCCGGAGCTGATGCTGAGCTGGGGCGCGCCCGTCGCCGGCGCCGCGCAGCTCATCTGGATGGCGATGGCCTGCCGGCGGGCCGGCATGTCGTTGCGCTTGCGCCGGCCGCGCCTGACGCCGCGGGTGCGCCGGCTGTTCGCCCTGCTGGCGCCCGGCCTGGTCGGGGCGGGCGTCTACCAGATCAACCTGCTGATCGGCACCAACCTCGCCTCCTGGCTGCCGGCGGGGGCGGTCTCTTTCCTCCAGTACGCCGACCGGCTGAACCAGCTGCCGCTGGGCGTCGTCGGCGTCGCCATCGGCACGGCGCTGCTGCCCATCCTCTCGGCCCAGGTCGCCGCGGGCGACCGGGAGAAGGTGCGGCACTACCTGTCGCGGGCGCTGGAGTTCGCCCTGTTCCTGGGCCTGCCGGCCGCGGTGGCGCTGGTCGCCATCCCGGCGACGCTGGTCCGCGTCCTGTTCGAGGGCGGCGCCTTCGGCCCGGCGGAGACGGCGGCGACGGCCGCCACGCTGCGCGCCTTCGCCATCGGCATGCCGGCGCTCATCCTGGCCAAGGTCCTGTCCGGCGCCTACTTCGCCCGGCAGGACACGAAGGGCCCGGTGCGCATCGCCGTCGTGGTGCTGGTGTCGAACGCCCTTCTTTCGCTGGCATTGATGGCACCGCTGGCGCATGTGGGCCTGGCGCTGGCCCCCGGCCTGACCGCCTGGCTGAATGTCGGGCTGCTGGTGGCGGGCTTGCGGCGGCGCGGCCAGCTGGATTTGGACGCGCGGTTCAAGGCGCGCTCCTGGCGCATCGTGCTGGCGAGCCTGGGCATGGGGGCGGCGCTCGCCGCCGCCGTCGCCTGGGGGGAGCCGCTGCTGCACGGCCCGACGCTGCAGGAGTTCCTGGCGCTCGCCGTGGTGGTGGGCGGCGGCATGGCGGTCTATTTCGGGCTCTGCTTCCTGCTGGGGGCCGCCCGCCTGTCCGACCTGCGCGACCTGAGGCGGCGGTCCTCCTAACTTGACCATGGCGGTGGCCGGGGCCATAACTCGGCCCGCCCCGCTCCCCTCCAGCGATCCAGACGAGTTCCGATGAACCGCATCTTCTCCGGCATGCAGCCGACCCGCCTGCTCCACCTCGGCAACTACCTGGGGGCGCTCCGGAACTGGGTGGCGCTGCAGGACCAGTACGAGTGCATCTTCTGCGTCGTCGACCTGCACGCGCTGACCCTGCCGCAGGACGCCGAGACGCTGAAGCGGAACATCCGCGCCGTCGCTGCCGCCTACATCGCCGCCGGCGTCGACCCGGAGCGCAACATCATCTTCAACCAGTCCGCCGTGTCGGGGCATTCGGAGCTGGCCTGGATCTTCTCCTGCCACACGCCGCTGGGCTGGCTGAACCGCATGACCCAGTTCAAGGAGAAGGCCGGCAAGCACCGGGAGAACGCGGTGCTGGGCCTCTACTCCTACCCGGTGCTGATGGCGGCCGACATCCTGCTCTACAAGGCCACCCACGTGCCGGTCGGCGAGGACCAGAAGCAGCACCTGGAGCTGGCCCGCGACATCGCCGGCGCCTTCAACCGCTTCTACGACCGCGAGTACTTCCCCCTGCCCGAGCCGCAGATCCTGGGCGAGGCGACCCGGGTGATGAGCCTGCGCGACGGCACCAAGAAGATGAGCAAGTCGGACGAGTCCGACTACAGCCGCATCAACCTGACCGACGACGCCGACGCCATCGCGCTGAAGATCCGCAAGGCCAAGACCGACCCGGAGCCGCTGCCCGACACGGTGGAGGCGCTGGCGGCCCGGCCGGAGGCGGACAATTTGCTGACCATCTACGCGGCGCTGGAGGGCAGCTCGCGCAAGGACGCGCTGGCCCGCTTCGCCGGCGCCAACTTCTCCACCTTCAAGCAGGACCTGGCCGACATGGCGGTGGCGAAGCTGTCGCCCATCACGGCGGAGATGAACCGCCTGCTGGCCGACCCGGCGGAGCTGGACCGCATCCTGCGCAAGGGGGCGGACAAGGCCAACGCCATGGCGGCCCGCCACATGGACGAGATCAAGGACATCGTCGGCCTCCTGCGGCCCTGACCGGTCCCGTCCCCATCCAAGACCCGCCCGGCCCGGGCGGGGTCCGGAGCAGCGCCCATGCGTTTCCTCGTCACCGGCTTCGAGCCCTTCCTGAACCACACGGTCAACCCGACGGCGCTGCTGGCCGACGGGCTGGACGGGATGGACCTCGGCGGCGCCGTCGTCCACGCGGCCAAGATCCCGGTCGGCTACGTCAGGGCGGACGCCGCCTTCGAGGAGGCGTTCGACCGGGTGCGGCCCGACGCCGTGCTGATGTTCGGCCTGGCGGCGGAGACCGACAGCCTCCGGCTGGAGCGGGTGGCGCTCAACATCGACGACACGCCGCACGCGGACAACGACGGGATGATCCGCAAAGGCCGCCCCATCGACCCGGACGGGCCCGTCGGCTACTGGTCCACCCTGCCGCTGACGGCGTTGCAGGACCGGATGGAGGAGGCGGGCTTCCCCGTCTCCACCAGCCGCGACTGCGGCGGCTATCTCTGCAACCACCTGTTCTTCCGCGCCCGGCACCTGATCGAGCGGCGCGGCCTGTCGGTGCCGGCCGGCTTCATCCACGTGCCGCCGCTGCCCGAGCAGGTGGCCGGGCGGGCCGACCGGACGGGGCTGCCGCTGCACCGGCTGACCGCCGCCGCCTGCCTCGCCATCCAGGTGGTGCGGGAAAGCCTCACCGGAGAGGCATGAGCCCGGCAAGCCCCTGATCCGCCTGAGATGGGGCTTGGGCGCCCGCGCCGGCGCCTATAGACTTTCCCGACCGCTGGCCGACCGGTGGCGCCCTCCCATGCAGGTCTACCTCCCCATCGCCGAGATTTCCGTCAACGCCCTGCTGCTGCTGGGGCTGGGCGGGCTCGTGGGATTCCTGTCCGGCCTGTTCGGGGTCGGCGGCGGCTTCCTGATGACGCCGCTGCTGATCTTCATCGGCGTGCCGCCGGCGGTCGCCGTGGGCACCCAGGCGAACCAGCTGGTCGGCGCCAGCGTGTCCGGCGTGCTGGCGCACTGGCGCAAGCGCAACGTCGACATCAAGATGGGCGTGTTCATGCTGGCCGGCGGCGGGCTCGGCACCGTGCTGGGGGTGTGGATCTTCGGCCGGCTGCAGGCGCTGGGCCAGATCGACCTCGTCATCTCCATCACCTACGTGGTGTTCCTCGGCACCGTCAGCAGCCTGATGCTGACGGAGAGCGTGCGCACCATGCTGCGCGGCCGCAAGGCGGGCGCCGCCAGCCGCGGCAAGCTGCACCACCACACCTGGCTGCACGGCCTGCCCTTCAAGACCCGGTTCAACCGCTCGCGCCTCTACATCAGCGGGCTGCTGCCGGTCGGCATCGGCTTCGTCGGCGGGCTGCTGGTGGCGATCATGGGCATCGGCGGCGGCTTCCTGCTGGTCCCCGCCATGATCTACCTGCTGGGCATGCCGACGGCGCTGGTCGCCGGCACCTCGCTGTTCCAGATCATCTTCACCACGGGCATCGCCGCCTTCCTGCAGGCCGCCAGCAACCGGACGGTGGACATCATGCTGGCCCTGCTGCTGCTGGTCGGCGGCGTCATCGGGGCGCAGTTCGGCACCCGCGCCGGCGCCCACCTGCGCGGCGAGCAGGCGCGGGCGCTGCTGGCGCTGATGGTGCTGGCGGTGGCGGTGAAGCTGCTGGTGGACCTGCTGGTGACGCCGGAGGACCTCTACTCCTTCACCGCGACGGTCGGGTCATGAAGGGGCGGCTGCGCCTCCGCGCCGCCTGTGCGGTCGCCTGCGCCCTGCTGTCCGGCCTCTGCCTGTGGGCGGGGCTGGCGCGGGCGCAGTCGCTGGTGGCCGACATCTCCAGCCACCTGATCGCCATCACCACGGGCTTCACCGGCACCGACGTGGTGCTGTTCGGCGCGGTGGACGGGCCGGGCGACGTGGCCGTGGTGGTGCAGGGGCCGGAGGGGCCGGTCACCGTGCGCCGCAAGGACCGGGTGGCCGGCGTCTGGATCAACAACGACAAGCTGGAGTTCGATAAGGTCCCCAGCTTCTACGGCGTCGCCACCAGCATGCCGCTGGAGGGCGTGGTGGCGCCGGCGGTGCTGCAGCGGCACGAGATCGGGCTGGACCATGTCCGCATGCTGCCGGAGATGCGGGTGGCGGCGGAGAAGGTGTCGGAGTTCCGCGCCGCCCTCATTCGCAACAAGCAGCGCCTGGGCCTCTACGGGACCGAGGTGGGCCAGGTGCTGTTCCTGGGCCAGCGCCTGTTCCGCACCACCATCTACTTCCCGGCCAACGTCCCGACCGGGCTCTATACCGTCAGCGTGTTCCTGATCCGCAACGGCGACGTGGTCAGCGCCCAGACGACGCCGCTGTCGGTCAGCAAGATCGGCTTCTCCGCCGACATCTTCGATTTCGCGCAGCGCCGGTCGATGTTGTACGGTCTGACCGGGATCGCGCTCGCCGTCGCCGCCGGGTGGCTGGCGGGCACCGTCTTCCGCCGCAGTTGAGGGGCAGCCATGACCGACGCCGCCGGACATCCCCAGCGCATCTTCCTGGTCGTCGTGGACGAGTCCGAGGAGATGAGCGTCGCGCTGCACTACGCCGCCCGCCGCGCCCGCAGCACCGGCGGCCGCGTCGCCCTGCTGTCGGTCATCGAGCCCACCAACTTCCAGCAATGGGCGGCGGTCGAGGACCTGATGCGGCAGGAGCAGCGCGAGGAGGCGGAGCAGCTCCTCCAGCGCCTGGCGCAGGAGGTGGTGGACATCTCCGGCAACATGCCGGTGCTCTACCTGCGCGAGGGCGTGGCCCGGGACGAGCTGCTGGCCCTCATCGCGGAGGAGCCGTCGATCTCCATCCTGGTGCTGGCGGCCGGCACCGGCACGGGCGGGCCCGGGCCCCTGGTCAGCTACATCGTCGGCAAGATGTCGGGCACGCTGCGCATCCCCATCACCATCGTGCCGGGCAGCCTGACCGACGCGGAGCTGGACGCGATCACCTGAGCTCCCTCTAGCGGGGCCCCTCCCCGGGCAGGCCGAACACCTCCACCGGCCGCGTGAGCCCCTGCACCGGGTGGAAGCCCAGGCTGACCAGCTCGCGGCCGCAGGAAGCGGCGAAGGCGTCGGAGGCCAGGACCGCCCGGTCCAGACGCTTGCACAAGCCTTCGATGCGGCTGACCAGGTTCACCGCCGGGCCGATGACGGTGAAGTCCAGCCGGTCCGGCGCGCCGATGTTGCCGTACATGACGTCGCCGACATGCAGCGCGATGCCGGCCCGCAGGATGGGCTGGCCCCAGGCGGCGCGCCCGGCGTTCAGCCGGCGCATGCCCTCGATGGCGTCGGTGGCGGCGGCCAGCGCGCGCTCGCACGCCTCCCCCAGCGAACTGCCGGGCGCCCCGTCCAGCGTCTCGCCCACGGGGAAGATCGCCAGCAGCGCGTCGCCGATGAACTTCAGGATCTCGCCGCCGCGGCCCTGCACGGCGCCGCCCATGATCTCGAAATAGCCGTTCAGCAGCGCGATCAGCTGCTCGCGCGGGAGGCGGTCGGAGAGCGGCGTGAAGCCGCGCAGGTCGCAGTACCAGAGCACCGCCTCCAGCGTGGCGCCGCTGCCCCGGCGGATGTCGCCGGCCAGGATGCGGGCGCCGGCGCCGCGGCCGACATAGGTGTTCAGCAGGTTCGCCGCCAGCAGCCGGAAGGCGCGCGCCTCCAGCAGCGCCGCGAAGGCCGGCATCACCTCCGACACCAGGGCGATGTCGCAGGTGCCGAAGCCGCCGTCCGCCCGCGTCGCCAGCGTCGTCACGTTGCGCCGCCCGGTGGAGAAGCGCATGGGCAGGGCGACGTAGTCGGTCATCCCCTGCTCCTTGAGGTCGTCCAGGACCGGGTAGGAATAGGGCCCCGGCACCCGGTCCAGGCGGACGCGGATGCCCTCCAGCCCCTCCTCGGCGATGGCGCGGATGGGGCTGGCGCGGAAGCCGGGCGTCGTCTCGATCCCGTGGTGGCGCTCGATCGCCTCCACCCCGTCGGTGCCGTGCCGCCAGATGTAGGTCATGGCGCGGATCTGCGGGTGCAGCAGCCGCAGGTGCAGGGTGGAGCGGTCGAGCGCCACCCCGACCTCGCGCAGGTGCCGGCAGAAGCCGTCGAACAGCGCCTCGATCCCGTCCATGGCCGGGCCCTCGGCCAGCAGCCAGGAAATGGCGCCGGCCAGGCGCCGGGTGCGGGCCAGCTCGCGCTCCGCCGCCCCGGGGCCGGTCCCCGCCTCCCCGCATGCCTCCGTCCCGGGCGTTTCCTGCATCCCCGCCATCCGCCGCCCGGCCGGCCCGGGCGCCCACGCGAAACTTGATATCGGGGCCGATACTGCCCACTTTCGGGACGGGCCGCCACCTCCCTGGGGATGGCCCCGCACCCGGTTTCCCAGTGCCCAGGTACCCGAGGACCCATCCGATGTTCATCCAGACCGAACAGACGCCGAACCCGGCCACGCTGAAGTTCCTGCCCGGCCGCGACGTGCTCGGCCGCGGCGCCGCGGACTTCCCCGACGCCGCCAGCGCCGCGCGCTCGCCCCTGGCCCAGCGCCTGTTCGAGGTGGAGGGCGTCGCCCGCGTCTTCCTGGGCTCCGACTTCGTGACCATCACCAAGGAGGAGGGCCGCGACTGGTACGTGCTGAAGCCCTCCATCCTGGGCGCCATCATGGAGCACTTCACCGCCGACCGCCCGGTCCTGCTGGACGAGGCGGGCGACGGCCATGCCGAGGGCGGCGAGGACGACGAGGTCGTGCAGCAGATCAAGGAGCTGCTGGACACCCGCGTGCGCCCGGCCGTGGCCCAGGACGGCGGCGACATCACCTTCCACGGCTTCGAGCGCGGCGTCGTCTACCTGGCGATGAAGGGTGCGTGCGCCGGCTGCCCCAGCTCCACCGCCACCCTGAAGGCGGGGATTGAAAACATGCTGAGGCACTATATTCCAGAGGTTGTCGAGGTCCGCCAAATCCGCTAGAGTGGGTAACCCTGCCACGAAATCGACGTGATCGATCGGCAGGGATATATACTCGTGGCCTCCTCCGGCGTCAGAAACGCCCTTGCGGGATTAGCGCAAGCAGCGGGGGGCCCCTAGCCCGGACCATAAGTTCCGGCAGCGACAGCACCCGAAGGTGCGTGGCCAGACGAGGGCGGATATCGCCTTCGCCGTGACCCGTCGGGTGTGCATGGCAACTGTACGGAGCGACAGCTCATGGCGAAGGAAGAAGCTGCGGGGATTCCCGCTCGGCGCTGCCTGGCTATCTGCCTGATCCTCACGGCGGTTTTCGCGGTCCTGCCGCTGACCCTGCGTGAGATTGCCTCGAACCCCGGCCAGGGCCTGCGCCCGACCGGCTACACGCTCGCCGTGATGCAGGCGCTGAAGCCCGTGAAGCCGGCCGAGCACAAGCCGGTGCCGGCCAGCGTCGACGCGGCCACCCTGCAGGAGATTTTCCGCGCCCGGGACTACGCCATCGACACGGTGCGCAGCGGCGAGAAGGCGGTGCCGCGCCTGGTGGTCGCCGGCCTGCCCGACGACATGAAACGGCTGGACAGCACGGACGAGCGCAAGCGGCTGTTCGTGAAGACCATGCTGCCCCTGGTCCTGCTGGTGAACGAGAGCATCGAGCGCGACCGGGACCGGCTGCGGAAGCTGAAGGACGTGGTGGAGGCCGGCCACGCGCTGGCGCCGATGGACCGCATCTGGGTCGCCCGCACCGCGGCGCGCTACAAGCTGGACAATCCCGGCCGGGCCGAGATCGGCGACCTGCTGAAGCGGGTCGACGTGGTGCCGGTGTCGCTGGCGCTCGCCCAGGCGGCGGAGGAGAGCGGCTGGGGCACCAGCCGCTTCGCCCAGGACGGCAACGCGCTGTTCGGCCAGCTCACCTGGACGGCCGGCCAGCAGGGCATCGTCCCGCGCAACCGCCGCGACGGGGAAACCCACCGCTTCCGCAGCTTCGACGACCTGCTGGAAAGCGTGCGCGTGTACGTGCACAACCTCAACACCCACGACGCGTACAGGGGCTTCCGCCTGTCCCGCGCCAGCCTGCGCGCCAAGGGCAAGCCGCTGGACAGCCTGCGCCTGGTCGGCGCGCTGGAGAAGTACTCGGAGCGCGGGACCGCGTACGTGGAGCAGCTGCGCACCCTGATCCGGGTCAACAAGCTGCAGGATTTCGACGGCGTCTCCCTGGTGGGCGAGGAGGACGGCGGCGGCATCGCCCTGGCCGTCGCCCGCGACGAGCCGCCGGCCGAGGCCGAGGTCCCCGCCCAGGCGCCGGCGGTGCCGGAGGCGGCCGGTGTGTCGCCGCGGGACCGCTGAGGCTTCCGCCGCCGAGACTCAGGTTCAGGCGCTTACATCATCCGGGGCCCGAGCGCGCCGTCCTCCACCAGCGGGTAGGAGCGGGCGTCGGGCAGGTGGTAGTGCCACCATTCATGGGCATAGTGGGCCCAGCCGGCCGCGGCCATGATGCCCAGCAGCAGGCTGCGGTTGCGCTGCGCCTCTACCGGCACCTGCGTGTCGGCATGGTAGGCCCGCTCCGACATGTCGTCGAAGCCCGTGCCCATCTCCAGCGGCGTGCCGTCGGCGGCGGCCAGGGTCAGGTCGACGGCCACGCCGCGGCCGTGGCTGGAGCCCTTCCGGGGATCGGCGATGAAGCGGGCGTCCGGCAGCGCCTCCCACAGCTTCCACTGCGCGGCGGGCGGGCGGTAGGCGTCGAACACCCTGAGACGCAGGCCCTGCGCCGCCGCCAGCCGCACCGCCTCCAGCAGCCGTTCCGCGGCCGCCGGGTGC
>DASPKT010000440.1:0-16560 GCA_035627915.1 Azospirillaceae bacterium
TGGCGCAGCACGTGCGGGCTGACCTTGCCGGGGTCGAGGTTGGCCTTCAGCGCCAGCTCCTTCAGCACCTGGCCGAAGCGCTGGCGGGTCAGGCTGCCGCCGGAGCTGCGCGAGGGGAACAGCAGGCCCGCCTGCTTCGCCTCGCGCCCCGGCACCATGAACCAGGCGCGCACCGGCAGGTAGGCGGCCAGCGCGTCGCGGGCGGGCTGCGACAGCGGCACCATCCGCTCCTTCCCGCCCTTGCCGCGCACGACCAGGGCGCGGCCGTCGCGGGTCAGGGCGGCGACGGGCAGGCCCACCAGTTCCGACACGCGCAGGCCGGTGGCGTACAGGATCTCCAGCAGGGCCAGCAGGCGCGTGCCCTCCGGCCCGCCCCAATCCTCCGCCGCCTTCAGCATGGCGCCGACGTCCTCCTCCGACAGGATCTTCGGCAGCGGCCGGCCCAGGCGCGGCCCGTCCAGCACGGCGGCGGGGTCCTCGCCCCGGCGGTTCTCCGATACCAGGAACTTGTAGTACTGGCGCAGCGCCGACAGCCGGCGCGCCACCGTGCGCACCGCCGCCTTGGTGCCGCCCCGGCCCAGATGGTCGAGATAGGCCCGCAGGTCGTCGCTGGACGCCTGGTCCAGCGCCACCCCGCGCGGCTTCAGGAACCAGGCGGCGTCCTCCAGGTCGCGGCGGTAGGCGTCGCGCGTGTTCGCCGCCGCCCCCCGCTCCGCCACCAGCATGTCGAGGAAGGCGTCCACCTCCGGCGGCAACGGCCGCGGCTGCCGCTTCGGCCGCCCGGGCCGGGCCTTGGGCTTAGGCGCGTCGGTCACGGGCATCGGGGAGTCGCCTGTGCCGGCGCGGAATGGGTGCGGCTGGGGCGGGGTGCGTGCTTCGACAGGCTCAGCATGGAGAGCATCGCTCCTTCCGCTCTATCGGGATTCTCCAACGTCATTCCGGCGAAAGCCGGAATCCAGGGGCGGCTCGACGTAACGCCCGAGGTCCCTGGACCCCGGCTTTCGCCGGGGTGACGGCAAAAAAATTCGCTCCCCTGACCGCGTGACACTCTCCAGCATGAGGGAGGGGGGATGCCAGGCCCGGCGCAGTCATGGGGAGCAGCGACCTCCCTCGGGAGCATCCAAACGTCCCTCAGCCTGAGCCTGTCGAAGGCCGCACACCGCCCCCGCTAGCCCTGGTCCCAGGCGCACCCGCCCCCTCACGGCGCCAGCAGCGCCGCCACCGCCTCCGAGGCCAGCCGGCGGGCGGGGTCGCGCAGGCCGGCGGCGGTCAGGTGCTGCACGGCGTGGGCGGTCGGCAGCGCCGGCGCCCGGGCGGGGCCGGCCTCGCCCAGCAGCACCAGCGCCAGCAGCGCCGCCTCGCCCGTGCGCCGCGCGGGCCCGGCCTCGGCCAGGCGCTGCCAGGCGGTCACGTCGGGCACCAGGCCGCGGGCGCCGGCCCCGCCGACCAGCCGGGCGCGGGCGGCCGGGTCGACCGCCTCCCCCGCCGCGGCCAGCAGCGCCAGCACGGCACCCGCCTGGGCGCGCGCCTCCGCGTCTTCCGCCACCTTCAGCCCGTCCAGCCAGCGGCCCATGTCCATGTCGCCCGCGCGGGCCAGCCCGCCCAGCACGGCCAGCGGCCAGAGCCGGTGCCACGCCGCCTCGTCCCCGGCGGTGCGGGCCAGCTCCACCCAGGGCCGCGCCAGGTCGGCCCGGCCGCGCAGCAGGTGCACCCGCGCCGCGTGCGGGGCCAGGAAGGCCAGCGACGGCGAGGGCGCGACGATGCCGATCTCCTGCGCCAGCAGCTCGCCCAGCGGGCCGCCCAGCGTGCCGGGCTCCGCCAGCTCCACCGCCTTCTTCAGCAGCTCCGCCTTGATGGTCGGCACCTGCTCGTTGCCGAGGGCCTGGAACAGCAGCGCCCGCGCCTCCGGCCCCTTCCTTGCGCCGGCGGCGGCGACGGGGTCCTTGAGGTCGGCCGGGGCCAGCTTCACCAGCTTGTAGATTTGCGCCAGCTCGCGCGCCGGCAGCGCGCCGTAGGCGGCCGCCCGCTCCGCCGCCGGCAGCCGCACCGACAAGGGCGTCTCCGCCGACAGCGCCAGCGCCGCCAGCCGGGCCGGGTCGTCCACCTTCACGTCGGCCGGCAGCCCGCGGCCCGAGGCGCGGATCAGCGCCAGCTGCGCCGGGGTCGGGTCGGTGACGCCCTTGACCGGCTGCTTCTGGCCGGCGGCCGCGGCCTCGGCCAGGCGGAAGAAGAGGTCGTCCTTCACCCCCTGCTCGCGCAGCAGGTCCAGCGCCAGGGTCGCCTCGGCGGCGCGGCCGGCCTGGGCCTCGCACACCACCTGGTACATCTGCCATTCCGGGTGGCGGAAGCGGCCCAGCAGCTCCGGCACCCGGGCGCAGGCGGCGGGCGCGTCACCGGCCAGCAGGTTCACGTCCATCCAGGCGCGCGCCGCCGGCTCGTCCTCCAGCGCGGGGGCGGCCAGTGCGACCAGCGCGTTGGCCGACGCCGCGTCGCCCAGCAGCGCCACCCGCTCCAGCCGCAGCCCGGCGAGGTTGCGGGGGCCGGCGTCGCCCTGCGGCAGGGTCCCGCCGGACAGCAGCAGCCGGCGGGCGAGGTCGCGGTAGGCGGCGGAGTCGCTGCGCGCCGGCAGGGAAGCCAGCAGCCGCTCCACCAGGTCGCGCGGGGTGCCGGCCCAGAGGTTGGCGCCCAGGGCGCCGTCGGCGGGGACCAGCGGCCCCGCCCCCTCGGCGCTGAGCGCCCCCAGCTCCTCCACCTGCAGCCCGGCCGGGCGGCGCGGGCCGGAGGCGGCCGGGGCGGGAGCGGCCGAAACGGGGGCGGGCGCTGCCGCCTCCCCCTCCGGCGCCGCCGTGTCGGGCGGCACCATCAGGGAGCGGGCGTCCTCAGGGGGAGCGGCGTCCGGCGCCGGCTGCACGGCCGCGCCCGGCGGCCCCAGCCGCACCGGCGCGTTCGGGGGCTGCTGCGCCAGGGCGGTGCCGGCGGCGAGCCAGGCGGCGAGCGCCGCCGCCGCGGTGCGGGCGCGCAAGGCGGCCGGCCTACTGCTGGAACCGGTCATTCGGGATCACCCGCTCCACCGGGGCCGACGGGGCCGGCATGTCCCAGGTGCCGAGGAAGACGACGGTGCCGACGACGGCGACCAGCAGGACGACGAGGATGACCTGGATCAGCTTGCTCATGACGACTTCGGTTCGAGGCTCGGGGAACGGGCGGGTTGGGACAAGAGCGGGGCGGTTCACCGGCGGGGTTGGGACAGGGCCGGCCGTCTGTGCTATGCAGGACCCTCGCGGCCTGCCGAGGCAGGCCGGCGGAACGGCGGGCCCGGCCAGCCCCCGGCCCGCGAGATCACCCCGGTTCAAACGGCCGATTGGAACGACATGCCTTACGTGCCCCGCACTCTAGCGTCCGCCATGGTGCCGTGCAACGGCGCCGGACCCCGCCGGTTGAGCCCTTTCCGGGACATGGGCCGCCGGGCCGCCGGGGGTGCGCGATGAGGCCGGCGTCCCTGCCCCGCATCCCGCGCACCATCGTCCTGATCGGGCTGATGGGGGCCGGCAAGACCAGCATCGGCCGCCGGCTGGCGTCGCGGCTGCACCTGCCCTTCGTCGACGCCGACCAGGAGATCGAGCGGGCGGCCGGCTGCAGCATCAACGAGATCTTCGACCGCTTCGGCGAGACCGCCTTCCGCGACGGGGAGCGGCGGGTCATCGCCCGGCTGCTGGACCAGCCGGTGCAGGTGCTGTCCACCGGCGGCGGCGCCTTCATGGACCCGGGCACCCGCGCGCTGATCCGCGAGCGCGGCCTGTCGGTCTGGCTCAGGGCCGAGCTGGAACTGCTGGTCGCCCGCACCGCCCGGCGCGACAACCGCCCGCTGCTGAAGAACGGCGACCCGCGCGAGATCCTGCAGAAGCTGATGGACGTGCGCTACCCCGTCTACGCGGAGGCCGACGTGGCCGTGGACAGCGACGACCGCCCGGCGGAGGAGACGGTGGACCGCGTCATCCAGGCCCTGGCCGAGTACCTGGGCACGGAGGACGGCGGGGAGCTGCGGAGGGCCGGGTCGTGACCCCGGCCCCGCGGTCCCGCGTCCATGTCGATCTTGGCGAGCGCGGCTACGACATCCTGATCGGCCCCGGGCTGGTGGGCGAGGCCGGCGCGCATATGGCGCCGCTGCTGGGCACCCGCCGGCTGCTGCCGCTGACCGACGCCACCGTGGCCGGGCTGCACCTGGAGCCGCTGCTGCGCTCGCTCGCCGACGCCGGCTGCCGGGCGGCGGAGCCCGTCGTGGTGCCGGCGGGGGAGAAGACCAAGGACTTCGCCCACCTGGAAGAGGTGATGGAGGCGCTGCTGTCCCGCGGGATCGAGCGCGGCAGCGTGCTGGTGGCGCTGGGCGGCGGGGTCGTCGGCGACCTCGGCGGCTTCGCGGCGGCCATCGCCATGCGCGGCATCGATTTCGTGCAGGTGCCGACGACGCTGCTCTCGCAGGTGGACAGCTCGGTCGGCGGCAAGACCGGCATCAACAGCCGCCAGGGCAAGAACCTGGTCGGCGCCTTCCACCAGCCGCGCCTGGTCCTGGCCGACACCGCGGCGCTCGACACGCTGCCCCGGCGCGAGGTGCTGGCCGGCTATGCCGAGGTGGTGAAGTACGGGCTGATCGACCGGCCGGACTTCTTCGCCTGGCTGGAGGGGAACGGCGCCCGCGTGGTGGCCGGAGACGTCGACGCCCGCATCCGGGCGGTGGAGGAGAGCGTCGCCGCCAAGGCCGCCATCGTCGGCGCCGACGAGCGCGAGGGCGGGGTGCGGGCCCTGCTGAACCTGGGCCACACCTTCGGCCACGCGCTGGAGGCGGAGTGCCGGTACGATGGCCGCCTGCTGCACGGGGAGGCGGTCGCCATCGGCATGGTCATGGCCTTCGACCTGTCGGTGCGCCTGGGCCTCTGCCCCGCGGAGGACCTCGCCCGCCTGCGCCGCCACCTGGAGGATGTCGGCCTGCCCACCGGTGCCGCCCACCTGTCGCGCGGGGACTGGACGGCGGATGCGCTGCTGGCCCACATGGCCAAGGACAAGAAGGTCCAGGACGGCCGCATCACCTTCGTGCTCGCCCGCGGCATCGGCAGGTCCTTCCTCGCCCGCGACGTGGAGGCGGAACAGGTCCGCGGCGTGCTGGAGACGGCACTGGCGGGGTGAGGGCGGTGGCGCGGGACGGGGAACGCCGCTGGGGACCCCATGCGGCCGTTGCCCCAACCTTCTTTCGCCCCCCCCCCGCGGAGGCGGGGGTCCAGGCATTCAGCCCGCGATCCGGCCTCGACAAAGGGCGCAGACGGCGACGTGGGCGCCTTTCTTCCCGGCACCATGGCAAGCTGAATGCCTGGATTCCCGCCTCCGCGGGAATGACGGTGCGAGGGGGGAGAGGGAACGCCTCTCTCCGACGGGGTCGCTTTCCCCGACGCAGGTCCGTACGACCGTCGCCTCGACGTGGTGCGGCATCCCCTCGCATCCCCAGGCATGACGGTGCAAAGGGGTAAGGGAGCGCCTCGCTCAGGCCGGAACGCCAGTGCCGGCTCTCACCCGGCCCCGCCCGTGACAAATCCCGGCCACGTCCCCGCGGCGAACAGGCGCGCTGGACTCTCCCGCGGATCGTGTTCATGATATGTACACGCCTACCTCCCCGAGTCGCGCCGCCATGGCCCTGCCCTCCTCCCCCTTCGTCACCCAGGCCGTCCGGCCCGGCCACGAGCCGGCGCTGGCGATCTGCCGCGGCGTGCGCCGCGCGCTGGCCGACCGGGGCTATGCCAGCATCGTGGAGTTCTCGCTCGCCAACGGGCGGCGGGCCGACGTGCTGGCGATGGACGATGCCGGCCATGTCGTCATCGTGGAGGTGAAGAGCGGCGTCGCCGACTTCCGCGCCGACCAGAAATGGCAGGACTACCTGGAGTACTGCGACGCCTTCTACTTCGCCGTCGACGCCGACTTCCCGCAGGAGCTGATCCCGGCGGAGTGCGGGCTGATGGTGGCCGACGGCTTCGGCGCCGAGGTGCTGCGCGAGGGCCCGGTGGCGAAGATGAACCCGGCCCGCCGCAAGGCCCTGGTCCTGCGCGCCGCGCTCACCGCAAGCCAGCGCCTGCACCGGCTGGAGGACCCGGGCCGGGGGATGTGAGGCGGCCCGCCCGGGGTCGTGCTACCCTTGGGGCGCTGGCGGTGTTATCCTCCCATCATGACCGAACCCCGCCGCGCCATCCCATCGATGCCGACCGACAGCACGGAAGACGCGCGCAGGACGGAGGCCGCCCTGAGGGCCCTGAATGATGGTGTCGGGGTCCCGGCGGACGAGGTGGAAGCCTGGGTGCAATCCTGGGACACGGACCAGGAAATACCGCCGCCGAGGCCGCGCAAGCTCTTCTGATCCGGTTCCGGGATGCCCTACAGGCTGGTCTACTCCCCGGAGGCCATCGACGATCTCGCCGATATCAAGCGGTATCATGCGCAGGGCGGGCGGATCGCCCTCCGAAGGGTCGAGCACATCCTGAGGGCTGCCCGCGAGCTGGCCGAGGCACCCTTGCGCTGGCCGGTCGACGACCGCGATCCCGGCCTGCGCATGCGCGTCGTCGAGGGCCACCGCATCCGGTACGCCGTCGATGCCGGCCGCCGTCTCGTCTATATCGTCCGCGTCCGCGGCCCTTGGCAGGACCTTCCCTGATCCCCCGCCCTACCCCTGCATCCGCTGGATGGTCCGGGTGGTGCTCTGGCCCTCCACCAGCCGGGCCAGCACGACCTTGCCGCCCCAGCCCTGGACCAGGTCGGCGCCCACCACCGTGTCGATGGTGTAGTCGGCGCCCTTGACCAGAACGTCGGGCCGCAGCGCCTCGATCAGGGCCAGGGGCGTGTCCTCTCCGAACAGCACGACCATGTCGACGGAGGCGAGCGAGGCCAGCACGGTGGCGCGGGCGTGCTCGGCCTGGACCGGGCGGCTCTCCCCCTTCAGGCGCTTGACCGAGGCGTCGCTGTTGAGGCCCACCACCAGCCGGTCGCAGGCGGCCCGGGCCTGCTCCAGCAGGGAGATGTGGCCGGGGTGCAGCAGGTCGAAGCAGCCGTTGGTGAAGCCGACCTTCAGCCCCTTGCGGCGCCACTGGCCCGCCTGCTCCACCGCGGCGTCCAGCGCGCGCACCTTGGCCCCGCCGGCCTGCCAGTCCTGGCGGCGCAGGGCCGCGCGCAGCTCGTCCGGGCGCACCACGGCCGTGCCGACCTTGCCCACCACGATCCCGGCCGCCAGGTTGGCGAGGCGCGCCGCCGCCGGCAGCGGGGCCCCGGCCGCCAGGGCCGCGGCCAGCGCCGCCACCACCGTGTCGCCGGCGCCCGACACGTCGAACACCTCGCGCGCCTCCGCCGGCAGGTGGTGGACGGCGCCGTCGGCGACGACGCTCATCCCCTGCTCGCTGCGGGTGGCGACGATGGCGGTGATGCCGCAGGTCTCCATGACGGCGCGGCAGGCCGCCTCCACCTCCGCGTCGGTGCCGACGGGCAGGGCGGAGGCCTGGGCCAGCTCCCTGCGGTTGGGCGTCACGGCGGCGGCGCCGCGGTAGCGGCGGTAGTCGCTGCCCTTGGGATCGACCACGACCGGCTTGGCCGTGGCGCGCGCGGCGTCGATGAGGTCGCGCACCAGCCCGTCGGTCAGCACGCCCTTGCCGTAGTCCGACAGGATGAGCGCGCCGCACTCCGCCAGCGCCGCCCGGGCAAGCTCCGCCAGCGCGCGCGCGGTGTCGGCGGTGACCGGCGCCGCGGTCTCCCGGTCGGCGCGCAGGAGCTGCTGGTTGGAGGCGAGGAAGCGGGTCTTGACCGTGGTGGTGCGCCCGCCCTCGGTCAGCAGGCCGCCGGCGTCGCCCAGCCGTTCCGCCACCAGCCGGCGCAGCGCGTCGCCCTCGGGGTCGTCGCCGACGACGGAGAGGAAGCGCACTCGGGCGCCGAGTGCGGCCAGGTTGCAGGCGACGTTGCCGGCGCCGCCGGGCATCAGGCTCTCCCGCTCCACCCGCAGTACGGGGATGGGCGCCTCGGGCGAGACGCGGTCGACGCTGCCGTAGGTGAAGCGGTCCAGCATGGCGTCGCCCACGCACAGCACGGGCGTGCCGCCGAGGGCGTCGATGAGGGCGGCCGGGGACGGGTCGAGGGACAGGTCGGTCATGCCGTCCCTTTTACCCGCACAGCGCGCCGGGTGCCAGCCCGGCCCCCTTCGGCTCCCTTACGCCCCGGGGGCGGTCGCGGCCGGGGCGGCGGCCGCGGTCTGGCGCGGGGCGGCGGAGCCGGCCACCTCCGGCGGCAGGCCGCGCAGCATGGAGCGGGCGAAGGCCAGGTGGCGCACCACGTCGAAGCGGGCGACGAACAGGCGCGGCTGGTCCTCCGCCAGGGGGGCGGCGGCGGTCAGGAGCAGGTTCTTCAGGAACTGCACCCGCACCATGGCGGCGGCGGCCAGCGCCGCCCGGCGCAGGGGCGAGGTGCCGCGGTTCATCTCCGCCGCCGCCTCCGAGATGCCCTGCCAGCGCGCCCGCTCCAAAAACCAGCGCTTGGTCAGCCGGTCGCGGCCGACCCAGTGCTTCACCGCGGCGCGCGGGTCGTAGACGGTGCAGAAGCCCAGGGCCTCCACCCGCTCGGTCATGTCGCGCTCCTCGGCCGAGAGCAGGCTGCCGCCCTTGCGGCCCAAATTCTCGGCGAAGCCGCCGGCGCGCTCCAGCAGGTCGCGGCGGAAGGCGATGTTGGCGCCGGCGACGAAGCAGCCCTTCGTCACCGGGGCCGGCGCGTCCTTCTTCCAGTCGATGACGGTCAGGCAGGGCAGCAGCACGTCGTGCAGCCAGCCCGGCCGCGGCGCCTCCCAGTTGCCCTCGATCAGCCCGCCGACGCAGCCGGCCGTCCAGGCCTCCGCGCGGAAGCTCTCCACCAGCCGCTCCAGCCAGTCGGGCGCGGCGATGGCGTCGTCGTCGAGGTAGGCCACCAGCGGCGCCCGGGACCGGCGCCAGCCGGTGTTGCGGGCGCGCGAGAGGCCCAGCACCGGCTCGTAGATGTAGCGGATCGGGTGGGGCGCGCCGGCGAACTCCTCCACCACGTCGCGGGTGGCGTCGGTGGAGCCGTTGTCGACCACGATGATCTCGAACCGGTCGGCCGGCAGGGTCTGCTCCTGCAGGCTGGCGACGGCGCGGCGCAAATGGTCCGCCCGGTTGTGGGTGCAGATCACGGCGCTGATGGCGGGGGCGCCGGGGGCGGGCCCTTCGGCGGCGGCCGGGGCCGGGGCGGTATCCGTGGACAAGCGGGTCGAGCTCCTGCGGACATGCGGGTTGCCGCTGGGACGGCGGCTCCCTTTCGTTGGCGGATCAACGGTACCGGCGGCGGCCCGGTTCCCCCCGCACCGCAACTCCGGATGGCGGTACCACCCCAGAGCCGCCGCGACCGCCCGGACGATGGCGCTTTGCCGCAACCGGCGGCGGAACCCGGGGGCGGTGCGGATGCGTTTCCTGTCCGACGCGGGCGCGGGGACGCGCGGCACCGCGCGTCCATCTGTTGCGCCCGCCCTGCCTGGACTTCACCTCGAGGACACGGTCACCATGAGCCATCCCGTCATCGCCATCGGCCTCGATTCCGCCGAACGCACGCTGGTCGACAAGTGGCTGGCGGAGGGGCGGCTTCCAACCCTGGCGAAGCTGCGGGCCGAGGGCATGCACGCCAAGCTGGAGAACTTCGCGGTCTATTCGGCGGAGCTGCCCTGGACGACCTTCCTGACCGGCTGCGCGCCGCAGAAGACGGGCTACTGGACCCCGATCAAGTACGACCCGAAGACCTACACGACCACCCAGACCGGCGCCTACAGCTTCGACGAGGTCCGGCCGTTCTACGCGCTGGGCCAGGACTACAGGATCGCCGTCTTCGACATGCCGCACGCCACCCTGTCGGACAAGGTGAACGGCATCCAGGCGCTGGCCTGGGGCGCCCACAGCCCGCAGTCGCCGACCGGTTCGCTGCCGCGCGGGCTGATGGAGGAGCTGGTCGCCAAGTACGGCGAGCACCCGGCCTTCGAGAAGGACAATTTCGAACCGTGGGAGAGCCACCGCGAGCAGTGGCTGATCGACAGCATGGTGACCGGCATCCGCCGCCGCGCCGACATCTGCTGCGACCTGCTGAAGCGCGACCGCTGGGACCTGTTCCTCACCATGTTCGGCGAGCCGCACTCCGCCGGGCACGCGCTGTGGCACCTGTCGCAGCCCGACCACCCGCTCTACCGCGCCCCCACCCCCGATCGGCCCGACCCCCTGCTGCTGATCCAGGAGGAGATCGACCGGGCGATGGCCCGCATCATCGAGGCGGCGCCCGAGGGGGCCCGCGTGGTGGTCTTCTCCGCCCACGGCATGGAGGCGAACTCCATGGACGTGCCCAGCATGTTCTTCCTGCCGGAGCTGCTCTACCGCATGAGCTTCGGCAAGGCCGCCTTCGCCAGGGGCGAGCCGGGCGGCCCGCTGCCCGACCCGCGCACCCTGGTGAGGCGGCGGCACTGGGCGTCGGAGATCTACGCCCGCAAGGAGGACTGGAACCCGCTGCGCCGGCTGGTCCGCGGCAAGGTGCGCTTCGACTATTCCTGGCAGCTGGAACGGCTGATCGGCTCCGGCGAGGGGCCGGCGCACCCGAACAAGGCCGGCGGCATCACCTTCATGCCGGCCTCCTGGTACGCCAACTGCTGGCCGCGCATGAAGGCCTTCGCCCTGCCGACCTTCGCCGACGGCTATGTCCGCATCAACCTGAAGGGCCGCGAGGCCAACGGCATCGTCGATCCCGCCGACTACGACCGCGTGTGCGACGAGATCACGGCGGAGATCATGGCGATGACCAACCCGCGCAACGGCCGCAAGGTGGCCAAGAACGTCGTGCGCACCCGCACCCGGGCGCTGGACGACGATCCCCGCCTGCCCGACGCCGACCTGGTGGTGGAGTGGGAGAGCCAGCCGGCCGACGTGGTGGAGGGGCCCGGCATCGGCCGCATCGGCCCGGTGCCCTACCGCCGCACCGGCAGCCACACCTCCGACGGCTTCGTGGTCGCCGCCGGTCCCGGCATCGGCCAGGGCGAGCTGCCCAACGGCCACGGCGTCGACCTGGCCCCCACCATCCTGCAGCTGATGGGGGCGCCGGCGCCGAACCACCTGGACGGCGTCTCCCTGTTCAACCGGGCGCGCGACGCGGCTCCCAACGTGCGCGCCTTCGCGGAATGAGGTGAGGTCCCTGGCGGCAGGAGGGGTCGGCCGGGCATGGCCCGAAAAGCCTATTAACAAAGCCGCCCCTCCGGGCGCATGCTGGTCCGCAGGATCGATGCGCCAACGCGGGACGCGGGGACCGTGGGAAGCCGGCCAACCCTCCTTGCCCTTTTCCTTCTGCTGGCGGCCCCGGCGGCCGCCGCGCCGCCGCAGGACCCGGTCACCCTGCTGCTGTTCTCCGCCGACAACGCCCAGTACGCCGTGCCCGGCCACGGCGGCGCCGCGGAGTTCGTGGCGGAGGCCGCGACGCGCGCCGGGGTGCCGATCATCGTGGAGGGACCGTTGCCCTTCGCCCAGGTGCTGAGGGAGCTGCCCGACGATTCCCGGCCGGCCTGCGTCTCCCACGTCATGCGCACGCCGGAGCGGGAGGCCAGGCTCTGGTTCTCCCCGCCGCTGGAACCGGGCCAGCGCATGGCGATCATGGCCCGTGCCGACGACCGCCGCATCGACGCTCACAGGACACTGGAGGGGCTGCTGGCCGATCCCTCCCTGACGCTGGGCTGGCGCCTGGGCGTCTCCTACGGGACCGAGGCGGACGCCTGGGTGCGTGCCCGCAAGCCCCGGATCTACGAGGTCTCCGCCGACCGGATCAGCCTGGTCGACCTGCTGGAGCGCGGCCAGATCGACTATTTCCTGTCACGCGAGGACTCGCTGGCCAGCCTGGCGGTGCCGGCCCAGGCGCTCGCCCGCGGCACCAGCCGGGTGGTGCGCTTCGCCGACGCGCCCCTGGTCCCGGCCCAGCACCTGGTCTGCAACGGCCGGGTGCCGGAGACCTTCCGCCGGGCGGTCGGCGACCTGCTGGCCGGCGCCCCCGCGGCGGCGCGGGACTAAACGCGCCCGCGCCTGTTGCTCCGGTCCCTCCCTAGGGGACCACAGGAGAATGGACGATGGCGGCAAGCAACCAGGGCGGCGGCAGCGGCCGCCAGGCGCCGGCCGGGGCCGGCACGGGCGCCGTGCCGGGCGGCAAGACCGGGACCGGCATGGCCGGCACCCCCGGCACCGACCCCGACACCCAACAGGGCTCCACCCGCGGCGGCAGCCCGGGCACGACGAAGACCGTCGGCAAGGACACCGGGGCGCGGTAGGTGCCCGGAAGCCGGCAGCCGGATGAGAAAAGGGGGCGCCTCGCGGCGCCCCCTTCCCGTTCCGGCCTGGACCGAACCCGGTTCAGTGCTCGTAGTAGCGCGGGCCCAGATGGTACTGGCCGCTGTCGCCGAAGCTGTAGTCGGCGTGGCGCTTGGTGTTGACCATGGAGAGCAGCACGCCGCCGACGTTGGCGCCGGCCTCCACCAGCTGCTTGAGGCTGTGGATGACGTGCTCCCGCCGGGTCCGCGCCCAGCGCACGACGAAGACGGTCTCGTCCACGTAGCGCGACAGGATGCGGCTGTCCGACACCACCATGACCGGCGAGCTGTCCACCACGACGAAGTCGTAGTGCTTGGACAGGCCATGGATGAAGGCCCGGGTCTTGTCCGCCGCCAGGAAGTGCAGCGGGTTGGAGACCTGGCCGCCGGCGGCGATGAAGTCCACCCCGCTCTTGGGGTCGCGGCGGACGATGTCCTCCAGACCGGCCTTGTCCTGCAGGTACTCCACCAGGCCCGGCGCCATCGGCAGGCCCAGCAGCGTGTGCAGGGTCGGCCGGCGCAGGTCGCCGTCGATCAGCAGCGTGCGCAGGCCCGACTGGGACACGGCGCGGGCGATGTTGACCGACATGGTGCTCTTGCCCTCCGCGGGGAGGGAGGAGGTCACCATGATGGAGCGGGGCCGCTTCTCCCCGGAGGTCAGGAACAGGCTGGCGACCGCGCTGGAGACCGACTCGCCGAAGGCCGAGCGCGGCTTCTTCAGGAAGTAGTCCTGCGGCACCACGTCCCGGTTGCCCCGGCCCAGCTGCGGCACGATGCCGAGCGAGGAGACGCCGGTGATCTGGCTCAGCTGCTCCGCGCTGCGGAAGCCCTGGTCCAGCTGCTCGGCGACATAGGCCAGGATGACGCCCAGGATGGCCGAGAAGAACAGGGCCAGGCCCAGGACCAGCGGCACGTTGGGCGAGGAGGGCCGCAGCGGCACCGGCGCCGGGGAGATGACCCTTGCGTCGGCCTGCTGCAGGTCCTGCTGCAGGGCGGTCTCGTTGAAGCGCTGCATCAGCGTGGTCAGCAGCAGCCGCTTGGCGCCGGCGTCGTTCTCCAGCCCCTTCAGCTGCACCACCGACTGGCCGCGGCCGCCGGCCTGGGTCTTCAGGCGGTTCAGCTCGGCGGTGACGACCTGCTCGCGCTGGCGGGCGATGGCGACCTCGTTGCGCAGGCCGGAGATGATCTTGTTGACCTCGTCCCGGATGCGGCCCGCCAGGTCGGCCATCTCGGCCTTCAGCTGGAGCATCGTCGGGTGCTTGTCGCCCAGGTTCTCCGACAGTTCCGCCTGGCGGCGGTTCAGCTGGATCTGCTGCTGCTGCAGGGTCTGGATGAGCGGGTTCTGCAGCACCGCCATGGGCAGCGAGTTGACGTTGCTGACGCCGCGGGCGCTCTCGGCGGCGCGCAGGCGCGCCTCCGCCTCGGCCGTGTTGGAGCGCAGCAGGATCAGCTCCGCGTTCAGCCGCGACAGCTCCTGGGCGGCGAGCGTGGCGCCCTCGCCCTCCAGCAGGCCGGCCTTGGCGCGGTACTCCTCCACCGCCTTCTCCGACGCCTCGGTCTGGTCGCGCAGCTCGGCCACGCGCTCGTTCAGCCAGCGGGTGGCCCGCTCGGTCGCCTCGAACTTCGCCTCGAGCTGCTCCATGATGTAGAGGTCGGCGAAGGTATTGGCGACGTTGGCGGAGAGCTGGCGGTCCTCCGAGGTGAAGGCGATCTCGATCACCCGGGACCGGCCGCGCGGCTTCGCCTCCAGCTTGTTCAGCACGTTGGAGACGATGCGGTTGCGCAGCTCCTCCTTCGGGTCGGCCGCGGGCTGCGGCGTCTCGGCGGAGAACAGGCCGACCACCCAGTTCACCCCGCCCTTCACCCAGCCGACGGGGTCGAAGAAGCTCTTCTCCCGCAGGTCCGGGTTGAACTCCGGCAGCCGGTCGAGGGACAGCTTGTCCACGACCTTCTGCGCGAGCCCGCGCGACTGGATGATGGCGATCTCGCCCTGGATCGTCTCGACGTCCGGCGGCAGGCCGGACACGACGCTCTCCACGTCGAGGGTCTGCTGCTGGCGCGTCTCGATCATGACGGTGCTGGTGGCGGTGTAGAGCGGGGTCATCCGCTCCACGAAGAGCCATGTCAGCAGGGTCAGCACCGCCATGGTGCCGAGGATGAGCCAGCGGCGGCGCTTCAGTTTGAGGAGCTGGTCACGCAGCGTGACCTGCTGCTGCTCCGCCAGGATGCGGGAGAGCCGCTGCGCGCGCCCTTCCCGGAACTGGACGACGTCTTCCGAACCCATGCGGCAACCTTGATTCTGTGAGACGGCGGGAGCGCGGGCGCCCAGCCAGGGGCCGCGCCACGTGCATAACGCCGATCCAACCATGGCGGACCACGCCGCATCCCCCGCGCCGATGGCTGGTGCGGGCGGGATCGGGGGTACCACCGGGGCACGGGCCGGCCGTCCCGGAGCATGACCAACAGTCCAGGGCGGCGTCCGTCACGGCGAGGGCGGCGCACCCCCTATGCGGCAATGCGGCATGGGCCGGGAGCCTCCGGGCGCCGGGCGCGTTAAGGCGGGTGACACCTCCCAGCCGGAGCCCCGACCTTGACCAGCCGCCCCGACCCCAGCGCGGCCCCGACGCCGTTCCGCGCGGGCAGCGCCGACGATGCCTCCTCCCCCGCCGCGGCCGGCGCCGGGCGCCGCGCCGTGCTGCTCTCCGGCCACTATTACGCCTCGCACCGCAAGGCCAACTTCCACTTCCTGGCGGACGCGCTGGCGGCCGACGGGTGGGACGTCACCTTCGTCACCACCCAGATCAGCCCGGTCTCCCGCCTGCGCGGCGACCCGCGCTTCGAATACCCGGTCGAGGCGGAGGCCGGCCGGCCGGTGGCGAAGCCGGGCGGGGTGACGAGCTTCGTCTGGATGACGCCCTTCCACGTCTTCCACCTGCGCTCCGACCTGATGGACCGGCTGTCGGCGCCGCTGTTCGGCCTCTATCCCCGGCTGCCGCTGGGCGCGCTGGAGCCGATCGTGCGCGCCGCCGACCTCATCATGGTGGAGAGCACCGGCGCGCTGCTGCTGGTGGAGCGGCTCAGGCGGCTGAACCCGCGGGCGCGGCTGGTCTACCGGGTGTCCGACGACACCCGCAACCTGGGCCAGCACCGGATCGTGGTGGAGGCGGAGGAGCGGGTCCTGCCGCTGTTCGACCTGGTCAGCGCGCCGTCGCGCTACACGGTGCGGCGCTTCGGCCACCTGCCCAACATCCGCTTCCAGCCGCACGGGGTGGACGTCTCGGTCTTCGACCGGCCGACGCCGCGCCCCTACCCGCCGGGCGGCGTGCACCTGGTGTCGGTCGGCCATTCCTTCTTCGACTACGACTTCGCCGACGCGGCCTCCGCCCTGTTCCCGGACTGGACCTTCCACCTGGTCGGCAAGCTGGAGCGGCGGTTCGAGCGGCCGAACGTCCGCTGGTACGGCGAGATCCCCTTCGCCGAGACGGTCCCCTTCGTCCAGCACGCCGACGCCGGGCTGGCGCCCTACGTCTACCGCGAGGGGGCGGAGACGCTGGCCGACAGCTCGCTGAAGCTGACCCAGTACACCTGGTGCCGGCTGCCCTCGGTGGCGCCCGACTTCGCCACCCGCGCCGACCGGCCGCACGTGCTGGGCTACAATCCCGGCGACCGCGACAGCATCTACGCGGCGCTGCAGGCGGCGCGGAACTTCGACCGCCAGTCCGTCTCGCGCGCCGGCATCCGCAGCTGGGCGGAACTGGCCCGGCTGATCGCCGGCGACGCGGCGGAGGCGCCGGCGCCGCAGCTGCTGGCGGCGGGAGGCCGGGCATGAGCCTGACCCTGGTCGCCCATAACGGCCGCACCCGCGCGGCCGCCCGTGCCCTGCCGCCGCTGGTGGTCAACGGCCGCTTCCTGGCGCAGCGCCTGACCGGCGTGCAGCGCTATGCCCGCGAGCTGGTGACGGCGCTGGACGCACGGCTGGCGGAGCGGGCGGAAGCCGGCGAGCCCTGGCCGGCCGTCATCCACGCGCCGCCCGACGCCGCCGACCTGCCGGGCCTGCGCCACATCGCGCTGCGCCGGGTTGGCCGCCGCACCGGCCACGCCTGGGAGCAGCTGGACCTGAACGCCAGCGCCCGCGGCGCCCTGCTGCTGAACCTGGGCAA
>DASPKT010000441.1:0-19218 GCA_035627915.1 Azospirillaceae bacterium
CTCCACCCTTCTCCTCGCCGGCTCGGCGCTGGCGCTCGCCGGCTGCGACAGCGGGCAGGAGGAGGTCCGCATATTCTCCGACGCCCAGGCCTGCGTCGCCGACGGCGTCGACGCCGAGCGCTGCCAGCAGGCGTTCCAGGACGCCGAGGCGGAGCATCTGGCGACCGCCCCCCGCTTCCCCACGCTCGGGGAATGCGAGCAGGAGGTGGGCGAGGGCGCCTGCCGCGAGGTGCGGCAGGAGGTGGCCGGCGGCGGCGGCTCCAGCTTCTTCATGCCCTTCATGGTCGGCTACCTCGTGTCCGAGGTGATCGACGAGGTCGGCGACGCGTACAAGCGCAAGCGCTACGCCCGGCCGCTCTACGCGGACCGCCGCGGCTACGTCTACAGCGGCGGCAACTCGGTCACCCGCTTCGGCGGCGGCTGCAACCCGGCGGCCCGCAACTGCGGCTCGTCCGGCGTGGGCAGCGGCGCGCTGGTCGGCGCCAGCACGGGGCGGTGGAGCGCCCGCACCACCGTCGCCGCCGACGCGGTGCAGTCGCGCCCGACGGCCGCGGCGCCCACGGCCTCGCGCAGCTCGGGCCGCAGCTTCGGCGGGTTCGGGGGCACCGGCTCCCGCGCCTCCTCCGGCGGCGGCTGAGGGAGGGGGCCATGCGGCGGGTCGCGCACGCCCCCCGTCCCGACTGGACGCGGCGGGTCGAGCAGGAGCTGGGCTTCACCTTCCACTCGCCGGGCGGCGATCCCTACTGGGACGAGAGCGCCCACTGGGAGTTCACCGGGGCCGAGATCGACCTGCTGGACGACGCGGCGACCGCGCTGCACGCGCTCTGCCTCCGCGCTTGCGAGCGGGTGGTGGAGCGGCGGCTCTACGACCGGCTGGGCCTGCCGCCCGACGTGGCGCGGGCGGTGGAGTGGAGCTGGCGCCGCTTCCGCGCGGGGCAGGGGGAGCGGCCGCTCTACGGCCGCTTCGACCTGGCCTGGAGCGGCGCCCCCGGCTCGGCGCCGAGGATGCTAGAGTACAACGCCTCCACCCCCACCAGCCTGTACGAGGCGTCGGTCGTGCAGTGGCACTGGCTGGAGGAGTTCGCCGCCGGCAAGGACCAGTTCAACGGGCTGCACGAGGCGCTGGTGGCGCGCTGGCGGGACCTCGCCGCCGACCTCGGCGGGCGCCCCGTCCACTTCACCGCCCAGGACACGGGCGAGGACATGGGCACCGCCTCCTACCTGCAGGCGACGGCGGCGGAGGCCGGGCTGGCGACGCGGCTGGTGCCCATCGGCGACGTCGGCTTCGATCCCGGCGACCGGCATTTCTACGACCGCGACGGCAACCGGATCGAGGCGCTATGGAGCCTCTATCCCCCCGAATGGCTGATCCAGGACCAGGACGGGCCGGCGCTGCTGGAGGCGGTCACGGCCGGCCGGCTGGTGCTGATGGAGCCCCTGTGGAAGCTGATGCTGACCAATGGCATCCTGCCGTTCCTGTGGGAGCTGGCGCCCGGCCATCCCAACCTGCTGCGCACCTCCTTCGCCGCGACCGAGTTCAAGCCCGGCGACCGGGTGGTCGCCAAGCCGCTCTGGGGCCGCGAGGGGGACGGGGTGGAGATCGCCACGCTGGGCCCCGACGGCCGCCCCCAGGGCGAGGCGGTGGGCAGCGGCCGCGCCCGCTTCGCCGGGGCGGAGGGCTGGGTCTACCAGGAGCACGCCGAGCTGCGCCGCGACGCCGGCGGGCACCTGGTTCTGGGCGTCTGGATGGTGGGGGACGAGGCGAAGGGCATGGGCCTGCGCGAGGACATGAGCCCCATCACCGGCGACGGCAGCCGCTTCGTGCCGCACCTGTTCGAGCCCTGAGGGCCGGCGGCGGTGGCGGGCAAGTACATCTTCGGCTTCTTCCGCCGCCGGCGGGTGGCGGTGGACCCGGCCGACCTGCGGCTGCAGCTGAAGGGCATGGGCGTCTGGCTGCTGCTGATGAACCTGCTGCACATCCTCGCCATGATGTGGCTGGAGGGGATGTCGGCCTGGGACGGGCTGTGGCTGACCGCCACGACCGTCATGACGGTCGGCTACGGCGACCTCAGCGCCAAGACGCAGGCCGGGCGCGCCGCCACCCTGCTGCTGATGTATGCCGGCGGCATCTTCGTGCTGGCGAAGGCCGTCGCCGACTATGCGGAGTGGCGCTCAACCGTTCGCGAGAGGCAGGCCGGCGGGGCCTGGGACTGGAAGATGAAGGACCATCTGCTGCTGGTGGGGGAGCCCTCGGGCGACGCGACGCAGCACGTCGCGCGGCTGGTCGACCAGGTCCGGCTGCACCCGGCCTGGGCCGAGGTGGAGGTGCTGATGCTGACCCGCGCCTTCGGCGACGGGCGCATCGCCGGGGTGCTGGCGGAGCGCGGGCTGGTGCACGTCGCCGGCGCCGCCGCCGACCCCCGCGCGCTCGACAAGGCGCATCCGGAAAGTGCGCGCGCCGTTCTGGTCTTCGCCTCCTCCGAGACGGACCGGGAGGCCGACGCCCGCGTGCTCGACACCGTCATGCGCCTGCGCGAGCGCTCCGCCACCGTGCCCGTGGTGGCCGAGTGCGTGGAGCACGGCGACCGGGCGCGGCTGCAGAAGGCCGGGGCCACCCAGACGATCCGGCCCATGCACGGCTATCCCGAGATGGCGGCCCGCGCCCTGGTCAGCCCCGGCGCCGAGGCGCTGATCGAGAACCTCTTCACCGCCGAGGGGGACGAGTGCCTGCGCGTCGAGCTCGGCCAAGCCTGGCGCGGCCCCTGGAACGAGCTGCTGCTGCGCGTGGTCCAGGCCGGCATCGGCACGCCCGTCGGCTACGCCGCCGCCGACGGCAGCGTCGTCGCCAGCCCCGTCGGCCGCGAGGTCGAGGCCGTCTCCATCTTCCTCATCGTCTGCGACGAACGCCAGCGGAACGCCGAGCAGGACGTGCGCGCGGCGCTGCGGGGGTAGGGAGGGGCCCTCCCCACTGCCGTCACACTGGTCGGAGAAGCGCCGTCTCGCCAATGCCGCCACCCTGGCAGAAGGGTCGCCTTACCTCCCCACTGCCGTCATTCCCGCGGAGGCGGGAATCCAGGCATTCAGCCCGCAAGACCGGCGGGAACGGGCGCCTCCGTCGACGTCCGCGCCCCTTTGCCCGGTGCCGTAGCACGCTCATTACCTGGATTCCCGCCTCCGCGGGAATGACGGCAAAAAGAACGGGCACGGCCCAGCCCCAAGCGCGCCGGCCCCACCCGCAACGCCCGAACCGGACCCGCAACGGCCGCCATCGCCCGTTCCCCACCCGAAACAAACCCGGCGGCGCACCCTCGTGGGGTGGCCGCCGGGAGTTGACGGGCGGGGAGACCGGGGTGCCGCGGGAGGAGGAGGACGCGGCGCCCGACGCCCGTACCGGGAGAGCCCTCAGATGAAGAAGTGGATCTGGGTGCGGTCGTAGCCGGTGCCGAGCATGACCGGCTGGCCCTTCTGCACCTTCAGGTCCTGGGCGAAGAAGTAGACGGCCTGCTTCCAGTGGTTGGTGCGCGCGGCCGACTTGGAGCTGTAGGTGACCTCCTCGTCCATGTGCAGGTCGAACCAGAAGGCGACGCCGTGCACCAGGCCGGCGGCGTTGGCCGTCACGGTCATGGTCTTCAGGTCGCTGTCGGCCATCGGCGCGCGGAAGTCGAAGTACCAGGCGGGGAAGGGGTCGGACAGCATGCGGTGCGGGTCGGTGGCGAGGTCGATGACCGAGTAGCCCGGCGTGCGGAACTGGTCGAACCGGCTCATGTCGAAGCCGCTGATGGTGCGCACCGGGCTGACCCGGCGCAGCTCGTCCGCCTGGATCAGCTGGGCGTAGACGGTGGCGGCGGCCGGGATGATCCTGGCGTCCGGCTTCACCAGGTTGCGCCGGGCGTGCTGCAGGATCGCCAGCATGTCGGGCGCCAGCATGCCGACGTTGATGAGCTCGGAGACGAACACGTCGGCCTTGGCCGGCAGGTCCTCGCCCACCTTCAGGTCGGTGGACTTCTTGTCGACCACGGTGACGCGGTCGGAATAGCCGTTCAGCGCGACGGTCTCGCGCGCCACCTCGACCAGCGGCTTGTGCATCTCGCAGGTGACGACCTTGGAGGCGCCGGCGCGGGCGGCCATCATGGCGACCAGGCCGGAGCCGGTGCCGACCTCCAGCACCAGGTCGCCCGGCTTCACCGCGCGCAGCAACGCCGCCTCGTAGGCGTCGTTGCGCTCCTGGTCGTTGATCATCGGGATGTGCCAGGCCGGCACCTGGGTGGAGCGCAGCAGCTGCAGGGCGAACAGGACGGCCTGGTTGTCCGGCGCCCGGTTGTGCACGCCGGTCAGCAGTGCCACCGCGTCGTCAACGCGGCCCTGGCCCTGGAAGACCTGGCTGAGGCAGATCGCGGACTCGTACCGGGTCGGGTCGGCGGCCAGCACCGCGGCGAACAGGCGGCCCGCCTCCTCCAGCCGGTCGGTGTAGAGCAGCAGCGTGCCCAGGTTGTACATGGCGTCGAGGTTGTGCGGGCGCAGCGCCAGGGAGTGGCGGAAGCAGAACTCCGCCTCGTCCAGCACGCCCATCTCGCGCAGCGTGTTGCCCAGGTTGTTGTGCGCCTCGGCGTAGGAGGGGCGCAGCTCCACCGCCTCGCGGAAGCACAGCTCGGCCTCCTGCAGCCGGCCCAGGGCGCGCAGCGCGTTGCCGAGGTTGTTCTGCGCCAGCGCGTCGCGCGGGTCGAGCTCGACCGACTTGCGGAAGGCCTCCTCCGCCTCGTCGAAGCGGCGGCAGCCGTAGAGCAGGACGCCGCGGCTGTTGTGGTACTGGGCGACGTTGGAGTCGAGCTCGATGGCCTTCACGAACAGCTCGTTCGCTTCCGCCGGGCGGTTGGCGCGGAGCGCGATGATGCCCAGCAGGTGGGTCGCCTCCGAGTTCACCGGCTCCGCGGCCAGCGCGCTGCGGCAGCTCATCTCGGCCTCGGCCAGGTAGCCGGCCACCAGGTGCTG
Organism: Azospirillaceae bacterium; assembly: GCA_035627915.1. GTDB lineage: Bacteria > Pseudomonadota > Alphaproteobacteria > Azospirillales > Azospirillaceae > DASPKT01. The sequence continues at coordinate 4,990 of DASPKT010000441.1, forward strand.
GCGGGACAGGCTCACACAATCCTGCACGAACGACATCGCTTACTCCTCCACTCCAGGGCGTTGGCCCGTGCGGGCCCCATTTCGGTTCGCCGGACAAGGAGCAAGCGGTGTGCCAGTCGAAAACACGTTTTGAATCAGTTGCTTGCAGGGGTAGGGGAGAACGGACCGGAATCAATGTCGCGGCGCCGGGGGAAAAGCTTGCCGGGCAAAATTTGGGACTCGGGGGCCGGGAACCTCGACTCCGGGTGCGTCCGCTATATACTTCCGGGTAGCGTATCACTTCAGTGCTGCACCGGTCGGGCTACCCCCTCACCCATGTCCAGGAATCCCAACAAGGACGAGGAGATCGACCGCTGGTCGGCGATGACCTCGCGCGCGGGTCGGGAGAAGGCCAAGGCCGCCCAGGCGGAAGCCGAGGCCGAGGCGGCCATGCGCTCCGGCCTCGGCGCCGGGGAGCCGGAGACGCCCCAGCCCGCCATCTACCGGCGCAAGGTCAGCCAGGCCGAGGCCGACGACATGGCGGCGCTGCACGAGGCCTTCGCCCAGAACCGCATCCGCGGCCAGCGCGCCAGCTTCAAGTTCTGCGACCTCTCGCACCTGGACCTGTCGGGCCGCACCCTGTCGGCCGCCGACTTCACCGGGGCCAAGCTGTCCGGCACCCTGCTGCGCGGCTGCGACCTGCAGATGGCCAACTTCTACGCCGCCGACCTGTCGGAGGCGGACCTGATGCAGGCCAACATGACGGCGGCCGACATGCGCGGCACCATCATGCGCGGCGCCGTCATGATCGGCGCCAACCTGACCTCCGTCGACTTCCGCAACGGCACCCTCGCCATGGCCCGCAACGGCCAGCTGGTCACCGTGAACGACCAGGACAAGACGGACATGTCCAAGGCCGTGGTGATGCGGGCGACGCTGACCAAGGCGCGCATCTCCGACAGCTTCATCGTGCAGACCGACCTGCGCGACGCCGACCTGCGCGGCTCCATCCTGATCCGGGCGGACCTGTCGGGCTGCAACCTGATGGGCTGCGACCTCACCAGCGCCGACCTGTCGGAGGCGAACCTGGAGGGTGCCAACCTGGAGGGGGCGGTGCTGTCCGCCTGCATCCTGCGCCACGCCAACCTGTCCCAGTGCAACCTGATCGGCGCCATCCTGGACGGGGTGGACCTGTCGCTGGCCAACGTGAAGGACGCCAGGATCGTCGAGAAGCTCGCCGACCTGGAGGCGACGCTGGCCGACATCCTGAAGCAGCACCTGGCCTGGATCGACAGCGGCGGCCAGACCGGGCGCCAGGCCGACCTGTCGGGCAAGGACCTGACCGGGGCGGACCTCTCCAAGATGACCCTGTCCGCCGCCCTGCTGCGCGGCACCGTGCTGAAGGACGCCAACCTGTCGGGCGCCGCCCTGATGATGGCCGACCTGACCAGCGCCGACCTGCGCGGGGCCAACCTGCGCAACGCCAACCTGCGCGGCGCCCGGCTGGTGCGCGCCATGCTGTCCGGCGCCGACATGACCGGCGTCGTCGCCACCACCATGTCGATCCAGGGCCACGACTGGCGGGTCGACATGGAGCGGGCCAAGATGGGCAAGGCCGTCATGGTCGGCGTCGACCTCAGCGGCGCCAAGCTGGAGGGGGCGGACCTGCGCCGCACCCAGCTGCGCAACGCCAACTTCGCCCGCGTCGACCTCACGGACGCCAACCTGGAGGGCGCCGACATGCGCGGCGTCAACCTGACCCGCGCCAAGCTGCGCGGCACCAAGGGCCTGCCCGAGCCCGAGGACGACGAGGACGACGACGCCTGAGCCGGGCGCCCGAACCCGTCGGCTCCTTGGCAGAGCGCGCCCGCTCCCCTAGAACCCCGCTCCTGGCTGGAGGGGGAGCGGGGCGATGGCGGACGGCGTCTTCGCGGAGGACTACCGGGACGGGGACGAGGCGGCGGTGCTGCGCATCGCCGGCGCCGCCCTGGGCGAGGGCTACGTCGACGGCGTGGGCCCGGTGCTGGCACGGCCCGGTGCCGCGGTGCTGGTGGCGCGGGACGCCCCGGCCGGGCCGGCGCTGGGCTTCGTCTGGGGCTGGCGGCTGGCGCCCGGCGCCCTGGCGGCGGAGCATCCGGAGCTTGGCCCCTCGCCCCTGCCGCCGGCGCTGGCCCGGGCGGACGCCGCCGGGAGGCTGGCGCTGCTGAAGACCATCGCCGTCGATCCCGCCTGCCGCGGCCGCGGCATCGGCCCGGTCCTGGTCCAGGCGTTCGAGCGGCGGCTGCGGGCGCTCGGCGCCGCCACCTTCCTGTCGCCCGCCTGGGTGCATGATGACGGCGTGCCGGTGGACCGGCTGCTGTCCGGCTTCGGCTACCGCCCCTGGCACCGGGTGCCCCGCCTCTGGCGGCGGGGCTGCGAGGACGGCGAGTTCGCCTGCCCCGCCCGCCGCCCCGGCGAGGGGTGCTGCTGCGACGCCGTCTACTACGCCCGCGCCGCCTGAACGGGGCGCCTGTCGACGGGCGGCGGCGACTTCCCCTCCCCCATGGGGGGAGGGTGGCCCGAAGGGCCGGGAGAGGGGGTAAGACGCCTCAGGAAAGGGTGCCCTTCCCCGGCTTCGGGGAAAGTCCTGCGGCCCCGTACCCCCTCTCCCTGTCCCTCTCCCCCTGGGAGAGGGGACGGCTGTTCAGGCCGTGGTCTTCCCATCCCTCCCCCTGCAAAAAAGGGGACCGCAGGTCACGCCGCGGCCGGGGCGGTCGCCGTCGCCGGGGCGGCCTCCTCCCGCTCCCCCGCCATGGAGAAGACGGGGGCGGGGTCGATGACCAGGACGCGGCGGAAGCCGTCGGCGTCGTTGTCCACGGCGATCCGGTCGAAGGTGCGGTTCCAGCGCGGGTGCAGGTCGCAGCGGAAGTCGTGGTGGGCGTGCGGGGGCGAGTCCAGCTTCGCCACGTCGTAGATGCGGCCCTCCTTCAGGTCGAACAGCATCAGGGTGGAGACGCGGCCCTCGTCCGGGTATGTGTCGGTCAGCATCCAGCGGCGGTCGCCCGAGAACATCTGGTGCCCGTCCTCGATCCGCTCGATGACCAGCTCCGGCTCGTGCCGGCCGAAGATGTCGATCTTCCAGTAGCCGGCATTGTTGATGCGGCGCTTCAGGTCGGGGCGCAGGCTCTTCGCCACCTTCACCAGCGGCCGCACCAGCGGGTGCTGCAGCAGGCCGCGGTTGCGCAGCGCGCCCAGCTGCTTCATGCCGATGCGCGCCCACACCACCACGGTCTCGTCGTCGTACCAGTCGAAGTGGGAGACGCGGTCGTCGGAGATCATGCGCAAGCCCTCGCCGTCGGCGTCGGCCACGAACATGCGCGACATCATCTCCCCGAACCGGGTGAAGTAGCGGTGGATGAAGCAGAAGCGGGTGCCGGCCGGGTTCCAGGTCGGGTGCGTCAGGAAATGCGCCACCGGCGGGTCCACCACCAGCCCGCCGAAGGAGGCGACCCGGTCGATCGGCACCAGCAGCTCCGCCCGGTCCGCCTCCAGGTCCACGCGCCAGATGCCGTCCTCGGCCGGTGCCGTGGCGTTCAGGCCCGGTGCCGTGCCGCCGGCGTAGCCGTAGCTCTCGTAGTAGCGGCCCAGCCGGGCGAAGCTGGGGGTCAGCGCCACCTTGCCCCCCGGGTGCAGGGCGTAGAGGGTGCAGGCGGCGTCGCGCTTCACGCCCGTCTCCAGGTCCATCAGCACGCCGACGAAGCGCTCGCCCCGCCGCTCGTTCCAGACCAGCGTGCGCGCCGCCCCCGGCAGCCATTGCAGGCGGGAGCCCTGCTGGAGGTTCCAGGCGGTGGTCTCGCCGACCTTCTCCACCCGGCCCCGCGCCGGGTCCCAGAGGCAGATGTCGGCCACGTCCTCCGCCCGCGGCGTCCGCTCGAAGCCCTTGGGGATACGGTGGACGGCCAGCACGTCGCCGGCGGGCGCCCAGGGGCAGACGTCGTGGAAGCCGACGAAGTGCTGGGCGTCGTCCGGGGTGCGGTGGCGGATCGGGCAGGGCAGGTCGACGTGGCCGGTCGCGTTCATCGGGCTGGCGTTCATGATCAGGGCTCCTCCTCCGAGAGGAATGAGGCGGGTGAGGGGACGGCGGACAGGCAGCATTAACACGCCGCGCCCCCGCTCCGGCCCGGACCCGGCGGCGTAGCCGGGCACTGAGGCGGGGTAGCCCCGCCGGGGTGCGCCTTGTTGCGGTGCAACGGCCGGGCGCGCCGCGCGTTGTCAGCCCTGTCCCCGGAACGAGCCCCCCGGCACGAGTCCCCCGGCACGAGCCCCCGCACGAAGGCAGCGTCCTCCCATGTCCATGGCCCCGTTCACCGAACAGACCGCGACCCGTCCTTCCACGCCGGCCGCCGCCCCGGACGCCGCGGCGCCCCCCAGGGCGGCCGGCCGCGCCGGCGCGAAGGTCCGCGTGCTCGCCTTCCCCAAGGACCGCTTCCGCGCCACCCAGCCCTTCCACGCCCTGCTAGCGGAAAGCCTGGAGGCGGAGGGGCTGGAGGTGGACGAGTACAGCCCGAAGCGCTGCCTGTCCGGCCGCTACGACGTGGTGCACCTGCACCACCCCGAGAAGTTCGTCAGCCAGCGCCTGACCCTGCGCGACGCGGTGCGCTTCGCCGTCTTCTTCCTGACCCTGTGGGTGCAGCGGCTGCGCGGCGCCCGGGTCGTCTGGACCGCCCACAACGAGGGCCCGCACGAGCCCGGCCACCCGCTGCTGGAGAAGCTGTACTGGAGGCTGTTCCTGCCGATGGTGGACGGGGTGATCCACCTGTCGCAGTCGGCCCGCGCCATCGTGGAGGCGCGCTGGCCGCGGCTGAAGGCCCGGCCGGCCTTCGTCATCCCGCACGGCGACTTCCGCGGCGCCTACGCCGCCGGGCTGACGCGCGAGGAGGCGCGCCGGCGCCTCGGCTACGGCGAGGGGGAGCGGGTGCTGGCCTTCGTCGGGAACGTGCGCGCCTACAAGAACGTGCCGGAGCTGGCCCGCGCCTTCGCCGCCCTGCCGGACCCGGATCTGCGCCTGCTGATCGCCGGGCGGGTGCACACGGACGCGCTCAAGCGGGAGATCGAGGCGGCGGCCGACCCCCGCATCCGCCTGATCGACGCCTTCGTGGACGAGGCGGACATGCAGCTCTACCTCGGCGCCGCCGACCTGGTCGTGCTGCCGTTCCGCCGCATCCTGAACTCCGGCTCGGCCATCCTGGCGCTCAGCTTCGACCGGCCGGTGCTGGTGCCCGACCTCGGCAGCCTGCGCGAGCTGCAGCAGGCCGTCGGCGGGGACTGGGTGCACATCTACCGGGGCGAGATGGGGCCGGAGGTACTGGCCGAGGCGCTGGGCGGCTTCCTCGCCCACCCGCGCGGCCCCACGGCGCCGCTGGAGGCCCTGTCCTGGCCCGCCATCGGCCGCAGCACGGCGGAGGCGTACCGGAGGGTCCTCGGTCGCGGCAAGTAATCACCCCATAAATATCTTAATTCTGTGCCGGTTTCCGTCGCGATTATATCGCGGCGGGCCGGCATTTTCTTTGTCTGTGTAGCGGTTTTACCTTACCACGTCCGTTTTGGTTAACCTGCCGTTAGCCAATACGGGGCAATCCTATCCGTGCGAAGGCGCTCATTCGGCCGGTATCCACCCCAAAAGGGCGGCGGCCGGGCGCCCGCGAGAAACCGGCGGCCTGGGCAGCCCACCCGCGCCCCCGCCGGTCCCTTCCGCCACCACGGACCAGGACCCGCTTCATGGCTTACGTCTCCATCACCTCGTTCGGCGCCAAGGGCGACGGCATCACGGACAACAAGGTCGCCATCCAGAAGACCATCGACTACGCCAAGGCCAAGGGGCTCGAGGTGTACGTCCCGCAGGGCACCTTCCTGCACAAGGGCATGCTGACGCTGAACGGGGTCGACCTGATCGGCGCCGGGTCCGGCAGCGTGCTGAAGGCGGTCGGCGCCTCCTCCAGCTACGACGACCAGGCGATCAAGGTGCTGGGCACCGGCGCCAGCATCCGCAACGTCGCGCTCGACAGCGACGCCACCGTGCGCGGCTACACCGGCGACAGCGCCAAAATCTGGGTGATCGGCGCCACCAACTTCGAGATCAGCGGCGTCACCATCAAGAACGCCTTCGGGGCCGGCATGCTGATCGGCGGCGGCGCCTCCTACGGCAAGGTCGCCAACAACAAGGTGCTGAACACCAACGCCGACTCGATCCACTTCTACCAGGGCGCCCACCACATGACGGTGACGGGCAACCGGATCGAGAACTCCGGCGACGACGGCATCGCGGTCGTCAGCTACGCCAGCAACAGCACCTCGACCCACGACATCACCATCACCGGCAACACGGTGCTGAACAATGCCTGGGGCCGCAACATCAGCGTCGTCGGCGGATACAACGTCAACATCTCCCGCAACACCATCGACGGCAACAAGGCGGGCCTCGCCGGCGTCTACATCGCGGCCGAGAGCAGCTACAACACCTACGGCGTCAAGAACGTGACCGTCGCCGACAACGTCATCAAGAACGTCGGCGGCTGGAACACCGGGCACGGCGCGGTGATGCTCTACAACAGCACGTCGCGGATGGTGGAGGACGTGTTCGTCCGCCACAACCAGATCGTCTACGCCGACAAGAACGGCATCTTCCTGCGCGGCGATCGGATCGACGACGTGCGGCTGGAATACAATCTGATCGAGAAGGCGGGCTCCTCTCCCATCCTGATCTCCGGCAGGCCGACCGACGTGGTGCAGGTCGCCAACACCACCTCCCGCACGACCTGGTCGACCTACGCGGCCGCACCGGAGGAGGAGGTCCAGGCCGCCGCCGCCACGATGGACCCGGCGCAGGAGGTCTTCCCCTCCGCCGACGACCTGAACGCCGCCCCGTCCGTGGACGAGGCGGACAATGCCCCGGCCGACGTGCCGGTGGCGGAGGCCCCTACCGCCGAGGCGCCGGCCGAGGCTCCGGTCGCCGACGCCCCCGCCGAGCCCGCCGCTGAGGCCCCGGCCCAGCCGGCCGCGGAGGCTCCTGCGGCCCCGGCCCCGGCCGAGGCGCCCGCCGCCGCGGAGCCGGCCCCGGCCGCCCCGGTCGAGGCGGTCCAGCCGGAACTCCCGGTCGAGTTCCCGGTCGAGGTCGTCCCGCCCGCCGCCCCGGCGGAGCCGGAGGTGCCCGCCGTGCTCATGCCGGAGGGCTGGAGCTTCGAGCTGGCCCTGGCCGGCATCCCGGCGGACTTCTACTGACCCCTGCGGCGCGGCCCAGGGCGGTCAAGGGGGAGGGGGCGGCGTCGCCTCCTCCCCTTCTTCTTTCCGGCCCCCCCTCCTTTCCGGCCTCACTCCATTTCCGGGCGCGGCCGGAGAGGGTGCCCCGGACGCGCCCGGCACCCAGGATGCGCCCTTGCGCGGGCATCGCCCCCTCGGCTTGGCTTGCCCCTGACGGCCGGCGGGGCCGGGGGCGCGGAACAGCCCCCGGCGCTTGGCGTTTCCGGCCGTACCCCGCCGTCCCGCGCCCGCGGGCGGCCCCGTGCAGGGAGATGCGGTCTTGCGCCCACCATCGGCCGGAATTCTGCTGACCGACTACCGCGGCCGGCTCGTCGCCAACGTCGGCAACCCCTTCTACGCGCTCGCCACGCTGGTGCTGCTGACCCTGCTGCCCTACCTGGTGCCGCTGGAGTACATGGAACTCATCAAGGTCGCCGGCCCGGGTGAGCACGTGCTGTTCTGCGCCGTGCTGGGCGGGGTGCTGTTCGGCCTCTACGCCCTCTACGCCGCCCTGGCGGAGCCGCGCTTCGACCCCAGGCCGGAGCGGCTGGGCCAGGGGCAGATGGAGGCGATGCACAAGGCCATGACGGCCCTGATGTGGACCGGCCTGATCGCCAACGTCGCCATCCTGGCCTACACCGTGCCGCACTTCACCGGCACCATCTTCTCCATCAAGCGGTCGCTGCAGGACCTGGCCGGCGTCAACATCCTGTCGCAGACCTACCTGTTCGCCATCGGCCCCTTCATCTACCTGTCCCTGGCGCTGGGCCGCCCCTACCGCAAGCTGCTGGTCTGGCTGGCCGTCGTGCTGACGTTGCGCGCCTTCCTGATGGCCGAGCGCTTGGCCTTCCTGGAGTTCGCGGTGCCGGTGCTGGTCTGCCTGTCGCTGCTGCGCGAATTGTTCGTCCCCGTCGGCCGGCTGGTCCTGATCGCGCTGGGCGTGCCGACCCTGTTCGTCGTCATGGAGATCTTCCGCAGCTTCTACTCCAAGTTCGTGGAGAGCAGCGGCTGGGCCCACCTCGACCTCGGCTTCATCCTGCAATGGAACCTGGAGCGCCTGGCGCTCTACTACGCCGACGTGACGAACAAGTTCTACTTCACCCTCTATAACGAGTATTTCCACTTCACCGAATACTGGATCCAGGGCGTCCTGCGCATGGGCTCGCGCCTTGGCCTGGCTGAGTACGAGGGGCGGAACGAGCTGCTGGCGGTCATCGGCCAGTTCGACGCCGGCAACGAGGAGATGACCAACCCCTCCGGCCTCGCCACGCTGCTGTCGGATTTCGGCTGGTGGGGGCTGCTGGTCGGGCTGCTGATCGTGGCGGTGCTGTTCGTGACCCACTGGCGGGCCACGCGCGGCCACCTGATCTCGCTGGCCTTCTACCCGGTGCTGTTCCTCACCCTGGTGGAGATGCCGCGCTTCGTCTACCTCTACAATTCCCGCGCGCTGTTCCCCCTGGCGGCCTTCTTCGCCGCCTACCTGGCGGTGTCGCTGATGGCCCGCCCGTCCGTGGCCCCGGTGCCGCGCGACCTGGAGCAGGGGGCTTAGGGAGAGGGGGCGGCCCTGAGGCGGGCCGGCCGGACGCCGGCCTCCGCCAGGGCGGCGGCGCAGTCGGCGGAGGCCAGCCAGTCGTGCTCGGCGTGGCGCGCCTCCACCACGGGGTCGAGGCCGGCCAGGACGGCGTCCGGCCGCGCCGGGTGCACCATGATGAGGGCACAGGGCCGCGCCGGGGCCAGGAAGGCGCGGAACAGCCGGCCGAAATCATGGCCGGGCCGCAGATCGTAGACGCCGCGGAAGCCCCTGTTCACCGGGATGCCCAGCGCCCGCGCCCGGGCCGCCAGCCCGCGCGCCAGCCAGGCGATGAACAGCGCCTTGGCCGGGGCCACCCCGCGGGCCAGCACGGACTGGGGCGGCTCCGCGCAGTCGCGCAGCCATACCCGGCCGGCGGGGTAGCGGGCGGCGATCTCCGCCAGCACCGCCTCGCGCACCACCGGCAGCAGGTGGACGTGCTGGTGGCCGTCGACGAAGTCGGGCGCCGCACCGCGCTCATCCTCGAACCGGTCGAGCTGGCGGGCGACCTCGGCGCGGACCTCGGCCGCGTGCGCCGCCAGCCGGCCGGTGTGGGCGTCGCGCAGCAGGCGCTTCAGCGGCGGCAGGCGCCCGTGCGGCGCCAGTGCCGGCATTGGCCCGGCCGGCGCCTGGTCGGTCAGGGTCAGGTGCAGTCCGACGTCGGCGTCCAGCCCGCGCAGCCAGCCCGCCTGCTCCGGCCAGTAGGGCGAGGCGGTCATGCAGCCGGTGGCGGACAGCCGCCCGGCGGCGATCAGCCCGGCGATGGCCTCGCCCACGCCGGGGGAGAGGCCGTAGTCGTCGGCGCAGACGATGACGGGGACGGGAGCGGCGGCATTTGCGGATGCGTGGTCGGGCATGGCCCGGTCAACGCCCCTCGGCGACCGAGGGTCCGGCGGTACCGCGTAGGGCGATGACCGGTTCGCTGCGGTCGGCGCCGCTGGGCAGCGGGGCGGCGGGGTCGTCGATCCAGGCCAGCACGTCGGCCCAGACGACCGGCGCCTGCAGGTCGCGCAGCAGCATGTGCCAGCCGTCGGGATAGACGGCGGCGCGGGGGCCGGAGCGCGGCAGCTTCGACAGCGCCCGGGCGACCGGGACCGGCGGGATCAGCTGCTCGTGCGCGCCGTACAGCACCAGGGCCGGCACCCGCAGGTCGGCGGCCGAGTCCATGGCGCGGTCCATCAGGTTGGTGAGGCCGCGCACGGCGTCCACCCGCGTCTCCTTGATGACCAGGGGGTCGCGGCCCAGTGCCCGCAGCATCTCGATGTTGTCGGAGGCGCGGATTTTGCGGGCGATGCCGCGGGGCGGCGTCAGCGCCAGCCAGGGCACGGTCCAGGAGGCGACGCCCAGCGCCCAGCGCTGGTAGAAGGGCATGGTCTCGCGCGACCAGACGGCCGGGGCGGCCAGCACCGCGCCGCGCACCCCCTCGGGCAGGTCGCGGCCCGCCAGCGCCGCCAGCAGCACGGCACCCCCCATGCTCTCGCCCAGCAGGTAGACGGGCGTGCCGGGGTGGCGGGCGCGGACGGCGGCGACGCCGTCCAGCATGTCGGCGACCAGCGTCTCCGTGCCCGGCCAGATGCCGCGGCGGCCGGCCTGGCCGAAGCCGCGCTGGTCGTAGGCGTAGGTGGCGACGCCCCGCTCGGCCCACCAGGACGCGGCGGCGGCGAAGGCGTTGGAGTAGTCGTTGAAGCCGTGCAGCGCCAGCAGCACGGCGCGCGGCTCGCCCGCCTGCGGCAGCCAGCGGCGCAGCGGCAGCTCCGCCCCGTCGGCGGCGACCAGCGCCCGCTCGGTCAGGGCGGGGGCGGCGATGCTGGGGCCCTTGGGCTGCAGCGTGGGCGAGCAGGCGGCGATGCAGAGCGCCGCCAGCAGGGCGGTGAGGGTGCGCGCGGCGCGCCGCCGGGGGGAGGGGCGCCTACCGGGGCTCATCGCCTGCCGGACGCGACCGCGTCAGCTCGAGGAACAGGTCCTCCAGGTCGGACTCGACCGTGCTGAGGTCCACGATGGTGACACCGGCGCCGATGATGGCGGCCAGGATCTCCCCCACCTTGGTCTGGCTCGGGGTGAAGCGCACCACCAGCCGCCGCGGGCTCACCAGCTCCGCCTCGAAGCCGGCCAGCGTCGCCGGCACCGCCTCCAGGTCGCGGTCGAGGACGACGGCCAGCTCCTTGCGGTCCAGCCGCTGCACCAGCGCCCGGGTGCTGTCGCAGGCGACGACCTGGCCGTGGTTGATGATGGCGATGGTGTCGCAGAGCTCCTCCGCCTCCTCCAGGTAGTGCGTGGTCAGCAGGACCGTGGTGCCGGCGCGGTTCAGCTCGCGCACATGGGCCCAGAGGGACTGCCGCAGCTCCACGTCGACGCCGGCGGTCGGCTCGTCCAGCACCAGGACGGGCGGGGCGTGCACCATGGCCTTCGCCACCATCAGGCGCCGCTTCATGCCGCCGGACAGCGTGCGGGCGTAGGCGTTGGCCTTGTCCTTCAGCCCCACCGCCTCCAGCAGCTGGTCGGTCTGCCGCTCGCGCTTCGGCACGCCGTAGAGGCCGCCCTGCAGGTCCAGCAGCTCCCGCGGGGTGAAGAAGGGGTCCATGTTCAGTTCCTGCGGCACCACGCCGATCGCCGCGCGCGCCGCGCGCGAATCCCGGTCGATGTCCAGGCCCCAGATGCGGGCGGTGCCCGACGTCTTGGTCACCAGCCCGGCCAGGATGTTGATCATGGTGGACTTGCCGGCGCCGTTGGGGCCCAGCAGGCCGAACAGCGAGCCGCGGGGGATTTTCAGGTCGATGCCCTTCAGCGCCTGTTTCGGCCCCGCCTTTCCGCTGGCGCGGTAGGTCTTGGTCAGGCCCTGCAGCTCCACCGCGTGGTCGGGCAGGGTCCCGGGGGCCGCGTCGGGCCGGGTCGCAAGGGAATCGGGCATGGTTCCGCCTCTGTCGTGCAGCCCCGGGGGGCGCCGCATCCCTGGGTTACACCCCGGCGGCGGGCATGGTCAACAAGGGGGGTGCGGTACCGCCGCATGGCCGCCAATGATCACGGCCCCTTGATCCGGCGCCCCGGCGACACGGGGGTGGGCCGCCCCTGTCGATCCGCGCCTATCGAACGGCCCCTATCGAACGGCGCCTATTGAACGGCGGCAGGGAGGCGGTATGATCCGGCCGCCGCGCGCAAGGACCCGCGCCCGGCGCCAGAGATCACCAGGAAAGCCGGGAAGCAGGTCGATGCAGCCGCTGGAAACGATCCATGTCGATGAGGATGCCGTCGGGTGCGACGGCGGCGGCGGGGCGCTGGGCCATCCGCTGGTCTACCTGACCATGACCAGGGCGGGCCAGGTGGACTGCCCCTACTGCGGCCGCCGCTTCATCCAGACCGAGGAAGGCAAGCGCCGCGGCCACGGCCACTGAGCGCTGCCTCGTAAAGCACCGTCGGCGGCCGGGCGTCAGTGATGCCCGGCCGGCCCGTGCCCGGCATCCCGCAGGGTGACCGGCACCGGCCCCTCCGCCCCCACCTCCAGCGCGCCCCGGCAATCCATCCAGGCCTCCGCCGGGATGCGGCCCGACAGGCACCAGAGCCGGGTCGCCGCCAGGAACAGGGAGCGCTCCTCCCCGGGCGGGATCTCCACGAAATAGCGCTGCCCCTCGTCCGTGACGGTCAGCGGCTTGCCGCTCACGTTGCGCAGCCGCAGGTACTGGCGCTGGCCGTGGTGCGGTGTATGGGTGCAGGCGAAGTGCCCAACCTCCGCCGCGGCGGCGCCGACCCGGTGCGGTGCCGCGCCGACGGCGGCGGTGCAGGGGACGGCCTGGGAAGGCGCGGCGTGGGGCGGCGCGGCGTGGGACGGGGCGGCATGGCCCGCGGCGGGCGCGTGCCCGGCGGCGGGGCCCCCGGCGGCCAGGGCAGGGCCAGAGCCCAGGGCCAGCAGCACCGCAAGCGTCGCACCACTCATCCGTCCCGCCATCGCCGCCTCCCGCGAACCCAAGGGCCGGCGCAAGGCTGGCGCGTCCGGCGCCGCCCGTCAATGCCGCTCGGAGGGGCGGGGGCGTGCTCGGCCGATTTCTCCCCTCGACCGTCACCCCGGCGAAAGCCGGGGTCCAGGGACCGCAGGCGCTGCGGCAAAAGGCGCTGGATTCCGGCTTTCGCCGGAATGACGGACAGGGGTGGAACCGTGGCGACGCCCCGCCGCCCTCAGGAAGCGGAGGAGGCCGGGGATGCCGCCGGGGGCGTCAGCTCCAGGATCGGGCCGTCGTAGAGGTAGTAGTCGATCCGCGACCGGCTGCGGCCGTCCTCCACCGCGTAGCGCAGCTGCACCGGGCCGGGCGTGGCGGGCAGGCGGGCGGCGTGGCGGTCGGCCATGGCGCCGCGCCGCGCCTCCCCCGGTGGGGCGACGGAGACCAGGTCGACCCGCCCCTGGGCCAGGCGCCAGGCGGCGGCCGGGACCCGGGTGCCGGCCTCGGCCGAGACGGGCAGCGGGTCCGCCAGCAGGGCGACGCGGCGGGCGAACAGCTGGACCAGCAGGAACCCCTCCGGCGCCCGCGCGACCCCCATGCCGGCATGGGTCCAGCGCCGGTGCAGGATGTTGCGGCGGTGGCCGGGCGAGTCCATCAGGCAGTCCACCGCGAACTGCGCGGCGTCGCGGTGGCGGTGCATGTTCTCCGCCTTGTCCATCCGGTCGAAGATGCTGGTCTGGAACAGGTTCTCCCCGACCTCCCCGACGTGGCGGCGGTGCAGGATGGCGACGCGGCGGAAGGCGGAGCGCCCCTCGGCGTCGACATGGTCGAAGTTGCCCAGCGCCCGGTAGGCGTAGAAGCGGGCGATGCGGCGCAGTTCCTCGTCCGGGGCCAGGGGCAGCAGCCTCTCCTCCGCCCGCTCCGCGTTGGTGGCGTGCAGCACGTGCTGCTCGACCGGCATCAGCGGGTCGTAGCCGTGGGCCCGGACCCACGCCTCGAAGGCGGCGTGGTACTGCGCCGGGCCGGCCGCCCCCGGCCGCTCCGCGCCCGACGACGCCGGCGTGGCGGCGGCAACCTGGGCCTGCCCCGCCGGCAGCAGGCCGCCGGCCAGCAGGCAGGCGCCCCCCGCCAGGAAGCGGCGGCGGCTTGTCGCTGAGCGGAAAGGCGGGGTCGAGGGCATCGCGGAGCCGGTCCTCGGGGATCGTGGCCTCCCGGCAGATGGGCGGCGCCGGGGGCCTGGGCCAGTCCCCGCATGGCCTTTCTCCGCGCGGCCCCGGCATGGGCGCCATACGCATGCCCCCTATACGTTAGATAGCGCCGGTGGGGGGTCGCGGGCGTTGAACATACCAGCGGTCGGGCTGTACTCTCGCGTTAACCCATTCGGTGGGGCGCTCCACGCAAGGGCGCCGCCGAGCTTTCCCGCCCGCAGCCACGGCCCCGCTGACCATCGTGACCGCCGCCCCGGACGCCAGGACC
>DASPKT010000442.1:0-10257 GCA_035627915.1 Azospirillaceae bacterium
TGGGACAGGAGAGCCAGTGGTCACGTTGGCACCTCTATCCCGGCACCATTGCAAGCTGATTACCTGGATGCCCGCCTAGGCGCTTCGCGCCAGCTTCGCAAACGCGGGCATGACGGTGAAAAGAAAGGCAGGCGCACCGCCGCCCCCCCCGCCTCAGCCCGCCCGCACCTTGGCGACGAAGCCGACGACCTGGGTGCGCATGATGTCGGCCTCCTCCACCAGCCGGTGGGCGGCGGCCAGGACGTCGCCGGCCATCTCGCCGGTCTCGCCGGCGGCGCGGGTGACGTCGCCGATGGTGCTGGAGACCTCCGACGTGCCGCTGGCGGCCTGGGCCACGCTGTGGGCGATCTCGTGGGTGGCGGCGCCCTGCTCCTCCACCGCGGCGGCGATGGTGGCGACGATCTGGCTGATGCGGCCGATGGTGCCGCCGACGCCCTGGATGGCCTGGGCGGCGCTGCCGGCGACCGACTGCATCTCGGCGATCTGGGCGCCGATCTCCTCGGTCGCCTTGGCGGTCTGGGTGGCGAGGTTCTTGACCTCGCTCGCCACCACGGCGAAGCCCTTGCCGGCCTCGCCGGCGCGGGCCGCCTCGATCGTGGCGTTCAGCGCCAGCAGGTTGGTCTGGCTGGCGATGTCGTTGATGAGGCGGACCACTTCGCCGATCTTCTGGGCGGCGTCGACCAGCCCCGCCACGGTGGCGTTGCTGCGTTCCGCCTCGGCGACCGCCTCGGTGGCGATGCGGGAGGACTCGTCGACCCGGCGGCTGATCTCCTGGATGGAGGCGGACAGCTCCTCCGCCGCGGCGGCGACGGTGTTGACGTTCATCGCCGCGGTCTCGGCGGAGCTGGCGACGGCGCGGGTCTGGCGGTTGGTCTGCTCGGCGATGGTGGACAGGCCCTCGGCGTTGCCGCGCATGCGCTGGGCGGCGTCGGAGACCGACTCCACCACCTCGTTGATGCCGGCCTCGAACTCGTCGGCCAGCCGGGCCATGGCGGCGCGCTTGTCGGCCTCGGCCCGGGCCTTCAGCGCCTCCTGCTCGGCGCGCAGCCGCTCGGCCTCCTGCATGTTGTGCTGGAACACCTTCACCGCGCGGGCGGTGGCGCCGATCTCGTCGGCGCGGTCCTCGCCCTCCACCTCCAGGCCCAGGTCGCCCTCGGCCAGCCGGGTCATCTGCCCGACGATGCGCTGCAGCGGCCGCGACACGCCGGTCACGGTCAGCCACAGGGCCAGCGCCATGACCAACACGGTGCCGCTGATGCCGGCGGCGAGCGTCACCCAGTAGGCGCGGTCGTTGCGGGCCCTGGCGCGCGCCTCGCCGGCGTTCAGGGCGTCGTCCACCGCCTTGGTGATGACGGTCAGCCGGTCCAGCAGCTTGGAGGAGCGCGCCTCGAACTGGTCGGTCAGGATGCGGGCGCCAGCCTCGGTCTTGCCGTCCAGCATCTGCTTGCGGGCGTCCTCGGTCATGCCCATCATCGCCGTGAACTCGCCCCGGGCCATGCCCAGGTCCTCCTTCACGGCCGGCGCCAGCTTCTCCACCTCGTCCAGGAAGCCCTTCAGCTCCTCGGCCTTGAGGTCGATCTCGTCCTTCATGCTGTCGATGATGAAGCTGTCCTTCTCGGCCAGCATCATGTACGAGATCCGCCCGATGTTGGCGGCCGCCTCGTTGGCGCGCTGGATCGCCTTGATCGCCGCCGCCTCGCCGCGCAGCAGGCGCTGGTACTCCGCCCCGACGGTCGTCATCTGCGACAGGGTGTAGAGCGAGGTGCCGAGGGTCAGCAGGCCCATCAGGATGAGCGGGACCAGAAGCTTCTGGACAATGGGCAGGTTCTGGAACGCGTTCATGTGGGCCTCCCTCGCACGGCCGTGCCGTAAGGAGATTCCCCGGCACTTGTTCTTAATAGACCGATAATATCTTCGTTCGCGGGTGCGGGAGCAAGAACGCAACGGGCCCGCCGCGGCCGATATCGCCGCGGCGGGCCAAAAAGTCACAGCCCTAACAGGGTAGTGGCCGCCGGAATCGGCGGCCCGGAGGGTCTACTACCCCCGGAGCGCGGCACCCGTCGCCTTGGTGACCGCCGCCACGACCTTGGCCGCTACGGCCTCGATTTCGGCGTCGGTCAGGGTCTTCTCCACCGGCTGCAGGGTGACGGAGAGGGCGAGGCTCTTACGACCCTCCTCCACGCCCGGGCCCTGGTAGACGTCGAACACCTCGACGTCGGCGATCAGCGCCTTGTCCGCCCCCCGGGCGGCGCGCACCAGCCGGTCCGCCTCCACGCCCGAATCGACCACGAAGGCGAAGTCGCGGCTGACCGGCTGGAACGGCGACAGGGCGAGCGTCGGGCGCGCGGTGCCGGCCTTCTTCTTGGGCTGGGGCAGGGCGTCCAGGAACACCTCGAACGCCGCCACCGGGCCGGAGGCGTCCAGCGCCTCCAGCACCGCCGGGTGCAGCTCGCCGAAGCGGGCCAGCACGGTCGGGCCCAGGCGCAGGCAGCCGGAGCGGCCCGGATGGTACCAGTCCGGCGCGTCGGTGCTGACCGCCAGGTTGGCGGTCGGGGCACCCGCCGCCTCCAGCACGGCCAGCGCGTCGGCCTTGGCGTCGTAGGCGTCGACCGGGCGCCGGCCCTTGGTCCAGTGGCGCGGCACCGCGTCGCCGGCGCGCACGCCGGCGGCGACCAGGTCCTGGCCCTTCTCGGAGCCGTCGCGGTAGGCGGGGCCCACCTCGAACAGCGCCACGTCGGGATAGCCGCGGGCGGCGTTGCGGCCGGCGGCGCGCACCAGATTGGGCAGGGCGCTGGGGCGCATGACCGAGAGGTCGGCGCTGATCGGGTTCAGCAGGCGCAGCTCCGCCGGGACCTGCCCGAACAGGCCCGCCGAGGCCTCGTCCAGGAATGACCAGGTGACCGCCTCCAGCATGCCGCGGGCGGCCAGCGCGCGGCGGACCAGGCCGGTCCGGCGCTGCTTGGGCGTGACGCCCGGCTTCGGCAGCCCGTCAGGCCGCGGCAGGGAGGTCACGGGGATGGCGTCGAAGCCGTTCACCCGCAGCACCTCCTCCACCAGGTCGGCCTCGCCGTGCACGTCGGCGCGCCAGGAGGGGGGAACGGCGGTGATGAGGTCGCCGTCGCGGCCCAGCTCGAAGCCCAGCGTCTCCAGGATGCGGGCCTGCTCGGCTTCCGGCACCTCGACCCCGCCCAGGTGCGCGACCCGGGACGGGCGCAGGGTCAGGGTGCGGCGCCAGTCGGGCTCGCCGCCGGCGACGAACACGGGGCCAGGCTCGCCGCCGCACAGCTCCAGCACCAGGCGCGTGGCCTGCTCGATGCCGGGGATGACGGAGGCCGGGTCGACGCCGCGCTCGAACCGGTAGCGGGCGTCGCTCTCGATCTGCAGGGCGCGGCCGCCGGTGGCGACGATCAGCGGGTCGAACAGCGCCGCCTCGATGACCACGTCGACCGTCTCCCCGGTCACGCCGGTGGTCTCGCCGCCCATGATGCCGCCCAGCGAGATCACGCCGCTGTCGTCGGCGATCACCACCAGCCCGTCGGGCAGGGTGTATTCCTTGCCGTTCAGCGCCAGCAGGGTCTCGCCGGCGCGCGAATGGCGCACGGTGAGGCCGCCCTTCAGCTTGGCCGCGTCGAAGACGTGCAGCGGGCGTACCTGGTCCATGGTCAGCAGGTTGGTGATGTCCACCAGCGCCGAGATCGGGCGCAGCCCGACCGACAGCAGCTTGTCCTGCAGCCAGCGCGGGCTGGGGCCGTTCTTCACGCCGCGGATGAGGCGCGAGCCGAACATCGGGCAGTGGTGGCGCGCCCCCTCGGGCAGGTCGAGCGTCACCTTGACCGTCCCGTCGGCCCGGGCCGGCACCGGTTCCAGGTTCAGCGGCTTCAGCCGGCCCAGGCCGGCGGCGGCGAGGTCGCGGGCGATGCCGCGCACGCCGGCGCAGTCGACGCGGTCGGGCGTCAGCTTGATCTCGATGACGGGATCGGACAGGCCGCGCCACTGCGCGAAGTTGCCGCCGACGGGGGCGTCGGCCGGCAGCTCCATGATGCCGTTGTGCTCGTCCGACAGGTTCAGCTCGCGCTCGGAGCACAGCATGCCCCGGCTCTCCACCCCGCGGATGGTGCCGACGGACAGGGTGGCGCCGCCGTTCGGGATGACCGTGCCGGGCCGCGCGAAGACGACCTTCAGCCCGGCGCGGGCGTTGGGCGCGCCGCAGACGACCTGCACCGGCTCGCCCCCGCCGGTGTCCACCATGCAGACCTTCAGCTTGTCGGCGTTGGGGTGCTTCTCGGCGGAGACGACGTGGGCGATTGAGAAGGCGGCCAGCTCACGGCCGCGGTCCTCCACCCCTTCGACCTCGAGGCCGAGGGCGGTCAGCTTGTCCGCGATCACATCCAGGGTCGCGTCGGTCTCAAGGTGTTCCTTGAGCCAGGAGAGCGTGAACTTCATGGTCTTGTTCCCTCGGGATCCCGGGTCAGCGCGTCAGGCCCTGGGCCAGGCTGGGCACGTCCAGGGGCACGAAGCCGTAGTGCTTCAGCCAGCGCAGGTCGGCCTCGAAGAAGGTGCGGAGGTCGGGGATGCCGTACTTCAGCATCGCCACCCGCTCGATCCCCATGCCGAAGGCGAAGCCCTGGTAGCGGGTGCTGTCGATGCCGCAATGCTCCAGCACCTTCGGATGCACCATGCCGCAGCCCAGGATCTCCAGCCAGTCGCCGTGGTTGCCCAGCTTCAGCTCGCCGCCTTTCCGCGAGCAGCCGATGTCCACCTCGGCGGAAGGCTCGGTGAAGGGGAAGAAGCTGGGGCGGAAGCGCAGCGGCAAATCGTCCAGGTCGAAGAAGGCGCGGCAGAACTCCACCAGCGTGCCCTTCAGGTGGCCCATGTGGATGTCCTCGCCGATCACGAGGCCCTCCACCTGGTGGAACATGGGCGTGTGGGTCTGGTCGTAGTCGCTGCGGTAGGTCCGGCCGGGCGCGATGATGCGGATCGGCGGCTTCTGCGACAGCATGGTACGGATCTGCACCGGCGAGGTGTGGGTGCGCAGCACCCGCGCCGCCCCGTCGGCCGTGTTGGGCAGGTAGAAGGTGTCGTGCATCTGCCGCGCGGGATGCTCCGGCGGCATGTTCAGCGCCGTGAAGTTGTTGAAGTCGTTCTCGATGTCCGGCCCCTCGGCGACCGCGAAGCCCATGTCGGCGAAGATGGCGATCATCTCGTCGATGGTCTGGCTGATCGGGTGCAGCCGGCCCTCCGCCTGCGGGCGGACGGGCAGGGAGACGTCGATCCGCTCGGCCTCCAGCCGGTGCGCCAACTCGGCCCGCTTCAGCGCGCCGCGGCGCGCCTCGATGGCAGCGGCGACCTCGTCCTTCAGCAGGTTCAGCGCCTGGCCGCGCTCGCGCCGCTCGTCCGGCGTGAGGCTGCCCATCTCCTTCATCAGGCCGGTGATCCGGCCCTTCTTGCCGAGCGCGGCGACCCGCGCCTCCTCCAGCGCCGCCACGTCGGCGGCCGCCGCGACGGCGCCCATCAGCTCGGCCTTGAGGTTTTCCAGCGTGTCCATCGTCGGTCCCTTCGCGGGCTCTGGTCTAGGGGTGCGGACAGCAAAAAGGGGAGCGGGCCCGCCGGGCCAGCTCCCCTTTCCATGCGTCCGCCGATCCGGGTGGGATCAGGCGGCCTTGAGAGCGGCCTCGGCCTGGTCGACCAGGGCCTTAAAC
This sequence comes from Azospirillaceae bacterium, assembly GCA_035627915.1. Taxonomy (GTDB): domain Bacteria; phylum Pseudomonadota; class Alphaproteobacteria; order Azospirillales; family Azospirillaceae; genus DASPKT01. The sequence goes on from DASPKT010000442.1 coordinate 5,700, forward strand.
GACTCCGGCTCGCGCGCGGCGATGTCGGCGAGGACCTTGCGGTCCACGTCGATCCCGGCGCGCTTGATGCCGTGCATGAACTGGCTGTAGGTCAGCCCGTGCAGGCGCGCACCGGCGTTGATGCGCTGGATCCACAGGGCGCGGAAGTTCCGCTTCTTCGCGCGGCGGTCGCGGTAGGCATACCGCAGCGCCTTCTCGACCTTCTGGATCGCGACGCGGAAGCAGTTGTTGGAACGGCCGCGGTAGCCCTTGGCCAGCTTCAGGATCTTCTTGTGACGGGCGTGAGTGGTCACGCCCCGCTTAACGCGAGCCATGCTCTATCTCCTCACGGGACCCGGATGAAATTCTTCGTGATGATGATGCCGTCGGCCTTGGCGAGGATCATCGTCCCGCGGGCCTGGCGCTTCATCTTCTGCGGCTTGGACACCAGGCGGTGCCGCTTGTGCGCGACGGCGGCCCGGACCTTGCCGGAAGCGGTCAGCTTGAACCGCTTCTTGGAGCCGCTGTGATTCTTCAGCTTGGGCATTTTGGTTCCTTCTGGACTAGGTTCCTCGTCAGGACGGTTGGGCATGCCCTGGGCCTGCGGCCCGGCCTCGCCGTCCGAACGAAGCGCCGCTTATACGCGCGGCCGGGCGGAAAGGCAAGCGCCGCGCCCGCCGCGCGGGAAGGGGAGACCTCATGATCCTGCATACCATCGGCTACGAGAAGGCGACCCAGGCCGGGCTGGTCGCGGCGCTGAAGGCGGCGGGCGTCGCCGTCCTGATCGACGTGCGCGAGCTGCCGCTGTCGCGCCGGCCGGGATTCTCCAAGGCGCCGCTGCGCGCGGCCCTGGCGGAGGCCGGCATCGGCTACCGCCACGCCAAGGCGCTGGGCACGCCCAAGGAGGGCCGCGTCGCCAACCAGAAGGGCGAGATGGACCTGTTCTGGGACATCGTGGAGCGGGCCCTGGCCCGGCCGGAGGCGGAGTTCGAGCTGGGCGAGGCGGCGGCGCTGGCGCGGCAAGGCCCCGCCTGCCTGCTCTGCCTGGAGGCCGACCCGCACGTCTGCCACCGGCTTCGGGTGGGCGAGATGATGGCGGAGCGATACGGCTTCACCCTCAGCCACCTGCATCCCGAACCGCCCTTCTGAGGGCCGCAGGAACCGGGTGGGCGACAGCCCCCGGCGGCGCTACCGTCGTCCCCATGAGCCTGACCATTCCCGATCGCCTCGCCGCCCTCGACTGGCCCTTCCTGACGGAAGGCCTGTGCGACCGCGGCTTCGCCCTAACCCCACCGCTGCTGGAGCCCGCGGAGTGCGCGGCGCTGGCGGCGCTGTACGGCCAGGACGCCCTGTTCCGCACGACCGTGGTCATGGAGCGGCACGGCTTCGGCCTGGGAGAGTACCGGTACTTCGCCGATCCCCTGCCGGAGCCGGTGGGGCTCCTGCGGGAGGCGGCCTATCCTTACCTGGCACCGCTGGCCCGGGCCTGGGCGCCGCTGCTGGGGATCGAGCATCCCATCCCCGACACGCTACCGGAGTTCCTGGAGGTGTGCCGGGCGGCGGGGCAGGGGAGGCCGACGCCGCTGCTGCTGCGCTACGGCGAGGATGGCTTCAACTGCCTGCACCAGGACCTCTACGGCGGCATCGTCTTCCCCTTCCAGATGGCCTTCCTGCTGGACCGGCCCGGCATCGACTTCGAGGGCGGCGAGTTCCTGCTGCTGGAGCAGCGCCCGCGCCAGCAGAGCCGGGCCGAGGCGGTGCCGCTGGAACAGGGCCGGGCGGTGATCTTCACCACCCGCCACCGGCCGGTGCAGGGGTCGCGCGGCACCTACCGCGCCACCCTCAAGCACGGGGTCGGGCGCATCCGCCGTGGCCGCCGGCACACACTGGGGATCATCTTCCACGACGCCGCTTGAGGCGGCCTTCCCGGCTTCCTACCTCCTCCGCGCAGGGACGTCGTTGCTGCATGCCGGCCACAGATGTTGCTAGGCTGCCGCATGGATGACCCCGGAACGTCGAGGGAGGATGCGTGGAGGCCGCCGACAACCTGATCCTGGTCGCAGGGCTGCTGCTGCTGCTGTCTATCTTCGCGGGGCTCGCCTCCTCGCGTATCGGTGCACCCCTGCTGCTGGTGTTCCTGGGGCTCGGCATGCTGGCGGGGGAGGATGGGCCGGGCGGCATCGACTTCGACGATTTCCGCCTGACCTATTTCATCGGCAGCATCGCGCTGGCGGTCATCCTGTTCGACGGCGGGCTGCGGACCCGGAAGGACAATTTCGACCTGGCGCGTTGGCCGGCGCTGGTCCTGGCGACGGTCGGGGTGGTGGTCACGGCGGGGGTGACCGGGGCGGCGGCCAGCCTGGCGCTGGACGTGGGCTGGCTGGAGGGGTTCCTGGTCGGCACCATCGTCGCCTCCACCGACGCCGCGGCGGTGTTCTTCCTGCTGCACCTGAAGGGCCTGAGGCTCCGGCCCCGCACCAACGCCTCGCTGGAGGTGGAATCCGGCCTCAACGACCCGATGGCGGTGTTCCTGACGCTGCTGACCATCGAGCTGCTGACCCACGGCGGCACCGCGCTGGAGCTGCGCCACGCCACCCATTTCGTGGTCGGCATCGTCGGCGGCGCGGCCCTGGGCTGGGCGGCCGGGCACGCGCTGTCCTGGATGATCAACCGGCTGGAGCTGGCGCCCGGCCTCTACCCGATCCTGGCGATGGCGGGGGCCCTGTTCCTGTTCGGCTTCGCCCAGACCATCGGGTCGTCCGGCTTCATGGCCGTGTACCTGGCCGGCCTGGTGCTGGGCAACCAGCGGCACAAGGCGCACCAGCTCATCGGCCGCTTCCACGACGGGCTCGCCTGGCTGGCGCAGATCACCATGTTCCTGATCCTGGGCCTGCTGGTCACGCCGTCCGAGCTGGTGCCCATCGCCGGCCCGGCGGTCGCGGTGGCGCTGGTCCTGGTGCTGGTGGCGCGGCCGCTGGCGGTGCTGATCTGCCTCGCCCCCTTCCGCTTCGCCTGGAGCGAGCGGCTGTTCATCTCCTGGGTGGGCCTGCGCGGCGCCGTGCCGATCTTCCTCGGCACCATCCCGGTCCTGGCCGGGGTGCCGGGGGCGCACGCCTATTTCGGCGTCGCCTTCGTCGTGGTGCTGGTCTCGCTCGTCGTGCAGGGCTGGACCATCGGCGGGGCCGCGCGGGTGCTGGGGGTGGAGCTGCCGCCGGCGCCGGAGCCCTCGGCCCGGGCCGACATCGACCTGCCGGTGCAGGACGGCAGCCAGCTCGCCGTCTTCACCGTCGCCGACGGCAGCGAGGCGGCCAGCCGCGGCCTCGGCCGGCTGGTGATCCCGGAGACGGCCCGCGTCCTCGCCATGATCCACGAGGGGCGGCCGGTCACCCCGGAGGCGGTGCGCGGCTTGGCGCCGGGCGACGCCGTGCTGGTGCTGGCCGACGCGCCGGCGCTGGCGGTGATGGACCGGATGTTCGGCCGGCGGGCCGACGGGGCCCGCGGCGGCGACCTGCTGGGCGACTTCCAGGTCCAGGGCGACACGCAGGCGCAGGCGGTGGCCGCCCTCTACGGCTTCGCCGCACCCGGAGAGCCGGCGCTCACCATCGCCGGGCACCTGGAGCGCCGGCTGGGCACCCACCCGGTCGTCGGCGACCGGGTGCGCGAGGGCGAGATCGAGCTGATCGTCGCCGCCACGGAGGGGGACCGGATCGCGCTGGTCGGCATCGACCTCACCCCGGACGAGCGCGCCTGGGCCCTGCTGCGCGCCCGCCTGCGCCGCCTGCTGCCGCGCCGGCGCCGGCGGCCGGCCGGGAAGGAAGACGGGGCGGAAGTCGTCGCGGAGCGGCCGCCGGAGCCCGCCCCCGGTGCGGCGCAGCCGTGAACGGGGTTGCGGGCGGCGCGCCCCGTCCCCATCATCCGCGGCCATGACGACGCCCCTCATCGAGGTCGCCGGCCTCCGCCACGAGATCGGCGGCCGCATTGTGCTGGACCTGCCCGCCTGGCGGGTGGAGGCCGGGCGGCACTGCCTGCTGCTGGGCCCCAGCGGCTCCGGCAAGACCACCCTCATGCATGCCCTGGCGGGGCTGAAGCGGCCGACCGCCGGCCGCGTGACCGTCGCCGGCCAGGACCTCGGCGCCCTGCCGGGGCCGGCACTCGACGTCTTCCGCGGGCGCACCGTCGGCATCGTGTTCCAGACCCTGCACCTGGTGGCGGCCCTCTCCCTCGCCGACAACCTCCGCCTCGCCCAGTGGCTGGCCGGGCTGCCGCAGGACCGGGAGGCGGTGCGCGCGGCGCTGGACGGGGTGGGGCTGGGCGACCGGCTGGCGGCCCGCCCGCACGAGCTCAGCCATGGCGAGCAGCAGCGCGCCGCCATCGCCCGGGCGGTGGTCAACGGTCCCCGGCTGATCCTGGCGGACGAGCCGACCTCGGCGCTGGACGACGCCAACTGCGCCCGGGTGGTGGAGCTGCTGATGGAGCGCGCCGCCGCCTGCGGGGCGACGCTGGTCATCGCTACCCATGACGGCCGCCTGAAGGACCGCTTCGCCGACCGGCTGGACCTCGCGGCGCAGGGCAGGAGGGC
>DASPKT010000443.1:0-15794 GCA_035627915.1 Azospirillaceae bacterium
AACCCGCACCAGCCGCGCCGCTTCTTCGACGAGGCGGAGCTGGCGGCGATGGCCGACAGCATGCGCCAGGTGGGCCAGCTCCAGGCCATCGGCGTCAAGCGCATCCCGGACACCCGCCCGCAGCGCTACCGCATCGCGTTCGGTGAGCGGCGCTGGCGGGCGGCCCCCATGGCGGGGCTGGAGCGCATCCGGGCGGTGGTGCTGCCCGAGCACGCGGACGAGGCGCTGATCGCGCTGATCGAGAACCTACAGCGCACCGGCCTGACGCCCATCGAGGAGGCCATGGGCTTCCGCCAGCTGATGGAGACGCACGGCTTCAGCCAGGAGCGGCTGGGCGAGGCGGTCGGGCGCAGCCTGACCCAGGTCAACCAGACGCTCGCGCTGCTGCGCCTGCATGCCAGCATCCAGGCAAGCCTGCAGGCTGGCATGGTGGACGTGCCCCGCTCCGTCCTGCTGGAGATCGCCCGGGTCGAGGACGCGGACGCCCAGCTGGCCTTGTGGGAGAGGGCGAAGGCCGGCGGTATGACCGCGGTGGCCGCCCGCAGCGCCCGCCAGGGCAACGCCCCCGCCCCCGCCGTCCGCCGCACCGGCAGCCGCCTCCTCTCCGGCGCCCGCAGCCTCGCGAAGCTGGTGGAGAGCTCCGGCCCGGCGATGACGGAGGAGGAGCGGCGGGAGCTGGCGGCACTGCGCGACCGGCTGGACGCGCTGCTGGGCGGCCGGTAGGCGGCCCCCTACCCCGCCCGCCGCGGACGGGGCGCGGCGGCGTCCAGCGCCGCCGCCACCGCGTCCCAAGCGGGCTTGCGGCGCATCTCCGTGTCGTAGAGCAGCGGGCGCACCGGCAGCCCGTCGGCGCGGGCGCGGTGCTCCGCCAGCCAGGTGTTGCGGTCGGACAGGCCCCAGGTCAGCACCGCCGTGGTCGCCGGGCAGTCCAGCGCGACCGACAGCACCCGCCGGTAGGCGTCCGCCACGGCGGCGTCGCGGGCGGGGATGTCGGCCGGGGCGAACTGGTCGGACACGTCCAGCTCGGTCAGCATGACCTCCAGCCCCATCCCGGCCAGCTCCGCGCAGAAGCGGGCGACCGCGGCCTCGTCGATGGCGTCGCGGCCGGCGGTGGCGATGTGGCCCTGGATGCCGAAGGCGTGCACCGGCACGCCGGCCGCCCTCAGCCGCTCCAGCAACCTCAGCACCGCGGTGCGCTTGGCCTCGGCCTCCGGGCCCGCCTGCAGCGTCCCGAACTCGTTCAGCACCAGGCGCGCGCGCGGGTCGAGGGCGGCCGCGATGCGGAAGGAGGCCGCCACGTACTCCTGCCCCATCAGGGTCAGCAGCGTGCCGCGCCGCCAGCCGCCCTCGCCGTTGCCGGAGAGGTCCAGCGGCTCGTTCACCACGTCCCAGGAGTGCACCCGGCCGGCATAGCGCCCGACCACGGTGCCGATGTGGGCCGCCAGCATCTCCTCCACGTTGAGGCGGGTGGCGTGGTTGGCGAACCAGTCGGGCATGCCGTCGTTCCACACGAGCGTGTGGCCGCGGAATTCCATGCCGTGGTCGCGGGCGAAGGCGAAGCGGCGGTCGCTGGCGGCGAAGTCGTAGAAGCCGGGGGCGGGCGCCACCTCCTTCCACTTCATCTCGTATTCCGGCACGACCGCGTTGCAGTCGGCCACCACGGCGTCGCGGTAGGCGCGGTCGCGGTCCAGCAGGGGCCCGACGGCGGTCCCGAACAGCAGCCCCTTGGCGTCCGCCCGGTGGCGCAGCGACGCTCCGCCGGCCGCAGCCGGCCCGCTCGCCGTCTGGCTGGCCGCCGCACCGGGCGTGCCCAGGGAGGCCAGCGAGCCCGCCGCCGCGGAACCGAGGATGAGGTGACGCCGTGACATTGGCATGCGAGGATTGTCTCTTTCCCGGACGCGGAGTCGACCCATATCGAACCCCTGCCCCGGCACCGGCGCGCCGCGGCTGACTGACCCTCCCATGACGGACCCCCGGTGCCTAGTGACATGCGGCATGGACACTGAAGAACAGTTCGACCTCGGCCCCATCCTCCTCGTCGACGACGACCCGCTCTCCCTGGACCTCATGGCGGTGGCGCTGGACAGCCTGGGCTACCGCGTCGCCACGGCGGCGAGCGGGACGCAGGCGCTGGAGCTGCTGCGGCGGGAGCCGATCGGCCTCGTCGTGACCGATTGGGTCATGCCCGACGGCGGCGGGGCGGACCTGTGCCGGGCCATCCGGGAGACGATCCTGGACCGCTACGTCTACGTGCTGGTGCTGACCGCGCGCACCGACCGGCACGCCGTCATCGACGTGCTGGAGGCGGGGGCGGACGACTTCCTGTCCAAGCCCCCCAACCTGGAGGAACTGAAGGCCCGCATCGCGTCGGGGCGCCGCATCCAGGGGCTGGAGCGGCAGCTGGACGCCCGCAACCGCCACCTGGCCGCCGCCAACGCCAAGCTGGAGCAGGCCTACGGCCGCATCCAGGCCGACCTGTCGGTGGCCGCCCGCTCGCTGCGCCGCCAGCTGCCGGCACCGGCGCGCATGCCGGGGCTGGCCTTCGACTGGCTGTTCGACCCCTCCAGCATGATCGGCGGCGACATCTTCAACGTCGTCACCCACCCGGACACCGACCTCGTCGTCTTCTACCAGATCGACGTGGCCGGGCACGGCATCCCGGCGGCGCTGACCTCCTTCACCCTGCACGCGCTGCTGTCGGGGGCGGCGGCCCGCCACATCGGCGACCCCCGCCACAGCGGCGACGGCTGGCTGAGCCGCCCGGCCGACGTGGTGGGGGAGCTGAACCGCCGCGCCTGCCGCGCCGGCGACGACGACCGCTACTTCACCATGCTCTACGGGGTGCTGGACCGGCGCACCGGCCAGGGCTGCCTGACCCTGGCCGGCAACCCCCGGCCGCTGATCTGGCGCGCCGCGGAGGCGCGGTGGGAGCAGATCGGCGAGGGCGGCTTCCCCGTCGGGCTGTTCGAGCAGGCGGACTACGAGGCCATGTCGTTCGAACTGGACGAGGGGGACCGGCTGGTCCTCTATTCCGACGGGGTCAGCGAATGCTCGGGCCTGACGGGCGAAGCATTCACCGAGGAACGGCTGGGCCGTCTTCTCGCGATCTACGGCGACCGGCGGATCGGCGATTTCGTCCGCGCGGTGGACGGGGCGCTCCGTGACTGGCGGCCCGGCGACAATTATGATGACGACGTGTCGCTCCTGGTGCTGGAGCGCACGGCCTGGCAGGAAAGGGAGCGGTGATGCTGGACGTGGGCGAGCGGGACGGCGTGACCCTGGTGCGGGTCACGGAGAAGCGGCTGGACGCCGCGGCGGCACCCGCCTTCAAGGCGCGCGTCTCCGACCTGATCGCCGGGGGCGCCAGCCGCATCGTGGTGGACCTCTCCGGCGTCGCCTTCGTGGACAGCAGCGGGCTCGGCACGCTGGTGTCGGCGCTGAAGCAGCTGGGCTCGCGCGGGGACCTGGCGCTGGCCGGGGTCCAGCCGGCGGTGGCGAAGCTGCTGCAGCTGACGCGCCTCGACCGGGTGTTCCGCACCTTCCCCACGGCCGACGACGCGGTGCGGGGGCTGGCCTAGGGCCATGGACCCCGCCGCCTCCCCCCCTTCCGCCCCTGGCGGCACGCCCCGGCGCCTCGACATCGCTTTCCTCGCCACGCTGGAGACGGTCGCCATGGCCGGCCGCGCCGCCGCCGCCGTGGCCGGGCTGACCTGCCTCGGCCAAGCGGCGGTGGACGAGATCGAGCTGGGCCTGGTGGAGGCGCTGACCAACGTCGTGGAGCACGGCTATGGCGGCGAGGCGGGCGAGGTGCGCCTGACGGTGGGCTTGACCGCGCAGACCCTTTGGATCGAGCTGGCCGACCGCGGCCGGCCCATGGAGCCCTCGCTGCTGGCCGACGCCTGCCTGGAGTACGACTGCGAGGATTTGGACAGCCTGCCGGAAAGCGGCATGGGCCTGTTCCTCATCCAGGCCGCCTTCGACGGCGTCTCCTACACCAGCGGGGGCGGCTGGAACCGCATGGTGCTGGTGCGGAACCTGATGACGCTGTGAGGCTGGGGACCCCCGTGGGGGAATGCTCCCGGAGGGCGGGGGAGTTGTGCGGGCTTCGACAGGCCCGGCCTGAGGGAGGTTGAGATGCTCCCGGCCATAGCCGGCCTGGCCGCATGCGCCCTCGCCCCTTGCGGGAGAGGGAGGGGCCCCGCGGCGGAGCCGTGGGGTGGGTGAGGGGTCCCGCCGGGCAGCGGGTGCCGACCTGCGGGCTTCGACAGGCTCAGCCTGAGGGACGTGTCGCTGCTCCCCGGGGCGGGCGGCGGTTGCGGCGTGCGGCCTTCTGACCGGGCTAAGGCTGAGGACCGTCTTGCCGCTCCCGGTGAACGCCGGACGGCGGACACCGGGCCCGGCATCCCCCGCCCCTTCTGCTGGGCCTGTCGAAGCACGCACGGCCTCCCAGCCGCACCGGCCCCTACCGCGCCGCCGTCACCGCTGCCTGCCGCATCCAGCTCTTCAGCAGGGGGCCGCGGGCGCGGAAGGCGAGCGCCTCGAGGATCAGGGCGTTGGTTTCCAGCGACAGGGCGCCGTTCAGGCGGCCGTCGGCGGTGTAGAGGCCGGCGCGCCAGCCGGCGGCGGCGTCGGCGGCCGGGGCGACGGCCTCGCGCAGGCGGGCGGTGTAGGGGGTGCCCAGCAGCGCGTCCCAGCCGAAGGCGGCCTTGGTGCTGACGGTGCGCAGGGATTCGGCCCCGCCGGCGTCGCCGCCCAGCACGGGCCAGTCGGCGCCCTCCGCGGTGACGGGCATCTGGGCGAACCAGGGGGCCCGGTCCACCGGCCCCTCGCCCGAGGTCGCCAGCCGGGACACGGCGGGGGCCCCGGCCGGCAGCGGCTCCGCCGCCAGTTCCCCGGCGCGGGCTTCCTGCGCGCGGTAGACGCGCCAGGCCAGCTCCTGCGCGGTGCGGTCCCAGCCGTACTCTATCCCGTCGTAGAGCCAGGGCTCGCTGACCGCATGGGTGCGGGTACCGGCGCGGGCGAGGCGGCTGTCCACCGGCACCTCCACCCCGCCCACCGCGCGCCAGGCCAGCTTGCCGGCCAGCGACTGGGCGTTGGAGACGTCGAAGCCCAGCAGGGCGAAGCCCTTGGCCGCCACCTGCTCGAACCCCAGCCGGCCCTCCTGGTGCAGCTCCACCTCCCCGTCGCGGTCCAGCACGGCGGCCTGTAGCCGGCGCTCCGCCACGGCCGCCCCAAGGGTCCAGCCGGACAGCAGCGCCTCGATCCGCGGGGCCAGGGCCGGGTGGCTCCGCCGCACCGCCTCCAGCGCCGTCAGCAGCCGGCCGAGGTCCACCGCCGACCAGCCGAGGTCGCGGCGCACCGTCTTCTGCCCGTCGCGGTCGACGGGGGAGAGGTTGCGCGTGTCGTGGAAGCGGTTGGGCAGCTTGCCGTCGAAGAGGGGCATCCGCGACAGCCCGTCCAGCAGCGCCGCCAGCCGCCGCTCCGCCTCGTCCGGCGCCACGATCTCCAGCCGCTCGGCCGCCAGCGTCGCCATGGCCTGGGAACCGGCGGTCCAGAGCGTCGCCACGGGGAAGCCGCCCACCATGTCGGCCAAGCCCGTGTCGGGCCGCGTCTGCGTCTCGAAATAGCGCCAGGCGACGGCCGCGGCCTGCAGGTCCTCCTCCGACAGGGGCCCGTGGCGGCTGTCGGGGATGCCGGGGGTCAGCTGGACCATCGGCGCCTCCGGCATGTCGATCTCCCAGCGGTCGAGCCGGATGATGAGCGCGGTGGAGGCCAGCAGGGCCAGGATGAAGACGATGTGGCTGCGGGCGGCGATCAGCCCGTCGCGGAACCTCATGCGGGGGCCCCTTCCGTGGCCGGGGTTGCGTCGTCGTGGGGCTCCTCGTCCGGCTTCCAGTAGGCGGCCGAGACGATGCCCGAGAGGGCCAGGATGTTGTTGGCGCACCAGAAGCCGTTCGCCAGCAGGCCGCCCCAGGTGTAGTCGTCGCTGCCCAGCGCCTGCCGCAGGGTGGCGTAGGCGAGGCCGGCCAGCGACAGGAGGATGACCGCCAGCTGCGGCCACACCAAGCCCACGAAGTTGCCCTCCTGCCGGTCCTTGGGCGTGACCGGGAACTTGATCTTCTCCCGCCGCAGCACGGTCCACAGCGCCCGCAGGCTGATCGGGAAGAAGCTCAGCCAGGACCGCTTGCCCTGGTAGCTGGGCACGCCCCAGGCGCCGACCATGAAGGCCAGCTCGTTCAGGACCAGGAACGGGATGATGTGCTTGAAGAAGTCCATCGAGTAGGTCGCCACCGGCGCGATGCCGGTGAACAGGTAGACGATCGGCGCCACGAAGAAGACCGTGTTCCAGAGCGCCCCCAGGTAGGAATAGAAGGTCGCCGCGTACATCAGCTTCTGCGGGATGCTGAGGCCGCGCCAGAGCATCGGGTTGTCGTTGACCAGGATGTCCAGGCTGCCGCCGGCGTACTTGAAGCGCTGGATGCTCCAGGACAGCAGGTCCTGGGGCGACAGCATCTTGGTCTCCACATGCGGGTGCAGCACCGACTTCCAGCGGCGGTCGCGGTCGTCGTGCAGCACCAGGGAGGTGTAGATGTCCTCCGACACGTGGAACTTGTAGGGGGTGAACTCCTGCTCCAGCGCCGCCTCGCGCAGCAGTGCCGCCTCGACCTCGGGGTCCAGCGCGGACTCGCCGGTCAGGCGCAGCGCCTCGGTGCGGCTGATGCGGGCGCTGCGGCGGACGCTGCGGGCGAACGACTTCAGCGCCGCCTGCATGATGGCGTCGCGCCGGTGGATGCTGGAGGCGCCGCAGCAGAAGGAGGCGTGACACCAGTTGCGCCGCCGCTGGATCACGTCGAAGAACATGCGGCCGTCATTGACGAAGGGGTCGGCGCCGACATGGATCGGCCCCGCCACCGCCTCCACCGCCCGGCCCGCCCAGCGGCCCAGCACCCCCAGGCGGCGGCCCCAGGCGTCGGGCAGGCGCCGTCCCTCCGGCACGTCGAAGAACCAGTGCGGCGTCTGCACCCAGGCCACGTCGGGGTCGCGGAAATAGCCCAGCGTCCGCTCCAGCAGCGTCGGGAAGGGCCGCGTGTCGGCGTCGCAGATGACGATGAAGTCGCCGCCCGTCTGCTCCATGGCGTTGCGCAGGTTGCCCGCCTTGAAGCCGATGTTGGTGGTGCGGGTGAGATATCCGACCCCCTCCTCCTCGGCCACGCGGCGCATATCCTCGCGCTTGCCGTCGTCCAGCACATGGACGCGCAGGTCGATGGGGTGCGGGTAGCGCATCGCCTTCGCCTCGCGCAGGCCGAGGCGCACCAGCTCCGGGTCCTCGCTGTAGGTCGCGAAGAAGACGTCCACCGATACCGGCCGGTCCGGCGGGTCGGGGTCATCCGTGCATTCCGCGATGCGCGCCGGCGGCGGCAGGATGGGCGGGTCCTTGGTCTTCCACAGGTTGAAGGTGAAGATGGCGAGGCCCAGGAAGGCGCAGGTCTCCGCCAGCGCCAGCGGCACCGCGAACCACAGCGCGTCGGGGTTGAGGGATTCCGTCCAGCGCCAGTGGATGTACCAGGTGCCGAAGCAGAGGTTCATCACCGCCAGGAACTGCCACAACAGCTCCCGCCACGGGGAATGGGGGACGGGCTCCGGCGGCTGCCGGTGCTCGAACCGGTCGAAGTAGAAACCCATGAGCCTCCCCTGCCCCGCCGCCCGCCCGCGGACGATCCTGCCGCTGCGACCTTATCGCCGCTATAAACCGTTGGAAACCGTCCGCGTGCATTAGCGATTGATAAGCTTAACTTAAGATTATGCCGGCCTATTGCCTGAGGCGTAGTCGCCGTGCCTGGATTTCCAGTAACGCCGCCGCCATAGTCTCCTTCCTGTGCTTGCAACCTCCCGGGACCCCGATGGGCATCGCTCCCGCAACCGCCTTCCTCGCCGCGGCGGCCGCGGCGCTCTCCGCCGCCGGCGCGTGCGCGCAGCCGGCACCGGCGGGCGACCCGCGGGACTGGCGGGCCGACGATCTGCGCGCCGGCCTCGCCTCCTCCTTCGCGCTGCCGGTGGAGGACCTCTATGTGAAGCGCAGCCCGTCGGAATGGCGCAACGCGCTGGACGGGCTGTCGCTGGGCGCCGCCTTCTCCATGCCGCTGTCGCGCGACCGGGAGGAGGGGCCGCAGGGCGCCACGGGCGCTGGCGGCGCGGCCGCCACCGGCAGCCCGACGCTGCAGGCCCTGCTGCGCTACGTGCCGCTAGGCCACTGGTTCGTCCAGGCGACCGCCTACGCCTACCTGGAGGAGGACCGGCAGGCACCGTGGAACCCCGACTTCTCCTACGGCTTCGGCTATGACGACCCCAGGCCCTTCACCCTCAGCCTGGTCTATTTCAACTACGGCGGAAACCGCTTCGACCCCGACGGGGACGAGGACGAGGTGGTAACGCGCTTCAACAGCGGCACCTGGTCGCTCGGCTGGAAGTTCCCCCTGCCCCGCGCCGTCGCCGATCCCTTCCTGATCGACCGGGAGCAGCGCATCGACTGCGGCGCGCGCCTCAACGTCACGCCGCGCTACTACGACCTGGACCGGGGCAGCGACCGCGGCTGGAAGCAGTCGGTCTCGCTGAACTGCCGGGCGCCGGTCCATGGCGGCTGGTATCTGACGGGGGAGGCCTTCGCCTATCCCGACGGCGGCGACCAGCAGCCCTGGGACCCCGACTTCACCTACGGTTTCGGCTACAGCGGCGGCTGGCCGGGCAACCTGACCATCCAGTACGCCAACTATTCCGGCAACCGCCTGCCCTGGCGCGACCGCGGGCGCAGCCAGGGCCGCTTCATCGACGGGGAGTTCACGATCTCATGGACGCACAGCTGGTGAGCCCCCGTTCCTCCCGCTGCCCCCCGTCCCGGCGCCTCGCCGCCTGCCTGCTGCTGGGTGCGGCCCTGCTGGTCGCGCTCCCCGGCTGCGGCGTCGTGGTGCGCGCCGTCACCGGGGACGAGGAGCGAGCGGCCGCCGCCGCCCCGCCCGCCCCACGCCCGCTGACGGAGGCGGAGCGGCAATGGGCGGAGGCCGCCTGGGCGTATTTCCGCGCCAACCAGGCGCTGGACCGGGGGCCGGGCCTCGCCAACTCGGTCGCGGGCTATCCCTCCAGCACCATGTGGGAGCTGGGCGACATGCTGGCCGCCCTGGTCTCCGCCCGCGACATCGGGCTGATCGACGCACCGGAGTTCGACCGGCGGGTCAGCCCGCTGCTGGGCTTCCTCGCCGGCATGGACCTGTCCTTCGGCCGGCTGCCCAACAAGACCTACGACGCGCGCGACGGCCGCATGACCCGCGACGGGCAGCCCGGCCATGCCGGCTGGTCGGCGGTGGACACCGGCCGGCTGCTGGTCTGGCTGCGCATCCTGGCGGAGCGCCACCCGGCCTATGCCGAGTATGCCGGCCGCGCCGTGTCGCGACTGGCGCTGTGCGAGGCGGTGGGCCCGGACGGCGGCCTGATGGGGGCCGGGCCCGGCGGCGCCACGCCGTCGCGCTATCCCGAGGCGTCGCGCGGCTACGGGCGCTACGCCGCCATCGGCTACCGGCTCTGGGGGATCGAGCTGGCCGCTCAGGCGCCGTCCGGCACCGCGGAGGTCGAGGGCGTGGCATTGCCCCTGCCTGCCGGCGACGGCGTGCCGCTGCTGAGCGGTCCTGCCCTCCTGGCCGGGATGGAGGTCGGCTTCGGCGTCGCCTGGCCGGGTGCCGCGGAAGAGGCGGCGGCGCTGGCCGAGGCGCAGCTGCGCCGCACCCGCGCGGGCACCACGACCGCGCGCACGGAGTTCCTGCGGGGCTCCGCCCCCTACTTCGTCTTCGGCACCGTTGCGGCGGGCGGCGAGCCCTGGGCCGTGCGCGAGCCCGACGGCACGCCGCAGCCCAACCTGGCGCTGGTGTCCACCCGCGCCGCCTTCGGCCTGTGGGCCCTGTTTCCCGACCGGATGGAGCCGGTGCGGGCGGCGGTGGAACCGCTGCACGACCAGGGCCGCGGCTGGTTCGAGGGCCGCTACGAGCGCACCGGCGCGCACGAGGCCACCCTGTCCGCCTCCACCAACGCCCAGGTGCTGGAGGCACTGGCCTACCGGATGCGCGGCCCCGCCCTGCCCGGAGCCAAGCCGCCGCCGGGCAAACGGTGCGGCGCCTGAGGCGGGGTTGTTACGTAACGAAGGCCGGGGCGGCCGGTAGCGTGTGCGGTGCGCTGCCTTCGACAGCATCCGCAGGTCGCATGGAGCCGTAGGCGCGATGAGACGTGTCGGCCGCGGGCGTCGCATTGCGCTTGCGCTCCATGCGGCCTACCCACCGTGGCGTCTGCCGCGAGTTCGTTACGTAACGATGACCGGGGGGTAGCAGCGTCCCTGGGGTGCGGCCTTCGACAGGCTCAGGCTGAGGATCGTCTAGCTGCTCCAGAGAGAGGGCAGCGGGGCCGGTGTGCGGCCTTCGACAGGCTCAGGCTGAGGGATGTATTGCTGCTCCCGATGACTGCCAGGCAGTGAACACCGGGCCTGGCACCCACCCTTCCTCAGGCTGAGCCTGTCGAAGCCCGCATCCCCTCCCAGCCGCACCCCCGGCCGGCCCTGCGGAGGCCGGCCGGCAGGGCCCCGCCTTGTTACGTAACGAACCCGTTCAGCCCCCGGCGTTGTCCGTCGCCTCGGTGCGGCCCTCGCGCTTCAGGCGGGTGACGATCTCCTTGACGTCCTGGGCGCGGTCCTTGCGGGCGACCAGCACGGCGTCGGGGGTCACCACCACCACGAGGTCGTCGACGCCGACCAGCGCGGTCAGGCGCCCCTCGCTGCGCACCAAGTTGCCGCGGCTGTCATGCAGCATCACGTCGCCCAGCGCGGCGTTGCCGCCGGCGTCCTTGTCCGCGATGTCCCACAGGGCGGACCAGGCGCCGACGTCGGTCCAGCCCATCTCGGCCGGGACCACGGCGGCGCGGTCGGTCCGCTCCATCACCGCATAGTCCACGGAGATGTTGGGGGCCCGGGCGAAGGCCCCGGCGTCGAGCGCCAGCACCGCCCCGTCGGCCCGGCCCTTCGCCACCGCCTCGCGCGCGGCGGCCAGCACGTCGGGCGCGTGCCGCTCCAGCTCCGCCACCAGCAGGCCCGCCGGGAACAGGAACATGCCGCTGTTCCAGGCATACTCGCCGGACGCCAGGAACGCCTCGGCGCGGGCGCGGTCCGGCTTCTCCGCGAAGGCCGCCACCCGGAAGGCGCCGGGCACGCCGCCCAGCGCCTCGCCCCGGCGGATGTAGCCGTAGCCCGTCTCCGGGCTGTCGGGCGTGATGCCGAAGGTCACCAGCGCGCCCGACCGGGCCGCCCGCTCCGCCGTCTCCACCGCCGCCAGGAAGGCCTCGGCGTCGCGGATGTAATGGTCGGCCGGCAGCACCAGCAGCAGCGGGTCGCCGCCCGCCTCCATCGCCAGCAGCGCCGCCGCCGCCACCGCCGGCGCGGTGTTGCGGCCCATCGGCTCCAGCGCGATGCGGGAGGGGGCGATGCCGGCCTCCGCCAGCTGCGCCTCGATGGCGGCGCGGTGGTCGGCGTTGCAGATCACCAGCGGCCGGCCGAAGCGGGCGGGGTCCAGCACGCGCAGCGCCGTATCCTGGATCATCGTGCGCTCGCCGCAGAGCGCCAGCAGCTGCTTGGGCTGCTTCTCGCGCGACAGCGGCCACAGGCGCGAGCCGGCGCCGCCCGACAGCAGGACGGGCAGGATGGCGGGCGCGGGCGCGGCCCCGGCGGCGGCGGGCTCCAGGACGGTCTCGACGGCATCTGACATGGGCGGCTTCCTCAGGCTGGCCCTCGGGGGAGGGGGCTGGTGGCAGCGGAACGCCGGGCGCCCGCCGCGGTTCCGGGTCCGGATAGGGGAGGGCGGAGACAAAAGGGGCACCGTTGCGCGCGGCCGGGGACCCCCGTCAGGGGAACGCCGGCGCCAGCGTCGCACCATGCCACCATGCCGGCAGGCCAGGGCGCGCCCCGGGCCCTCATGCCAGGTCCGCCGCGATGAAGACGCGCACGCCGTTGTGGCGGCCGCCTTCCCGCAGGATGCGGCGGTCCACCAGCTCCACCACCAGCTTGTCGGCGCCGACGAAGCTGAGCGACAGGCGGCGCTGCACATGGCGCACCGTCACCGCCGGCTCCAGCGCCAGCAGGTCCAGCAGCTGCGGCAGGTGGCTGCCCCGCCGGCGCTGTCCCAGCCGTTCCGCCCAGGAGGCGGCGAGGCGGTCGAGGGTGCGGGCGCGCTCCATCTCCGCCGCCGCCGCGTCGGTCACCAGCCGTACCGCCCAGCGCGCCCAGGGCCCCGGCTCCTCCTCCACCATGCGGCGGTAGGCGCGGGCGTCCCGGTCGAGCGCCGGCGACAGGGCGAGGGGGGCCGGCGGCAGGCCGCAGGCGCGCGCCACCAGGAAGGGGGCGGCCGTGCGGGCGAAGCGGCCGGCCAGCGCCGCGGTGCCGGTCTCGGCGATGTGGCGGCGGATGGCGAGGCTGGAGCTGTCCTCGTCCGCCACGCCGCCCAGCACCGGGGCCGGCAGCAGCGTCGGGTCGTGCAGCCGGCGCAGCGCCTCCACCGCCCCCAGCAGGCCCGGTTCGCGCAGCGCGTCCTCCACCGTCTCCGCCATCGGCACGAAGGCGCCCGGCCGGGCCGCGGCGCCGCGTGCCGCCAGCGCGTCCCACAGCGCCGCGAACCAAGCCGACGACAGCGGCGCCGGCGCGGCGCGGCCGGACGCGGCGGGGGCGGGGGCGTCGCCCGCCTCCGCCCCGCCGCCGGCACCCTCCGGCGCCTCCAGCCACGCCTCCAGCTCGGCGACCGCCGCGCGGGCGGCGGACAGGGCCTTGGCGCCGGCGGCGGGCAGGGCGGGGCCGCCCGTTCCCGCACCCGCCCCCCTGGCCGGCCAGGCGTTGCCGGCCGCAGCCCCCAGCGCGTCGGCGAGGTCGAGCCCGTCCAGCACGCCGGCGCGCGCGGCCGGCTTCACGAAGGCGGGGTCGAGGCGGCCCAGCACCAGGTCGTCCCAGGACAGCGCCTGGCCGTCGAGCCGGACGGAGGCCAGCGCCTCCCGCCGCGCCAGGTCGGCGGCATGCCGCTCCCGCGGCCACGACTCGAGCCCCGCCGCCAGCCGTCCCAGCGTCCGCTCGGCCATCAACAGCTCGGCCAGGGCCCCGCGCGATGCCGGATTTCCCAACAATTCCAAAGGACTCCAAGATGATTAAACATTCTTCTGCGATAAGATTAATCTCCGCCGCGGCTGAAGGGAAGCGCGCCCTCTCGAACCGGAACACCCGGCATGAGCTTCGGTCCCGGTTGCGGGAGCAATACGGACTCAACTGGATCGAACATCGCCTGTTGCGCGAGGGACAGGCGCGTGCGACGCTCCTTCGAACTGGGTACCACCATTTGGCAGGGGCGGGGGATGGGGATCAAGGCGCGGGGCCGGTTCGTCCGGGCGATTGCGTTGTCGGCGGCCGCGGCCGCCCTGCTGGCCGGCTGCGCGGAGACCGGCGACCCCTACTACAAGCCGATCGCGCCCGAGGCCTATCCCAAGGCGGACGGGCCCGGCGAGGCGCTGGACCCGGGGGAGATCGACGCCGCCGCCCGGATCGCCGCCATCATCCATGCGCACCTGCTGCGGCTCTACGTCGACCAGCCGGTGCGCCGCGACGCGCATCCCAAGCCCCACGGCTGCGTGGAGGCCACGCTGACCGTGCGCGGCGACGTGCCCGACGCGCTGCGCCACGGGCTGTTCGCGGCGCCCGGCAGCTACCGGGCGACCATCCGCTACTCCAACTCCAACGAGGACCCGAACCGGCCCGACTACAAGAAGGACGGGCGCGGCATGGCGGTGAAGGTGCACGGCATCCCGGGGGCGCCGCTGACGGTGGCGCCCGGGGCGGAGCCGTCGCAGGACTTCATCATGATCAACTTCCCGACCTTCCTGGTCGGCAAGGCCGACGACTACCGGAAGCTGGTCGGCTTCACCGACAGCCCGAACAAGCTGACCCAGTGGCTGGCGCCGGTCCTGGTGCCGATCTCCATCGGCATCAAGGGCACGATGAACGCCGTCGGCGCCACCAGCTCGCTGATCGACAACCCGCTGAACACCCGCTACTGGTCCATGGTGCCCTACCAGCTGGGCACCGGCGCGGCGGCGCAGGCGGTGAAGTACTCCGCCATGGCGTGCGAGCCGAAGCCCGTCGTGATCCCCAAGACCGACAATCCCAACTACCTGCGCCAGGCGATGCAGGACCAGCTCTCCCGGGGCAGCGCCTGCATGAAGCTGATGGTTCAGCCGCGCACCTCCGACGCGATGAGCGTAGAGGACCCCCGCTACGAGTGGATGGAGGCGGAGGCCCCCTTCCACGAGGTGGCGACCATCGACATCCCGCAGCAGCAGTTCGACACGCCGGAGAAGAACGCCGCCTGCGAGGCGCTGTCCTACTCGCCCTGGCACGCCCTGGCCGAGCACAAGCCGCTGGGCGCGGTGAACCGCATGCGCAAGGCCATCTACGAGCGCATCTTCGAGCTGCGGCGCGAGACCGGGGACACGCGGCTGCTGGCGCAGAAATAGGGGGCGGCGCTTCAGCCGTCGGCGCCCGCCACCGTCTCCGGCGCCACCGAAAGCCGGCAGCACAGGCCCTCCGGCTCCCAGTGGAAGGCGGCCTCGCCGCCCAGCTGGACCAGGGCCGTCTCGGCGATCAGCTCGGAGCCGAAGCCGCGCCGTTCGGGCCGGCCGGCCAGGGGCGGGCCGCCGCGTTCCCGCCAGACGATCTCCAGCGTCCCGTCGCCGCTCCGCTGCCAAGACACGGCCACCCGGCCGCCCGGCAGCGACAGGGCCCCGTGCTTGGCGGCGTTCACCGCCAGCTCGTGCAGGATCATGCCCAGCGCCTGGACCGAGTCCGCGGCCACGGTGACCGGGGGGCCGTCGATCCCGATGCGGCCGGTCCCGGCATAGGGCTCCAGCTCGTCGCGCACGATGTCGGCGAGCTCCGCCCCGCTCCACTGGTTGTTGGCCAGGAGCGCGTGCGCGCGCGCCAGCGCCGCGACCCGTCCCTCCACCGCGGCGACGAAGCTGGACATGGTGTCGGCCGTGGTCAGCCGGACCAGCGCCTGCACCACCGCCAGCGCGTTCTTCGCCCGGTGGTCCACCTCGCGCATCAGGAGGCGCTGGCGCTCCTCGGCGAGGCGCCGGTCCGTGTGGTCGGCCACGGCGACGAAGAAGCCCTCGACCTGCCCGCCCTGGCCCACATGGGGGATGTAGTCGATGTGGACGTGCCGGCGGCCGCCCGGATAGACCAGCCAGGATTCGAACGCGCAGGGCCGGCCGGCCAGGGCGGCCGCGATGCGGTCCTTCAGCAGGCCGTAGATCTCCTCGCCCACCACCTCGGGCACGGTGCGGCCGACCACCTGCTCCGGCTCCAGCCCCAGCCACTCCCGGTAGGCGCGGTTGGCGACGCGGTAGCGCAGGTCGGGGCCGATATAGGCCACCAGCAGGGGCAGCGCGTCCGCCAGCAGGCGCAGCTGCCGCTCCCCCTCGCGCAGCGCCTCCTCGTTCAGCTTCTGGGCCGTGACGTCCAGCTGCAGCCCGTCCCACAGCAGCGTCCCGTCGGGCTGCGGCCGGGGGGCGGAGATGATGCGGCACCAGCGCCGCTCGCCCGTGTCGGCGCGGCGGAACGCCACCTCCACGTCGAAGGTGCCCAGCGTCCGGATCGCCGTCTCCTCCGCCTGCGCCAGCCGCGGCCGGTCCTCCGGCGCGATCAGCCGGTAGGGGACCAGCGGGTCGGCCAGCGC
>DASPKT010000444.1:0-4726 GCA_035627915.1 Azospirillaceae bacterium
AACAATGGACAACCCTGCAGGCATTAAATTACGTGAACAACATGTATATCTATCCCATGGGAGGGGGGAGGCCCAGGCCGGGGGGGGGATAGGAGAAGGGGGGTGGGGGGTATTACTAATACAGTCCCCTGCGGGTTCCCCCGAGGTGGAGCTGTGAGGCCGGTTCGTGATGTCGTGCTTGCTGGGTGCTTACTGCCGCTTGCTGGGAGTCCGCAATCCACCTAGACTCATCCAGCAAACGCGCGGAAGGAAATGGTGCCCCGAGTCGGATTTGAACCAACGGCCTACCGCTTACGAAGCGGTTGCTCTACCGCTGAGCTATCGGGGCGCCGGGCGGGTTGATAGCAGAGCCGGTCCGGCTTGGCAACCCATCTCCTGGGACAAATTCGGGCCCCTCCCCCGCGCCGGGCGGAGGGCGCGGAATGCCTCAGGAATGCTCGCGGATGGCGGCCAGGAAGGTGGCGCCGTAGCGCTCCAGCTTGCGGCCGCCGACGCCGGGCAGCAGGCCCAGGCCGGTGAGGTCGCGCGGGCGCGCCCGCACCATCTCCATCAGCGTGGCGTCGTGGAAGATGACGTAGGGCGGCACGCCCTGGGCGCGGGCCAGCTCCAGCCGCACCGCCTTCAGCGCGTGCCAGAGCGCGTCGTCGGCCGGAGGCAGGGCCGGCGCCTCCCCGCGGCTGCCGGAGCGCCCGCGCGACGCGCGGCGCTGGTCGGCGCTGGGGTCCTTGCGCAGGCGCAGCGTCTCCTGCCCCTTCAGCACCGCCTGCGCCGCCTCCGTCAGCACCAGCCCGCCGTGCCCCTCCGGGTCGGCGGTCAGGTAGCCGAAGGCGACCAGCTGGCGGAAGATCGTCTGCCACTCCCCCTTGGGGATGTCCTGGCCGACGCCGAAGGTCTTGATCTTGTCGTGGCCGAAGCGGACCACCTTCTCCGTCGCCGCCCCGCGCAGCACGTCGACCAGGTGCCCGACGCCGAAGCGCTGGCCGGTGCGGTAGACCGCCGACAGCGCCTTCTGCGCCGCCACCGTGCCGTCCCAGGTCTCCGCCGGGGTGAAGCAGGTGTCGCAGTTGCCGCAGGGGCCGTGGCCGTCCTCCCCGAAATAGGTCAGCAGCACCTGGCGGCGGCAGCGCGCGCTCTCGCAGAAGCCCAGCAGCGCGTCCAGCTTCTGCCGCTCGGTCCGCTTGAACTGGGCGGAGCCGTCGGAGCCCTCCATCATCTGGCGCAGCTGCACCACGTCGGCCATGCCGTAGAACAGGATGGCGTCGGCCGGCAGCCCGTCGCGCCCGGCGCGCCCCGTCTCCTGGTAGTAGGCCTCCAGCGAGCGCGGCGCGTCCAGGTGCGCCACGAAGCGGACGTTGGGCTTGTCGATGCCCATGCCGAAGGCGATGGTCGCCACCATCACCACGCCCTCGCCCTTGATGAAGCGGTCCTGGTTGCCCTGGCGGACCGACAGCTCCAGCCCGGCATGGTAGGGCAGGGCGTCCAGCCCCTGCTCCGCCAGCCAGTTCGCCACGTCCTCCACCTTGCCGCGCGACATGCAGTAGACGATGCCGGCGTCCTCGGGATGGTGGCGGCGGATGAAGTCCAGCAGCTGGCGCCGCTCGTTGTCCTTGGGCACCACCCGGTAGGTGATGTTGGGGCGGTCGAAGCTGGCGACGAACTGCCGCGCCTCGGTGAGCGCCAGCCGGTTGGCGATGTCGGCCCGGGTCTGGGCGTCCGCGGTGGCGGTCAGCGCGATGCGCGGCACCTGGGGGAAGCGCTCGTGCAGGATGGAGAGCTGCAGGTACTCCGGCCGGAAGTCGTGGCCCCACTGGCTGACGCAGTGCGCCTCGTCGATGGCGATGAGGGCCAGGCGGGAGCGGTCCAGCAGCTCCAGGAAGCGGGGCGTCACCAGCCGCTCCGGCGCCACGTACAGCAGGTCCAGCTCGCCCCGCTCGGCCGCGCGCTCCACCTCCGCCGCCTCCCGCCAGTCGAGCGTGGAGTTCAGGTAGGCGGCCTTCACCCCCAGCTGGCGCAGCGCGTCCACCTGGTCGCGCATCAGGGCGATCAGCGGCGACACCACGATGGCGACGCCCGGGCGGGCCAGGGCCGGGATCTGGTAGCACAGCGACTTGCCGCCGCCGGTCGGCATCAGCACTAGCGCGTCGCCGCCGCGCACGACATGGTCGACGATCTCCTGCTGCTGGCCGCGGAAGGCCGGGTAGCCGAAGACGTTCTTCAGGATGTCGAGGGCCAGGGGCGGGGGCCTGACGTCTGGGCTGGCGGCGGGCATCGCGGCGGGCATGGGGCTTTGTGCTAGGATTTGTCGGGCCGCCGGCGAGCCGGCCCAAGATGTATGGCTCCTATCTATGGATGCCACGTCCCGCGGTCCAGCGCAAAGGCCGGGATGCGGGCCCTTGCCGCAACTTTGGCCCAGCCTCCGGCGTTACCCCCGGCAGACGGACGGAACGACGGAGCGGAGAGATGGCGGAGAAGCCCCACGGCATGCAGCCCCGGGACGGCGTGGTCGGCGGCACCTACAAGAGCGGGCCCGGCGGGACCCTGGTGCCCGACACCGGCACGGCGCCGGAGCACGCGGCGCCCCAGCACGCGGCCCCGGGCGCCTACACCTCCTCCCAGGCGGCGGTCGCCGGGACGGCCGGCATGGTGCGCGAGGCGGTCGGCGTGTTCGACAGCGCGGAGTCCATGCAGGCGGCCATCGACGACCTCGCCATGGCCGGCTTCGCCCCGCACGAGCTGAGCCTGATGGCCAACGACGACACGGTGCGCGACCGGCTGGGCGGCACCCACCGCGACATCGCCGACGCCAAGGCCGACCCGAGCGTGCCGCGCACCAACGTGGTCTCGCCGGAGGATCTGGGCGACGCCCAGGGTGCCGCCATCGGCATCCCGGCCTATGTCGGCGCCATCCTCGCCACCGGTGCCGTGGTGGCGAGCGGCGGCACCGCGCTGGCCGCGGCCGCGGCGGCGGTGGCGGCGGGCGGCGGCGGCGGCGCCGTTGGCGGCCTGCTCGCCCGCTGGCTGGGCCAGCAGCGCGAGAACATGCTGCAGGCGCACCTGGAGAAGGGCGGCATCCTCCTGTGGGTGAACCTGCGCGACGGCACGCGCGAGACGCTGGCGCGGGAGATCCTGGCGCGGCACTCCGCCCACCCGGTCGAGGTCCACGAGATTCCCCAGGCGACGGCGCCCTGAGGCGGGGCGCTCCCCTGGCGGACTGGCCCGGTCAGGCCCGCGGTACCCCGGAACGGGGGTGCCGCGGGTCGGACTCTGCCTTGAACAAGGTCAGATTGTTTCAATATTGACCTGTCAACGGCCCATTTTCGCGCCAGCAGCAAGATTGATGTTGCAACGCCGTTACCGGTGCCTACCATCGTCTTACCCCGAATGGGGTTGGACATACACGGCACCCGGCCTTCCGCCTAGGACCATCCGCTTCGGAACACGAGCCTTGAGCGAAGAGTTCTCCATGGCAGTGCAGCATCGATCCGGTGACGGGCTGCCGCCTAGCGGAAAGCCGGGACCTTCGCCAGAGGAACATCGTGCTCTACCAGCTCTATGACCTGCAGCATGCCGCGCTGACCCCGCTCCGCCTCTTCGCCGAGGCGACGCAGGCGACGTTCCAGAACCCCTTCATCCCCGCCTCCTACACGAAGGTGGGCCGCGCCGTGGCCGCCGGGGCCGAGCTCATCGAGCGGACGACGCGGCGCTGGGGCAAGCCGGAGTTCGGGCTGCCGAAGACGGTCATCAACGGCCGCGAGGTGGCGGTCCACGAGAAGGTGGCCCTGCGCAAGCCCTTCGGCCAGCTCCTCCACTTCGAGCGCGACACCCCGCACGCCGACCCGCGCGTGCTGCTGGTGGCGCCGCTGTCCGGCCACTACGCCACGCTGCTGCGCGGCACGGTGGAGGCGCTGCTGCCCAACCACGACGTCTACATCACCGACTGGCAGGACGCGAAGATGGTGCCGCTGGCGCGCGGCCGCTTCGACCTGGACGACTACATCGCCTACATCATCGACTTCCTGCACTTCCTCGGGCCCGACACGCACATCATGGCGGTCTGCCAGCCGGCGGTGCCCGTCCTGGCCGCCGTCGCCCTGATGGCGCAGATGGACGACCCGGACCAGCCGCGCTCCATGACCCTGATGGGCGGCCCGATCGACACCACCGCGGCGCCGACCCAGGTCACCCAGCTGGCCGCCACGCGCGACATCGAGTGGTTCGAGCGGCACGTCGTCACCGCCGTCCCGCCCTACTATCCGGGCGGCCTGCGGCAGGTGTACCCGGGCTTCATCCAGCTCACCGGCTTCATGTCGATGAACCTGGACCGGCACATCGACGCGCACGTGAACCTCTTCAACCACCTGGTCCGCGGCGACGGCGAGAGTGCCGAGTCGCACCGCCGCTTCTATGACGAGTACCTCTCGGTCATGGACCTGCCGGCGGAGTTCTACCTGCAGACCGTCAACACCGTGTTCCAGGAGCACAAGCTGCCCAAGGGCACGATGACCTGGCGGGAGCTGAAGGTGGACTGCTCTGCCATCGGGAAGACCGCCCTGATGACGGTCGAGGGCGAGCTGGACGACATCTCCGCCCCCGGCCAGACCATCGCCGCGCACCGGCTCTGCTCCGGCCTGCCCGCGGACAAGAAGGTCAACCTGCTGCAGAAGGGCGTCGGCCACTACGGCATCTTCAACGGCCGCAAGTGGCGCGAGAACATCATGCCGCAGGT
>DASPKT010000445.1:0-5632 GCA_035627915.1 Azospirillaceae bacterium
TAGAGCAGGGCGCCGAACGCGCCCTGGAAGATCACGTGCGAGAGGAACCCGGCGGCGAAGCCGAGGAGAAGGCGCGTCGATGGGGAGGACATGGAGGGAATCCTTATCAAGTGGGCCCGGCATGCCGGGCACCCGGGATCATGTGGGCCCGGCGTGCCGGGCGCCCGGGGTAGGTAGGCGTCCGCCGCCGCGCCCTTACCCGCCGGTTCCGGAAAGCATCGTTCCGCCTGGTGGAAAGAGGCCGCCGGAACGGGGCGGCGGAGTCAGCGCAGCCGGAGCGGTCGCGGGGACGTGAAGAGGACGACCGGATGCCGGACTGCGATTACGCTTGGCAAACGAATAATTATGGTCCAATGTAAATCCATCAACCAGCCGCGTCCGCCGAAACGGATGCGCCGCCCGCTACCAGGAAGGCCGAACCATGAGCCCCAGCAGGACCAGGAGGACCGGAGTCGCCCCGCTCGGCGACTTCATGTGCTTCTCGATCTACTCCGCCAACCTGGCCTACTCGCGGGTGTACCGCCCCGTGCTGGAGCAGCTGGGCGTCACCTACCCCCAGTACATCGCCATCGTGGCGCTGTGGGAGCAGGACGACCAGACCATCAAGGGCCTCGCCGAGAAGCTGTTCCTGGAGCCCAGCACGCTCACCCCGATGCTGCAGCGCCTGGAGGCGATGGGCTACGTGACCCGCACCCGCGACCCCGAGGACGAGCGCAGCGTCCGCGTACGCCTGACCGACGCGGGCTGCGACCTGCGCGAGCGGGCGCTGGGCTTCCGCGATGGGCTGGTCAAGGCTTCCGGCCTGACGCCCGAGGAGTTCGGCGCGCTGCAGAAGGCCGTCGCCCGCCTGCGCGACAATCTCCAGGCCGCCAGCCGATCGGGAACCTAAACCGCCGCTGAGGCGCCGGCCCCGCCGTCTCGCCGTTCCGCGCACAGATAACTTGGATCATAACTTTTATGATCCTTTGTAATTAACCGGGCTTCAGGGATGCCGATCCGGCCCACCCGGCCCAGCACCGAATGGATGGAGGAAAGCATGTCCACCAGCACGCACGACGGGACCACCCGCGCCGCCATGGTCGCCGCCCGCAGGGAGCCGATGCTCGAGGCGGAGGAGGAGACCGACCTGTTCCGCCGCTGGCGCGACCAGGGCGACGGCCGCGCGCTGGACCGCCTGGTCCGCAGCCACATGCGCCTGGCGGTCAAGGTCGCCGGCCGCTACGCCCGCTCCGGCCTCGATTCCGCCGACCTGGTCGCGGAGGCGTTCCAGGGGCTGGTGCTCGGGGTCAGGAACTTCGACCCGGACCGGGGGACGCGCCTCGGCTCCTACGTGCTGTGGTGGATCCGCGCCGCCGTGCAGGAATACGCCCGACGGAACCTCACGCCGGTGAAGGCCGGCAACTCCAAGGGCCTCCGCCGGGCCTTCTTCAACCTCGGGCGCGCCAAGCGGGCGCTAGGCGTCACCGCCAGCCCGATGCAGGACCGCGACGCCGCCGCCATCGCCGCCGTCCTCGGGGTGACGCCGTCCCAGGTCCGCGAGGTCGAGGCGCTCGGCTCCCTGGTCGCCGTGCCGCTGGACGCCCCGGGCGGCCGCGACGGGTCCGGCCCCAGCTTGGCGGAGACGCTGGCCGACGACGCCGAGCCCGCGGACGAGCGGCTGGCGCGCGAGGACGAGGAGCGCCGGCGCCGGCAGTCGCTGACCGCGGCGCTGGCCACGCTCGATCCCCGGGAGCGGGAGATCCTGGCGGCGCGCCGCCTGCGGGAGGTGCCGGAGAAGCTGGCCACCCTGTCCGTCCGCCACGGCGTCAGCGCGGAGCGCGTCCGGCAGCTGGAGAACCGCGCCGTCCAGAAGCTCCGCCGCATCATGGCGGCCCCCGCCCGGATGCCGTCGCAGCCGGCCCTGGCCTGAAGGAACCCCTCCCATGGACCGGTTCGAATCCCTGTCGATCGTGCTGGCCGTGGCCGAGGCGGGAAGCCTCTCCGCCGCCGCGCGCCGCCTCAACATCCCGCCGGCCACCGCCAGCCGCAAGATCGCCGAGCTGGAGTCGCACCTCCGTGCCCGGCTGTTCGACCGGTCGGCGCCGAAGCTGGTGCTGACCGCGGCCGGGTCGTCCTACGTCGAGGCGGTGAAGCCCATCCTGGCCGAGCTGTCGGAGGCGGACCGGGCCGTATCCAGCGAGTACGCCCTGCCCGCGGGGGAGCTTGTGGTGACGGCGCCGGTGGGGCTGGGGCGGCTGCACCTGCTGCCCGTGGTGGCCCAGTTCCTGCGCGCCCATCCCGAGATCGACGTCCGCCTGGTGCTGGGCGACCGCATCCTGAACCTGGTGGAGGAGAACGTCGACCTGGCGCTGCGGGTCGGCCACCTGCCGGACAGCCGGCTGATGGCGCAGCGCGTCGGCGCCGCCCGCTACGTCGTCTGTGCCAGCCCGGACTACCTGGAAGCGCACGGGACGCCGGCCACGCCCGCCGACCTCGCCGGCCACGCCACCATCGCCTACGAGGGGTTCCGGACGCCGGACGCGTGGCGCTTCCGGCAGGACGGCGCCGCCGCTTCGGTGAAGGTGGCCCCGCGCCTCGTCGTCTCCACGGTCGAGGCGGCGTGCGACGCGGCCGCCGCCGGCATCGGTCTCGCCCGGGTCCTGTCGTACCAGGCGGCACCGGCCCTGGCGGCCGGGAGGCTGGTCACCGTCCTCGACGACTTCGCGCCGGAGCCGCTCCCCGTCAGCCTCGTGCACCGCGCCGGCCGCCTCCTGCCGATCCGGCTGCGCGCGTTCCTGGACTTCGCCGCGCCGCGCCTGAAGGCCGGGCTGGCGGGGTGAGCGCCTTCCGGGCCGTGGAAACCCGCTTTCCGGCCCCGCCGCTTGGGGCCGGCCCCGCGGCGACCGACCTTCAGCGGGGACGCCGCGCGGCGGCGGGCGGCGGGACGGTCCCGGCGCCGGCCGCCGGTGCCGCTCCCAGGAGAAACGCGATGACCAGGAGAAACGCGATGACCATGACCTTCCGCACGCTCGGCGCAATGGCCGCCCTCTCGATGCTCGCCGCCACGGCGCCGGCCCAGGCCGCCACCCAGGCGGGCAACGACCCGTCCCCCTACGTCGCCATCGGGAACGAGCCCGCCCCGAAGCTCTTCGTGGACCCGCCGCTGCCGGGGCCGCTGGCCAGCCGCGGCGCCGTCTTCATCCAGTACCGGACGGAGAACCTCCGCATCGTCCCGGTGTTCGGCGCGAACGCCACCGACGTCTCCCCGCGCATCGGGCACCTGCACGTCACCGTGGACGACCTGCCCTGGCACTGGGCTGACGCCAGCGGCGACAACACACTGGTGCTGGTCGGGCTGCCGCCCGGCGAGCACAAGGTGCTGGTCGAGCTGGCCGACCCGCAGCACCGCGTCATCACCGCCCAGACCGTGACCTTCACCGTCCCCGCCACGGCCCCGGCCACGGCCCCGGCCACGGCCCCGGCCACGGCCACGCCGAATTGACCCCGACCCCCGAGGGATACCGCACATGATCTCCAGGCATTCCCTGCTCGCCGGGCTTCTCGGCGGCACCGTCCTCGCGCTCGCCGGCCGCGCCCCCGCGGCCGGCGGGCGGCGGGACTTCCCCCTGTCGCTGTCCGACGAGGAGTGGCGCCGGCGCCTCTCGCCCGAGGCGTTCCAGGTCCTGCGCCGCGGCGCGTCGGAGCGGCCCGGCTCCAGCCCGCTCTACCGGGAGGAGCGGGCCGGCACCTACCATTGCGCGGCCTGCGGCCAGGTGGCCTTCGACGCCCGCACCAAGTACGCCAGCGGCACCGGCTGGCCCAGCTTCTGGACCCACCTGCCCGACGCCGTCGTCACCGAGCCGCACAAGGGCTTCTTCCGCGACAGCGGCGACGTGTTCTGCGCCAACTGCGGCGGCCAGCTGGGCGAGGTGTTCTCCGACGGGCCGCGGCCGACCGGCCTGCGCTACTGCATGAACGGCATCGCGCTGACCTTCGCGCCCGCCCAGGGCTGAGGGGGGGAGCTACGCATGACCGCGACCTCCCGCCTGGCGCTCGGCTTCGCCGCCGGCTTCCTGTCGCACGTGATCTTCCAGGGCGCGCTCGGCACGGCGCTGCACGCGGCGGGCGTCAATCCGTCGCTGCCCTGGAGCCTGGCGCCGGTGCCGCCGCTGGGCGTGCCGCACACGCTGAACCTGGGCTTCTGGGACGGGCTGTGGGGCATCGCCTACGCCCTGCTGGAGCCGCGGCTGACCGCCCGCACCGGCCGGCTGCCGGGCGGGCTGGTGTTCGGCGCGGCGGCGCTGCTGGTGGACTGGTTCGTCGTGCTGCCGCTGAAGGGCTTCGGCGTCGGCGGCGGCTTCCACCCGGCGGCCCTGCCCGTCGAGTTCGCCTACGCCGCGACCTTCGGCGCCAGCATGGCCCTGCTCTACCACGCCGGGCTGCGCCTGGCGGAGCGGCCGGTCCCGCGCTGAAAAGACGCTTCCCGGGGCATGGAACGGCGCTTTCCATCCCCGCCCTGCCGGACCCGCCCGCCGGGCCCCCACCTCAACCATCAGGCGCGCCGCGGCACTCTGCACTGCGGCGCGCCCACCGCCACGAGAGACCCTCCATGTCCACGACATCCAACAGCCCGCTCGTCGGGTTCGCCGCCGGCTTCCTGTCCCACCTGGTCTTCCAGGGGGCGCTGGGGACCGTGCTCTACGCCGCCTGGCTGCTGCCGGCGCTGCCCTGGCGCTTCACCCCCACCGAGCCGCTGGGCGTGCCGCATACGCTGTCGCTCGCCTTCTGGGCCGGGCTCTGGGGCATCGCCTACGCCCTGGCGGAGCCCTGGATCAGCGCCCGCCTCGGCCGCTGGAAGGGCGGGCTGCTGTTCGCCTACCTGCTGCCGCTGCAGACCCACTGGTTCATCGCCCAGCCGCTGAAGGGCTTCGGCATCGGCGGCGGGTTCCACGCCGCGGTGATCCCGATCGAGCTGGCCTTCACCGCCGCCTTCGGCCTCGGCCTCGTCTTCTTCCTGCGCGCCGGCACGGCGCTGGCGGGGCGGCGGGGCGGGGCGGCGCTCCAGGGCTGAGCCCCGGGCGCCCTAAAAAATCCCGAAAGGACACATCATGGCTTCGCGCCCCTTCCCCTGGCGGCGGGTTCTGCCGCTTCTCCTGCTGGCGGCCGGCATCGCGCTGGTCTTCGCCACCGGGCTGCACCGGCACCTCAGCCTCGCGTCCCTGGCGGAGCACCGCCAGGGGCTGGCCGACCTCGCGGCGCGCAGCCCGGCGACGGCCGCCGCCTCCTTCATCCTCGCCTACGCCGCCGCCGTGGCCCTGTCGGTGCCGGGTGCGGTCTTCCTGACCCTGGCGGGCGGGCTGCTGTTCGGCGTCGCCGCCGGCACGCTCTACACCGTCGCCGGGGCGACGCTGGGTGCCACGCTGCTGTTCCTGGCCGCCCGCACCGCCCTGGGCGACCTGCTGCGCGCCAGGGCCGGCCCCTGGATGGCCCGGCTGGAGGAGGGGTTGCGCCGGGACGCGCTCTCCTACCTGCTGTTCCTGCGCCTCGTTCCGGCCTTCCCCTTCTGGCTGGTGAACCTGGTTCCGGCCTTCCTGGGGGTGCGGCTGTCCACCTTCGTGTTGGGCACCTTCCTCGGCATCATTCCCGGCACACT
>DASPKT010000446.1:0-9823 GCA_035627915.1 Azospirillaceae bacterium
AAGCGGGACGCGGACATAGGCGCCCAGCACAGCACCGGTGCGGCACTCCCGCGCGGCGGGCCAGCCGGCGTCGTCATGGGCGCGGGCGGTAGCGGCCAGGGCCGGCTGGACGGCGGCGAGGACCGCGATGACGGCGGCGGCCCGTCTCAGGATGCTGGTCACTGGAACCTCTGACGGAAGGGATGGCGGCGTCCCCGCGCACCCCCATTCGTGGCATGGCGGGGCCAAGTCTTCTCCTGCCGCGGGAGCATGGCTGTGTCCGCCGTCACACCCATGCTCCCCCCGCATGGCGGCTGCGGGCAGTTATCAAACTGGCCGGTCCACTATCGCGTTGACCGGGGTCCGGGGCGGGATCATGCTTCCCTCAGAAACTGGACTGTCCAGTTTGATAATTCGCCGGGGCTCCGCGATGAAGAAGAAGATCGGGCTGCTGCTCATCCCCGTCCTGCTGGCCGGTGCCGGCTGGGGCGGCTGGCACTGGTGGTCGGTCGGCCGCCACCTGGAGAGCACGGACAACGCCTATGTCGAGGCCGACATCTCCGTCATCAGCCCCCGGGTGGAGGGCTACGTCGCCGCCGTCGCCGTGGCGGACAACGCCCGGGTGCGCGCCGGCGACGTGCTGCTGACCATCGACGACCGCGACTTCCGCGCCCGTGCCGAGCAGGCGGCCGCCAAGGTGGAGGCGCAGAAGGCCGCCATCGCCAACATCGACAGCCGGCTGGTGCTGGAGCGCTCGCTGATCGCCAAGGCGGAGGCCGACGTGGCCGCCGCCCGGGCCGAGCTGTCCCGCGCCGAGGCCGACCTGAAGCGCTACGGCGCCCTGGTCAGCCGCGACTTCGTCAGCCAGCAGCGCTTCGCCACCGCCCGCGCCGACGCCGACAAGGCCATCGCCGCGATGAAGCGGGCGGAGGCCGCCCTGGCGGCCGAGCGCGACCAGGTCGGCGTGCTGGAGACCCAGCGGGTGCAGCAGCAGGCCGCACTCCGCGAGGCGGAGGCGATGCAGGCGCTGGCCGAGAACGACCTGGACAAGACCGTCATCCGGGCGCCCATCGACGGCGTCGTCGGCAATTCCGGCGCCCGGGTGGGCCAGCTGGTCCGGCCGGGCACGCAGCTGCTGTCGCTGGTGCCGGTGGCGCAGAGCTACGTCACCGCCAACTTCAAGGAGACGCAGCTGCAAGGGCTGCGGGTCGGGCAGAAGGCGGTCCTGACGGTGGACGCCTATCCCGACATCGAGATCGAGGGCCGGGTGGAGAGCGTGTCGCCCGCCAGCGGCGCCCAGTTCTCCCTGCTGCCGCCGGAGAATGCCACCGGCAACTTCACCAAGATCGTCCAGCGCGTGCCGGTCCGCATCCGGGTGGCGCAGGAAGGCAAGCTGGCCGGCCTGCTGCGCCCGGGCCTGTCGGTCGTAGTGTCGGTCGACACCCGCGACGGGGGCGAGCGCGACATCGCCGAGCTGCCGGTGGCGCCCGGCAGCCAGCTCGCCAGCCGCTGAGGAACCGGCCATGAGCACCGCCGCCCTGGCAGCGCCCGCCCCGCCGGAGCGCGTCTCCGCCCGCACCGCGGTCGGCTTCGTCGCCATGGTGTTCGGCATGTTCATGGCGATCCTGGACATCCAGATCGTCGCCAGCTCGCTCGCGGAGATCCAGGCCGGCGTCTCCGCCAGCGCCGACGAGATCGTCTGGGTGCAGACCGCCTACCTGATCGCGGAGGTCGTCATGATCCCGCTGTCGGGGTACCTGTCGCGCCTGTTCTCCACCCGCTACCTGTTCGTCGCCTCGGCCCTGGGCTTCACCCTGATGAGCCTGGCCTGCGCCTATGCCGGCAGCATCGAGACCCTGATCTTCTACCGCGCCCTCCAGGGCTTCCTGGGCGGCGCGATGATCCCGACCGTCTTCGCCACCACCTTCACCGCCTTCCCGGCGTCGCGCCGGGCGCCGGTGACGGTCGTCATCGGGCTGGTGGCGACGCTGGCGCCGACCATCGGCCCGACCCTGGGCGGCTGGCTGACGGCGGCCTTCTCCTGGCACTGGCTGTTCCTGGTCAACGTGGTGCCGGGGCTGCTGGTGGCCGGCGCGGTGTGGAGCCTGATCGACGTCGACCGGCCGGACTGGTCGCTGCTGAAGGGCATCGACATCCCCGGCCTGCTCGCCATGGCCGTGTTCCTGGGCAGCCTGGAGTTCGTCATCGAGGAGGGGGCCCGCAACAACTGGTTCGAGGACGGGCACATCCGCCAGTTCTCCGCCGTCGCGGCGCTGTCCGGCCTGCTGTTCCTGTGGCGCGCGCTGACCTACGAGCGGCCGATCGTCGATTTGCGCTCGCTGAAGGACCGCAACTTCGCCATGGGATGCCTCTACGGCTTCATCATCGGCGTCGGGCTCTACGGCTCGGTCTACGTGCTGCCCCTGTTCCTGGGGCAGGTGCGGCAGCTGAACTCGCTCCAGATCGGGCAGGTCATGTTCGTCACGGGCCTCGCCCAGTTCCTGGCCTCGCCCGTCGCCGGCATCCTCACCAACAAGATCGACGTGCGCATCGTCATCTCCATCGGCCTGGCGCTGCTGGCGGCCAGCTTCATCATGGTGACGGGCGTGACGCACGACTGGGACCACGACCAGTGGCTGTGGCCCAACATCGTCCGGGGGGCGGGGCTGATGTTCTGCATCATCCCAATCACCAACCTGGCGCTGGGCACCCTGGCGCCGGAGCAGGTTAAGAACGCATCGGGCCTGTTCAACCTGATGCGCAACCTGGGCGGCGCTTTCGGCCTGGCCGGCATCAACACCGTCATCACCGAGCGGATGGCGCTGCACACCCAGCGCCTGAACGAATGGGTGGACCTGACCCGCCCCGCCATGGCCGCCCACCTGGAGCAGCTGTCCGCCGGGCTGCAGCCGGCGCTCGGCGGGGATGCGCCGGCCGCCGCGGTTCGTATAGTGTCGGAGACGGTGCGCCGCGAGGCCGTGGTCATGACCTTCTCCGACCTGTTCCTGGTCCTGGCCGTCCTGTTCGTGGCCGCCCTCTTGACCATGCCGCTGGTGCGCCGTCCGCGCGCCGCCCCCGGACCCGGAGGAGGACATTGAGCGCCGCAAGCCCCGCACGGGCCCCCCTGCCGCATGAGGCGGCCGAGCCGCGCCGCGTCGGCCGCCCGCCCGACCCGGAGAAGCGCGCCGCCATCCTGGAGGCGGGGCAGCGCGTGTTCCTGCGCGACGGCTACGGCGCCGCGATGGACACGGTCGCGCAGGAGGCCGGCGTCTCCAAGCAGACCATCTACAAGCACTTCGCCTCCAAGGAGGCGCTGTTCCTGGAGATCGTGCGCACCCGCGCCGACCGCATGACGGCGCCGCTGGTGGCCGCGTCGGAGGAGGAGGACCCGGAATCGGTCCTGACCCGGCTGGCCGAGAACTTCCTGGAGCTGCTGCTGCTGGAGGATTACGGCGCCATGCTCCGGGTGATGGTCGCCGCCTCGCCGCAGTTCCCCGGCCTAGCGGAGGAGTTCTACGCCACCGGCCCGGGCGCCGCGCTGCGCCGGCTGGCGGCCTACCTGGCGGCGCTCGACACGGCCGGGCGGCTGGCGGTGCCGGACCCGCTGCTGGCGGCGGAGCAGTTCTTCGGGATGATCAACGGCCACATCCAGATGCGGGCGGCCTTCGGGATGCGGCGCATCCAGGATGCCAACGCGCCGGCCGAGCGGGCGCGGGCGGGAGTGCGGCTGTTCCTGCGCGGCTACGCGCCGGCGTGAGGCGGCGGGCGTTCAGGCCGAGCGCGCGCGGCGCTGCTGCGGCTGGACGGGATTGAGGAGGTCGCCCAGCCGTTCGGCCAGCGCCCGTCCCTTGGGCGTCAGGGTGACGATCTTGCGGCGGCGTTCGCGGGGGTCCTCGACGGCCTCGATGAGGTCGTGGCCCGCCTTGCCGAAGGAATGCCATTTCGACAAGGCGGCCACGTTCCGGGAAGCGGACGATTGCGCGATGCCGAGGCGTTCCGACAGATCCCGGATCGACATCCCCTCGTTCTGCGCGATCGTCAGGAACGACAGCGCGTACTGGATGGGCAGGTCGGGATCGAGCGTGCGGAACTCCTCGAGCACGCGGACGAGCGGGTTCAGCTCGTCATGTCGAGAAATTGGCTCCATCGATCACTCCTCCGGGCACCGGCCGCCATCGGGCCGGCGTGTAGATGAGGTGGATACGGCCGAGCCATACCAGGGTTTCCCCATTCTCCCGTCGGAGGTCGAACCGACCCGCGGGAGAGGCCCAGCGCGCCAGTTCAATGTAGATCTTGGGGCCGCCGGGCAGCGCCAGAAAGAAGCTCATGACATCCCTCTTGGGTCGGTTGTGTCTGCTCTTGAAGCCGGTGGTCGACGGTCGGTTCGACGGCCATCACGGCGGCGGTGTGGGCGGTGCGGAAGCGGCCAACGCCGCCACAGCCGACGCCAGAGGGGGTAAGAGTATGATTCATAAAGGTTCTCCAGGAATTAGGGGTCAGGGTTTCAGGTCCGTGCCTGCGCGCCTCCCGCCCCAGGGCAAGGCGGCGTAGCAGACCCTTAGGCCGGTCTATCGCCGATCCGCGGGAAAGATGCAAGCGGCAATCTCTCCCATAGATAGGATAGTTCCGAGACAGGATGCATTCGGAACGAAAAGCGCCGGCGGGGGCCCGGCAGTTCCCGGCTCCCGGCCGCGGCGTACCGGGTCCGATCCCCGGCAGGGGCCTGGGCCGACCGCGCGTCCGGCACCCCCGCCGCCCGGTCATCCCCCAGTATGTCCCGCCGCAGCCAGTCCGGCAGCTCCTCCGGGCCCGGCGGGCTGGGATTGAACAGGTCTCCGAAACGGAGCAAGAGACGCAACGACATCATATACCTCCAGGTCCTGCGTGAGGCTGAACCATCCGATATCGGATATGATGCGTCAAGGGGTGATTGTGGGAGGGGTGCCCTCCCCGAACGAAAAGCGGCCGGTCCCAATGGGGCCGGCCGCAAGTCTTCGCGGGGAGGGGTCAACGGAACGCAGGTACTGGACGGGTGACAGGCGGGTGCCAAGCGTGTGGACCGTCGCGGCGGGCTCCGGCCGGGCGGGGGGCTGCCCGGCCGGATCGCCGCGGGGGAGACCCGGTCCGTCCCCTTGGGGGCTGGGGACGGGCGGGTCAGGCGGCGGCGATCTCGCCGGCCGACATGCCGTTGTTCATGGCCCAGATGGCGGCCTGGGTCCGGTTGGTCGCGTTGATCTTCCGGAGCAGGCTCTTCAGGTGGACCTTCACCGTGGCCTCGGTGATGTTGAGCTTCAGCGCGATCATCTTGTTGCTCTGCCCTTCCAGCAGGCAGCGCAGGATCTGGTGCTCGCGCGCCGACAGGCCCTTGTGGCTCTGGCCCGGCGCCGGGCCGGCCGCCGCCCCCTGCAGGAGCAGCATGGCGAGGTCGGAGGGGAACACCTTCTCCCCCATCAGGACCAGGCGCAGCGCCTGGGCCAGCGCCTCGGCCGAGCGGTCCTTGGTCAAGTAGCCGGCGGCGCCGGCCTCCAGGGCGGAGCGCAGCCGGCCGGCGTCGACGGAGTCGGTGAGGTGCACGACGTGGGTGGCGGGCGCGGCCTCCTTCAGGGCGGCCACGGCCTCCTTGACGGTGCCGGCGGGGCAGTCCACCAGGATGATCTGCGGCTTCACGCCGCCGTTGATCAGGGTGACGGCCTCGCCATGGTCGCGCGCCTCGCCGACGATGCTGAACTCGGCCGGAAGGAGCTGCTTCATGCCCTGGCGGAACAGGGTGCTCCCGTCGATGATCAGGAGGTCCACCGTAGTCATGTTCGTCCTCGTCTAGTGAAGGGCGCTCGTTTCGACATCCTTTTTCCTCCACGAATTCGTGGGGGACAACCTAGCGGAACGGTACGGGGACTCGGGATATCGGCCGGGCCGGGCTAAGCCGCCTCGGCCTCGCCGCCTGCGGGCGGCATAGGCCGGGATGCAGGAACGAGCTATCCCAACAAGATAATGTGTAGCTCCGGGTTACTATGCCCCAATCTGTTGGGGATGGGATTGCTATCCTTATGAGGGTCGGACTAGGCCGCCCGGCAGCCCCCTGAAACGGGAGAAGGCGCCGCGGGGGCGCCTTCCTCGATCACTTCATACGATGGCGGGGGGGGCGGCGGGGCCGGCGGTCCGGCCCCCGCCCGCCGCAGCCGTCAGGCGGCCAGCGGCTCGGCCATCAGCAGGTGGGCGTCGCGCTGCTCGCGCAGGGACACCAGCAACTCGTTCAGGCTGTCGCGGACGAAGGGCTCCGCCGTGTCGGCCATCTTGCCGCGGACGATGGAGATGAACTCGTCGATGATGTCGATGTGCAGGTTGGCGGCGGCCTGAACGTTGCGGGCGAGGGTCAGGGTGGCGTCCATTTCCGTTAACTCCTGCTGGCTCGTCTGAGCGGGTTGTCGTTTCCGTGTGAGCCCATTTCACGCCACGCCGGTTAACGAGTCCCTAAAATCGCCCCCTGCAGGCCCGGAGATGTCTGAGTAATACCTCTGGATAGGGCCTCTCTATTGTATCTGTTCTTTCAACTGTTGCACCCCGTCCAGACTAGCGGTTCAGGGACTTGCCCCTCCCCTTCCGGAATCGCCTCAGGCCAGCCCGGCGGCCGTGGCGGCGCCGTCCGCCCCGCCGCGGCGCAGCAGCAGGCGGGCCCGCGCCATGAACAGCAGCATCAGGCACTGGCAGACCATGCCGAGCCCGGTCATGTAGACCAGCGCCGGGTCCCCGTTCACCAGGACGGCATAGGCCAGGCTGTTGGCGGAGATGGCGAGCCAGCCGCACCAGCTGGCGGCGGCGATCCCCTGCACGCTTTCCGGCCGGCACCAGAGGCGGCGGAGCTGGGGGACGTGGAACAGCGCGGCGATGATGCCGCCGAGCCCGTAGGTCACGGTGAGCAGGTCGTGCATGTCCGGTTTCATGGCTGCGGGATGGGAAGGGCCCGCACCTTGGCGCAGACAGGTAAACGCCCGGTCACCCCGGGTGTGACCTTGTCCGGACAGGCCCGCGCCATGCCGCCGCACCCGCGATGCCCGCCCCCGCCGGCTGTTTTCCTTGCCTGACCATCCCAGGGAGGACCCCATGGACAGGACCGCGCGTTCCGAACAGGCCCGCCGCATCGAGGCGGAGATCGTGCGCAAATCCGGCAAGGCGGCGGAGGACCCGCGCAAGCCGCCGCAGGAGCGCTTCGAGGAGATGGGCGAGCAGCCCGCGATCCGGGAGAAGGCCGGCCGGGACAAGGCTGGCGGTTAAGAATGCAGGCGGCAGCGGGGCTTGAGGGTCCGGCTTGCGCTCCCGCCCCGCCCGCCCGATAGTGGGGGCGGAGGCACATGCCATGGCCGACAGCTTCTCCGTCCCCCTCTCCGGCGCGCTGGCCCAGGCGCAGCGCCTGGCGAACAGCGCCCAGAACGTGGCCAACGCCCGCACCGCGGGCGCCCTGCCGCCGCGCCCCGGCGCCGCACCCCCGCCACCCCCGGCGGGTGCGGACGGCGGGCCGCCCGAGCCCTTCCGGCCGCTGGAGCCCGGGCAGGAGGCGCTGGCCGGCCCCGACGGGCGCGGCCAAGGCACGCGCGCGGTGTTCCGCCCCTCCAGCCCCGGCTTCGTGCCGGAGTTCGCGCCCGACAGCCCCTTCGCCGACGCCGACGGGCTGGTCGCCGCCCCCGACGTGGACCCGCTGCGGGAGACGGTGGAGCGGATGTCCGCCCTGCGCGGCTACCAGCTGAACTTGGCGGCACTGCGCACCGCCGACGAGATGGAACGCGAGGTCCTGGACCTGAAGGCCTGAGGACCTGAATGCCTGAGGACCGGAAGGCGGCCCCTCCCCCCTCCGATCTTGCCGCGCTCGCGCCGCCGGGGCTTTTCTGCTAACCCTTGCCCTCCCCGGCGGGCGGGTCCGGCCGGGGACGACAGGGGGAGCGGAGAGGGTTGCGGGAACGCGACGTCACCATCCGGGCGGAAGACGGGCGGCAGCTGGCGGCGACCCTGGTCGCGCCCGACGCGCCGACGAAGCCCCCCGTCCTGATCGGCTCTGCCACCGCGGTGCGCCGCGGCTACTACGCCAAGTTCGCCCGCTTCCTGGCGGAGCGCGGCCATGCCGTTCTCACCTACGACTACCGCGGCGTCGGCGGCTCCGCCCTGCCCGACCTGCGCGCCGACCCGGCCCGCATGCACGAATGGGGCGTGCTGGACCTGGAGGCGGCCATCCGGACCCTCAAGGCCGAGGCGGGGGGGCCGCTGCTCTATGTCGGGCACAGCGTCGGCGGCCAGATCCTGCCGCTGGCGGAATCCCGGGCCGAGGTTTCGGCCCTGCTGCTCGTCGCCTCGCAGAGCGGCGCCGCCCGGCACTGGCGCGGCTGGAACCGGGTGAAGCTGGCCGCCTTCTGGTACGGCTGGGTCCCGTCGCTGCTGCCCCTCTTCGGCCACCTGCCGGGCTTCGCCATGGGCAGCGAGCCGCTGCCGCGCGGGGTGGCGGCGGAATGGGCGCGCTGGGGACGCCATCCCGACTATATCCTCTCGCATAGGGCGGACTTGGCGGGGCGCTTCCGCGAACTCGACCGGCCCATCCACGCCTTCAGCTTCACCGACGACTTCTACTGCCCGCGCGAGGCCGCGGACGCGCTGCTGTCCTGGTACGGCGGCACCGAGAAGACCCACCGGCACGTCGCCCCGGCGGAGCTGGGTGCCCGCTCGGTCGGGCACTTCGGCTTCTTCCGGGAGCGCTTCCGCGACACGCTGTGGACGGAGGCGGCGGCGTGGCTGGCCTCCCCCGGACGGGCCACGGCAGGGGCGCAGTTGACAGGGGAGGCGAGGGACCGCACCCTCGCGCCATCATGATCCGCGTCCATGCCACCTGCGTGAGCGTATCCGGGTCCGGGGTGCTGCTGCGCGGCCCCTCCGGCGCCGGCAAGTCCGACCTGGCGCTGCGCCTGGTCGACGGCGGCGCCATGCTGGTGGCCGACGACCAGGTGGAGCTGTCGGCCGAGGGCGGGCGGCTGGTGGCGCGGGCGCCGCGCGCGCTGGCCGGGCTGCTGGAGGTGCGCGGCGTCGGCATCCTGCCGGTCCCCTCGGTGGAGGAGGCGCCGCTGCTGCTGGTGGTCGATCTGGTCGCCCCCGCGGCGGTGGAGCGGCTGCCGGCGCAGCGGTCGGAGACCATCGAGGGGCTGCCGGTGCCGCGCCTGGCGCTGGCGCCGTTCGAGGCCTCGGCACTGGCCAAGCTGCGCCTGGCGGTGGCGGCGCTGGGCGCGCGGGTGCCGCCGGTGCCGGCCGCGATGGACGGGGCGACCCAGCCATGACGCCGCAGGATCCGGTCCAGACCCCGGCGGCGGGCCGCCGCCCGGTCGTGCTGGTCACCGGCATGTCCGGCGCCGGGCTGTCCACCGCGCTGAAGGCGCTGGAGGACCTGCATTACGAGGCGGTGGACAATCTCCGCCTGTCGCTGCTGACGGCGCTGGTGTCCCAGGCGGACGACCGGCCGCTCGCCGTCGGCATCGACAGCCGGACCCGCGACTTCACCGCCGACGCGCTGGTCCGCGAGCTGTCCAGGCTGCGCGACCATCCGGAACTGGCGGTGCGGCTGCTGTTCATGGAGGCCTCCGACGAGGTGCTGCAGCGCCGCTACACCGAGACGCGGCGCCCGCACCCGCTGGCGCTGGACCGGCCGGTGCCGGACGGCATCCAGCGCGAGCGCACGCTGCTGATGCCGCTGCGCGACTGCGCCGACGTGGTGATCGACACCTCCCAGCTGTCCATCCACGACGTGCGGCGGCTGCTGACCGGGCATTTCCGCCTGGACAGCGACCCGACGCTGCACGTCTTCGTCACCAGC
>DASPKT010000447.1:0-5582 GCA_035627915.1 Azospirillaceae bacterium
TCCGTCACCCTCAGCCAGTCCTTCGACCTGACCCTCGACCTCGGCAGCGGCGACCTCTCCATCGAGCGCAGCGAGACGCTGGTGCAGACCGAGGCGCTCCGGGTCGAGGAGGTGGCCGTCCGTGGCGCCGGCGGTTTCGCGCCGGGACCGTCGGGCGGGGCGCTGGACCTGGAGGGGCTGGCCGCCAAGCTGAAGGAGGGCGGCGCCGGGGACGAGGCCGTCCGGACGCTCACCGCCCTCGACACGCTGCTGAAGGGGCTGCGGGACGGCCGCACCGGGGAGGGCAACCGCCTGGCCCTGGACAAGCCGGAACAGGACCCGGACGGCCGCTCGCTGCGCCTGCGCCTCACGCTGTCGCGCGAGGCCGGCATGGCGGCGGCCCACGGGGAGGGGCTGGACGCCTTCTTCCGCCTCCCCGACGGCACCACCGGCCACACCGGTGTGCGCGGGGTGAGCAAAGAGGCCTAGACGCCGCGGTTTCCCCATATCCCCTCTCCCTCTCCCCATATCCCCTCTCCCCTTGAGGGAGAGGGAAGGGGCCCGCCGCGAAGCGGTGGGAAGGGTGAGGGGTCCCGGCCGTGAGGCCGTGTTTGCGGCGTGCGGGCTTCGACAGGCTCAGCCTGAGGGGCTTGCTGCTGCTCCCTTGGGGGGCAGCGGGGGCGTTGTGCGGCCTTCGACAGGCTCAGGCTGAGGATCGTTGTGCTGCACCGTGCCAACACCGGGCCTGGCACCCACCCTCCCTCATGCTGAGCTCGGTCAGAAGCACGCACCCCCTCGCAGCCGCACCCAAGCACCCGGCGTCCCGATTCCCACCCCTCACCCTCCCACCGCCTTGCGGCGGCGGGTCCCTCCCTCTCCCTCAAGGGGAGAGGGGAACCGGGAGCTGGGAGAGGGGAAATGGGCTGCGGCCCGTGCTCCTCACCGCCACCAGTGTGCCGCCGGCGCCAGCGGCACGCCCGTCGCGGCGCG
Organism: Azospirillaceae bacterium; assembly: GCA_035627915.1. Taxonomy (GTDB): domain Bacteria; phylum Pseudomonadota; class Alphaproteobacteria; order Azospirillales; family Azospirillaceae; genus DASPKT01. The sequence goes on from DASPKT010000447.1 coordinate 970, forward strand.
CTCCGCATCCGGCAGCACATCGAGCGAGGGCCAGAGGCCGGTCTCCAGCCCGTGGGCGTAGCCCTCGGGCAGGCGGGCGGCGCGCATGGCGGCCTGGGCGCCCCGCCAGTCGTAGGACAGCGCCCGGTGCTCCACCCGGATGCCCTGGGGCAGGGCGGTCAGCAGCGCGTACCAGACGCGGGGCGTGCCGTCGTTGGCGGGCATGCCGATGGCGCCGGCATTGTGCCAGAGCCTGTCCCCCACCATCCGGGTGAAGGGCAGGCCGCAATGGCCGCCCAAGACGCCGTCGACGCGGATGCCATCGGCATCGGCCCGCTCCAGCTCCTCCGCCAGCTCGGCGTCGGGCGCGGAGGCGAACAGGAAGCGGTTGATCGATCCCACCCCGCCATGCACCGCCGCCAGCCGCCGCCCGCCCAGCGCCACGTCGATGCGGCGGGGCAGGGCGCGCATCCAGGCGCGGGCGTCGGCGTCCAGCTGGGCGTCGGCATGGGCGTACCAGCGGGCGGACAGCGCGTCGCAGGCGGTGCCCTCCGCGAAGCCGCAGCCGCAGTCGCCGGCGCCCTCGCCCAGATTCTCCTCGCAGTTGCCCATGACGACGGGCACGCCCCAGTCCCTGACCTCCGCCACCGTGGCGGCGGCGTCGGCGCCGTAGGCGACCACGTCGCCGGTGCACAGCGCGCGGGAAGCCGGGATGCCCAGCCGGGCCGCCTCGGCCCGCAGGGCCAGGGTGGCCTGGAGGTTGGAGTAGGGCCCGCCGAACACCAGGAACGGCGCGCCGTCGGGCACGGAAAGGAGGGGCGGCTGCATGCCGGGCACCCTAGCCCGAACCGGGGGAAGGCGGAAGGCCGGTTCCTGATTGGCGGGCGGGCTTGGCGGGGGCATAAGGGAAGGGATCACGCGCTCGTGATCCGCGGGGCCGCCGGGACCCGTACAGAGTCGCGTATTCTCGACGTCAGGAAAGGGTACCGGTCCCATGCGTCTCCCCCGCCTCCGCCGCCGCGCCGCGCTCTTTGGCCTCGCGGCGCTGCTGGCGCTTCCGCTTCCCTCCGCCGCGGCGGAGAAGATCCGGTTCGCCGTCGGCCCCTTCCAGCCGACGCAGGGCGACACCCGCAAGGCGTACGAGCCCTTCTTCCGCCATCTCGCCCAGGCGCTGGGCGTGGAGTACGAGCTGCAGGTCGCCAACGACTGGGCCGGCATCTCCATCGCCCTGGCGACGGGGCAGGCGGACGTCGCCTGGATGGGGCCCTGGGGCTATGTGCTGGCCCGGCACGAGGGCGGGGCGGAGGCCATCGCCACGGTGAAGTACGACGGCAAGCCCACCTACCACGCCATCATCGTCGGCCGGCCGGACCTGCAGGTGGCCCGCTGGCCGGAGGACGCGAAGGGGCTCAGCATCAGCTTCGCCGACGTCGGCTCCACGTCGGGCTGGCTGATCCCCACGCACTGGTTCATGCAGCGCGGCATCGATCCCAAGACCTTCTTCAGGTACCGCGACGGCGCCAGCCACGCCGCCAACCAGACGGCGGTCGCCAACGGGCAGGTCGACCTCGCCACCGACTACGACCGCAACATGCGGGCGATGATCGAGAAGGGGGTGCTGAAGCCGGAGCAGGTGAAGGTGGTCTGGACCTCCGACCCGCTGCCGAACGATCCGCTGGTGGTGCGCAAGGGGCTGGACCCCGCCCTGGTGGAGCGGCTGCGCGCCGCCGCCACATCCATCACGGAGGAGCAGGCCAAGTCCCTGATGCCGCCGCACTACACCGGCTGGGTCGCCGCCGGGCACGAAGCCTACGCGCCGATCGAGGCCGCCGGGGTTGCCGTCGGCCGGCTGAAGCCGAAGCCGTGAGGGCTCCGTCATTGAAGGCGGCACGCCCATGACCGTCCCGGCGCGCGACGCGCCCCTGCGCACCGCCGGCGGCGGCTACCGGGAACCGGAGCGGCCGCTGCGGCAGCGGCTCGCCGGCTGGGTCCCGGCGCTGCTGGCGCTGGCGGTGCTGGGCGCCTGCGCGTTCCTGGTCGGGGCCGACCCGCGGCGCCTGCTGGAGGGGCTGCCGCGCTTGGCCGCCTGGGCGGCGCGGGCCTGGCCGCCCGATTTCACCGATTTCCCCACCCTGCTGCTGCGCGCCGGGGAGACGGCCGCCATCGCCACGCTGGGGACCGCCCTGGCGGGGGTGCTGGCGGCACCGCTGGCCCTGCTGGCCGCCCGCAACGCCACACCCTTCCCGTGGCTCCAGCAGCCGGTGCGCTGGGTGCTGGACGGGCTGCGCGGGGTGGACGCCTTCGTCTTCGCGCTGCTGTTCGTGGCGGCGGTGGGCCTCGGCCCCTTCGCCGGCATGCTGGGGGTCATGCTGCACACCGCCGGCAGCATGGCCAAGCTCTGGTCGGAACAGCTGGAGACGGCCGACCCGGGGCCGGCCGACGCGGCCTCCATGACCGGGGCCGGGCGCGCCGCCATCGCCGCCTGGGTGCTGCTGCCGGACCGGCTGCCGGGGCTGGCCTCGGCGGCGCTGTACCTGTGGGAGTTCAACCTGCGCGCCTCCACCGTGCTGGGGCTGGTCGGCGCAGGCGGCATCGGGCAGGAGCTGAAGAACGCGGTCGACCTGCTGCTGTTCGACCGGGTGTTCGCCATCCTGCTGGTCATCCTGGCCCTGGTCGCCGCGGTGGACCGCGCCAGCGCGCTGTTGCGCCGGAGGCTGTCGTGAGTGCGGTCCTGCGGGTGGAGGGGCTGTCCAAGGCCTTCGCCGGCCGCCCGGCCCTGTCCGGCGTGACGCTGGAGGTACGGGCGGGCGAGGTGACGGCCCTGCTGGGCCCCAGCGGTGCCGGCAAGAGCACGCTGTTCCGCTGCGTCGCGCGCCTCGCGGAGCCCGACGCCGGGTCCGTCCGGGTCCTGGGGCAGGAGATGGCGGGACTGGCGGGCGGTGACCTCGCCCGCGCGCGGCGGCGGATCGGGCTGGTTTTCCAGCAGTTCAACCTGGTGCGCCGGCACACGGCGCTCGACAACGTGCTGGCGGGGCGGCTGGGGGCGGTGCCGCTGTGGCGGGTGCTGCTGCGCCGCTTCCCCGGGGCGGACCGGCAGGCGGCGCTGGCGGCGCTGGACCGGGTGGGGCTGCTGGACCGCGCCTATGCCCGCGCCGACACGCTGTCGGGCGGCCAGCAGCAGCGCGTGGCGCTGGCCCGCGCCCTGGTGCAGGACTGCCGCCTGCTGCTGGCGGACGAGCCGGTGGCGAGCCTGGACCCGGAGACCGCGGCCGGCATGCTGGCGCTGCTGCGCGAGCTGGCGGCGGAGCGGGGCATGGCCGTGCTGGTCAGCCTGCACCAGGTGGACCTCGCCACCGGCTTCGCCGACCGCATCCTGGGCCTGCGCGACGGAAGGCTGGTGGAGGACTGCGCCGCCGCCGCCTTCACCGGGGCCGCCCGGCTGCGCCTGTTCGGCACGGCGGAGCGGCGCGAGGCGGCGGACTGAGGCCGCGTCAGCCCGCCCGCCGCAGCGCCGCCGCACCGGCCGCCTTCTCCTCCAGCCATTCCGCCACCTCGTCCCAGGCGGAGGCCGGCATGCGGCGGGAGAAGAAGCCGAAATGGCCGATGGAACGGACGCCCAGTTCATCGAGGGACAAGTGCCGGCGCTCCACCTGCGCGCCCGTGTAGAAGCCGGCCAGCGCGTCCACCGCGCGGGCCGGCGCGTAGGCGTCGTCGCCGATGCTGTAGAGCCGCATGGGGCCCGACCAGCGGCCGAAGCCGTCGGCCAGCCGCCCGCCCTCGGCCTGGCGGATGAAGCCCGGCAGCCGGCACCAGGCCGCCCATTGCCGCGCCACGCCCGCCGGCAGCGGCGTGCCGCCCACGGCGAAGCCGGGCAGCCGTCCCAGCAGCACCGACAGGCCGGGCACGACGAGGTGCCATTGCAGGGCGCGCAGGTATCTCACCGGCGCCGGCCAGTTGCCCCAATAGCCGCTCTGCGCCGCGATCCCGGCCATGGCGGCGACCAGCGCGCGATTGTGGGCGAGGCCCAGCAGCTGGCCGCCGACGCTGTGCCCGACCAGGGCGAGGGGCGTCCCCGGCCAGCGCGCCGCCAGCCGGTCCAGCAGCGCCGGCAGGTCCAGCGTCCCCCACTCCGCCATGGTGGCGGCGTCGCGGGTCAGCGGCCGGTGCGCGCTGTCGCCGACCCCGCGGTAGTCGATGGTCGCCACCGCGTGCCCGCGGGCGGCCAGGTGGCGGGCGAAGGCGTCGTAGAGCCGGCGCGGCACCGCCGTCGCCGGCGCGATGGCGACCGCCAGCCGCGGCGCGCTTCCGCCGGCGGGCAGCCACAGCGTGCCGGCCAGGGTGCGGCCATCGGCGGCGGCCAGGGCCAGGGTCTCGGTCTGGACGGTGTCGGGCACGGGAGCGCCTCCGTTGGGGGTTGGGGCGGGTGCGGCTGTTGGGTGGTGCGTCCTTCGACAAGCTCAGGATGAGGCTTCGACACGCTCAGGATGAGGCTTCGACAGGCTCAGCCTGAGGGACGTGGGATGCCAGGCCACATGCAGGCCGGGAGCAGTACGACTCTCCCCGGCCAGCGCGCCGCCAGCCGGTCCAGCAGCGCCGGCAGGTCCAGCGTCCCCCACTCCGCCATGGTGGCGGCG
>DASPKT010000448.1:0-51376 GCA_035627915.1 Azospirillaceae bacterium
CTGACGCAGGAGTTCGCCGGCCGCCCCCTGCCCGGCTGGGCGGCGGAGATCGGCTGCACCGGCTGGGCCCAGGCGTTCCTGAAGTTCATCGTCTCCCACCCGGCCGTCACCTGCGCCATCCCCGCCACCACCCGCGTCGACCATGTGCGGGAGAACATGGCGGCGGCCTCGGGCCCCATGCCGGACGCCGCCCTGCGCGCCCGCATGGCGGCCGACATCGCGGCCTGAGGGGCGGGGCCGATGCCGACCTGGATGAGCTATTCCCTGTCGGACCTGCTGCTCTTCTCGCCCCGCACCTACTACCGGCTGTTCGAGCTGATGAACGCCGCCCTGTGGCCGGCGCACGTCCCGCTGCTGGCCGCCGCCCTCGCCGTCGCCGTCCTGGCGCTGGCCGGGCACCGGCGGGCGGGCCGCGGCGCCGCGGCGCTGCTGGCGGCGGCCTGGGCCTGGACGGCGGTGGACTTCCTGGGCATCCGCTACGCCGCCGTCAACTGGGCCGCCCCCTGGTTCGCCGGCGCCTTCCTGGCGCAGGCGGCGCTGCTGGCCTGGCAGGGCCTCTTCCGCGACCGGCTGCAGCCCGCCCCCGGCGGCCGGGCCGGCACCGCGCTCTACCTCGCGGCAGTTCTGCTGATGCCGCTGGCGGCCCCGCTGTCCGGGCGCCTCTGGACCCAGGCGGAGCCGTTCGGCCTTGCCCCCGACCCCACCGCGGCGGCGACGCTGGGCCTGCTGGCGGCGGCCCGGGCGCCCTGGTCCCTCTGGATCGTCCCGCTGCTCTGGTGCGCCGTGTCGGGCGCCACCCTCCGGACCATGGAGGCGCCGGACTTCTGGGTGCTGCCTACCATAGGCCTGCTGGCGCTGGCGCTCCGCCTGCGGCGGCACCCCGTCTGAGACGTCCCCCGCCGGCCCGCCGCAGCAAGATGCGATTGCAAATGACACCGGTTACCTTTATGGTCGTCGCGTAATCCGGCCAAGGGGCCGTCAGAACGTACCAGGGAGGGTCGGGAGCGATGTCGCAGCCCGCAATGGACCAGGGAGCAACCGGCGGCGCGGCGCGTCCGTCCTTCGCCGACGTCAATCCGGACGAGCGCATTGGGCGCTACCGCTGGGTGGTCGTCAGCCTTCTGTTCGCCGCCATGGCCTTCAACTACGTCGACCGGCAGATGATCGGCGTGCTGAAGCCGACCCTGACGGCGGAGTTCGGCTGGAGCGAGACCGACTACGCCAACATCATCTTCTGGTTCCAGGCCAGCTACGCCATCGCCTACCTGCTGTTCGGGCGGGTGGTGGACCGGATCGGCGCCCGCTGGGGCTTCGCGCTGGCCTTCACCATCTGGACCATCGGCCACATGGGCCATGCCGCGGCGCGGTCGCTGGCCGGCTTCATCGCCGCCCGCATGGTGCTGGGCATCGGCGAGGGCGGCGGCTTCCCCTGCGGCGTCAAGGCGGTGGCGGAGTGGTTCCCGAAGCAGGAACGCGCCTTCGCGACCGGCATCTTCAACGCCGGCACCAACATCGGCGCCATCATGACGCCGCTGATCGTGCCCGCCATCACCATCGCCTACGGCTGGGAGATGGCCTTCATCATCACCGGCCTCATCAGCCTGGTCTGGCTGCCGGTGTGGCTCTACATCTACAAGCGCCCGCGCGAGCACCCGAAGCTGGGCGCGGCCGAGCTGGCGCACATCGAGCAGGACCCGCCCGACCCGGAGCAGAAGATCGGCTGGCTGCGCCTGCTGACCGTGAAGGAGACCTGGGCCTACGCGCTGGGCAAGTTCCTGATCGACCCGATCTGGTGGATGTTCCTGTTCTGGCTGCCGGACTTCCTGGCCAAGCGGCACGGGCTGGACCTCAAGAGCTTCGGCATCCCGCTGGTCATCATCTACCTGCTGTCCGACGTCGGCAGCGTCGCCGGCGGCTGGCTGTCCTCGCGCATGATCCGCGGCGGCGCCAGCCTCAACAAGGCGCGCAAGACGGCGATGTTCATCTGCGCCCTGTTCGCGGTCCCCGTGGGCTTCGCCGCCTTCGCCGACACGCTGTGGGTCGCCGTCCTCATCATCGGCATCGCCACCGCTGCGCACCAGGGCTTCTCCGCCAACCTCTACACCCTGCCCTCCGACGTGTTCCCCCGCGCCGCGGTGGGCTCGGTCGTCGGCATCGGCGGCATGATCGGCGCCATCGGCGGCATGACCATGGCGAAGTACGCGGGCTGGGTGCTGGACGAGATCGGCACCTACACCCCGATCTTCGTGGTGGCCGCCACCGCCTACCTGCTGGCCCTGCTGGTCGTCCACCTGCTGTCGCCCCGGCTGGCGCCGGTGGACATCTCGGACGTCGCCGCCAGGAACTGACGGACCTCGCGTTCAAAAAGGAAACGCCGGCCGGGGGGCATCCTCCGGCCGGCGTTCCCGTTTCCGGGGGTGTCGGTGGGCGGCGGCCTCAGCCCAGGAAGCCGCGCTTCGCCGACCAGTCCAGGAACAGCTGCGGCCACGCCCGCACCGGCTTCCCCTCGATCCCGCGCAGGCCGAAGCCGTGGCCGCCCTCCTCGAAGACGTGCAGCTCGACGGGCACGGCGGCCTTGCGCAGGGCCGCGTACATCAGCAGGGAGTTCTCCACCGGCACCGCCGTATCGTCGGTGGCGTGCAGGATGAAGGTGGGGGGCGTGGCGGCGGTGACCGCGGTCTCGGCCGAATAGGCCTCCTCCCGCTCCGGCGCCGGCGCCTCGCCCAGCATGTTGGTGCGCGAGCCCGGGTGCGAGGTGGCGGCGCGCAGCGAGATCACGGGATAGACCAGCCCCGCCAGGTCGGGCCGGGCGGAAACCGCGTCCGCCTCGTCCACCGGTTCGTAGACCCGGCGGTCGAAGCGGGTGGCGAGCGAGGCCGCCAAGTGCCCGCCGGCGGAGAAGCCCTGCACCGCCACCCGCGCGGGGTCGAGGCCGTAGGAACCGGCGCGCGCCCGGATCAGCCGCAGGGCCCGCTGGGCGTCCTGCAGCGGCGTGTCGGGCCCGGCCGCCCAGCCGTGGTGCGGCAGGCGGTAGAGCAGGACGAACACGGTCACCCCCCGCGCCGCCAGCCAGCGCGCCGTCTCGAAGCCCTCCTTGTCCACCACCACGTGGGCGTAGCCGCCGCCGGGGACGATGAGGACGGCGGCGCCGTTGGGCTTGGCCGGCCGGAACACCGACAGGGTGGGACGGGTCACGAAACGGACGGCGCGGTCGCGCAGCCTGTAGGGGTTCTCGCGCTCCACCACCTCCTCTACGACCGTGACCGTCTCGCCCCCGGGCGGGCGGCCGGGCCAGAGGTCGAAGACTTCCGCAGGGTCGGCGGGGATGTCCTGCAGCTCCTGCGCCCCGGCCGCCGCTGGCAGGGCCAGGGCAGCCAGCGTCGCCGCGGCGGCGCCGCGGAACAGGGTGCGCCGGTTGCTGTGCATGGGGTTGCTGCGCATGATGGGGTCGCTGCGCATGGGTGTCCTCTCCGTCAGAGCGCCGTGTATCCCAGGGCGCGGAAGCGCGCTCCGCCGGGAGGTCGGGGCCGTCGCCGACCCCTCTCCCTGCGGCCCGTCGGCGCTCAAGGCAGGCCCACCTGGTTGTTGCGGCGGGTCACCTCCGGCACACCGGCGTCGACCCGGACCGCGGCCGCCCTTACCCCGGAGGGGAGCGCGAGGCGGACCTCAGCCGTCTTCGGCAGCAGGTCGTCCGGGGCCTGGAGCGCCGGCACCGGCGCCGACGCCAGCACCCGGCCCTGCGCGTCGAGCGCGGAGACGGTGCCGGCCGGCGTCGCCGCGGCACCCAGGCTGTGCACCGTCACCTTGAGGCCGTCGCCGTCGGCCGCCACGTCGTAGCTGCCGATGCCGAGGTCGGGGCGGCGCGCCTGGGGCTCGGCCGGCTGCTCCAGCGCGAACTCCAGCACGGTCGCGGTCTTCGGGGCCAGCACCAGGGAGACGTCGCCGCCCCGCTCCAGCTCCACCGTGCGGGACTGCGGCGTGCCGTCGGCCCTGTCGTCGCCGTCGCGGTCGACACCCGACGTCATGCGCCAGCGGCCGGCCTCCACGTCCCAGCCAGTCATGGTCGCCGCCACCTCCCGGTCCTCCAGGTTGAAGGCGATGACCTTGAAGCCCTTCGGCGTGGCCCGCGGCACCAGCACGGCGACGCTCTCCGCCGTGGCGGGGGCGGCGAAGCGCCAGCTCACCGCGTGGCCCGGCATGATCTGGTTGCGCCGCAGCGCCATGCCGCCCAGCCGCGCCCGCTGCAGCAGGTCGCTCGGCACGTGCACGCGGTCGGACCAGAGGTGGCCTTCCGTCATCATGTACATGCGCTGGCTGTTGATGCGGATCTCCTTGGCGTACAGCTCCTCCAGGAAGCGCTTGTCCCCCGTCGTCTGCCAGGCCACGTGCCGGGCGAAGGCGAGGTCGCTGCCGGGCCCGCCGGTGTTGGAGAGCGGCCCCTCCTCCGCGGTGGCGGCGCGCGCCATCTCGGTCAGGGTGCGGCCCCAGTCGTCGCGCCGGCCCAGCCATTCCACCGCGTCGTTGTTGATGGTGGAGATGGCGCTCCAGCCCCGCTTGCCGGCGTCCGACAGCATCGGGCGCAGGTACTTCTCGTCGCCGGTCCAGCGGTAGGCCGCCCAGAAGATCTGGTTGGCCGCGGCGACGCCGGTGCCGCCGCGCTCCGCGTCGGTCGACCAGTTGATCTCCTCGGGGTACGTCCAGGAGCCGTCCGGGCTCTGCTTGCCGTGGGCGAGCCAGCCGTCGGCCAGCTCCAGCACGATCTTCCGCACGGCGGGGGAGCCGTTGTACTCCACCAGCAGCAGGCCGGGATGCAGGATCAGGTAGGAGAAGGGCTTCGACCACTCCCACACGCCCTCGCGGACAATCTGCCTGCCGCCGAAATAGTTGCTGACGATGTGGCGGTGGCCGGCCTTGTTGACCTCCGTGACGGCGGCGTAGTTGCGCGCCGTCTCCATCGCCCGCTCCACCGTGCGGGGATCGCCCCAGTTCAGGTAGAGCGCCTGGGCGAGCGTGTTGATGCCCTCCTCGTAATTGTGCAGCTCGTCCGTGGTGATGGTGTTCAGCCCGTTGGTGAACATGCCGTTGGCGTAGGCCGCCTCCAGCAGCGCCATCAGGGAGCGGTTCAGCTTGTCCGGGTCCGCCCCCATCAGCGCCAGCGGCGGCCACTGGTTCAGCAGGTCGGTGTCGTCGGAGATGCCGCCGCCGAACTCCCCCTGCGCGGGCTGGCCCGGCTCCATCTGGCGGTTGTCGATCCACCAGTTCACGAACTGCCGGACCAGCCTCAGGTCCTGCACCTGCCGGAAGGCCCACAGCGGCACGCCGTCGGGCGGGACCGGCTGGGTGAAGGGCACGCCCGGCTGCTCGCCGTTCTGCTCGGCCCAGTAGGCGCGGCCCTGGGTGTGGCCGGGGTCGATGCGCAGCAGGTCGCTGACGTCGCGCCAGTAGCGCTCGTAGATCGGCAGCAGGTGGTTGTTCGGCTGCTCCTCCACGAAGAAGCCGAGGTTGTCGCGCACCTGCTGGAAGCGGTCGGCGACGTGTTCCGTCTTGGCCTCGGCACTCGGCTTGAAGACCAGCCGCACCTTGGCGCCGTCCAGGCTGGCGCCGGTGAAGTCCGGCGCGGCGCTTGCGATGGAGAGGTAGAGGCTGCGGTCGTTGGGCAGGAAGCGGTCGCGCGTGTCCAGCCACAGGGTCCGCGCCTCCCCCGGCCTGACCGAGACGTTGACGTCCAGCAGGTCGCGGTCGGGCCAGAGCGGGTCCTTGACCCGGATGTTCAGCGGCACCAGCCCGTCATGGGTGGCCGTGACCTTCATCGCCGGCAGCTCCAGCGCGATGCCGTCGAGGCCGGCGTCCATGTTCTGCCAGCCGTAGGCGAAGCGGCCGACCGGGTTGCCCGGCGCCACCTCGCGGAAGTCGGCGGGGATCAGCAGGTGGACCAGCGGCAGCCCGCCTGCGGCTCTATCCGCGCGCGGCTTCGACGGGGCGCCGTTCGGCAGGGCCACGACGGTCGCCCGCTCGTCCGCGACGAAGCGGCCGGCGATGTGGCGGCGCAGCTCGTCCAGCGTCGGGTAGTCCGGCTCCGCCGCGGCGCGGACCGTGTAGCTGAGCGAGGCGGTGCCGGCCGGCGGCGCGCCCGCCTCCACCCGGTAGGCGGCGATCTCCTGGATCGGCACCTCCTGCACCGCGTTGTCGAAGCGCAGCTTCCCGCCGGTCAGCGGGGAGGCCAGCTGGTGGGAGGTGCGCTCCTGCCCGGCCGGGCGGTCGGCCAGCTTCGTCTCCCGGCCGGACGCGTCGAGGGCGGTGAGCGTGCCGTGCGCCGCCCCCTGGAACTCGATCCGGTTCCAGGGCTCGCCCGGCAGGCTGAAGGTCACGCCCTTGCCGCCCTCGGAATAGGTGTTCCAGTCCGGCAGCTCGAAATAGTCGTGCCGGCCCGGCAGGCGGGAGCGGTTGTAGACGCCCGGCCAGGTCGTCTCCCGGATGCCGTCGTTGCCGCGCCACATGTGCTGCTTCAGGTCGCGGGCGTCGGTGAACTCCACCTTGCGGATCCGGGTGGCGGGGTCCTTCAGGTAGGCGGGCGCGTCGCCCGGCCGGTTCCAGCCGAAGCGGGTCAGCCACTCCTCCCGCCAGGGCGCCTGGCCGGCATCGCGCGCGGGTGCGGCCGCCGCGGCAGGGGCCCGGCCGCGGGCCAGGTCGGCGACGGCGCCGTCCTCCAGCATGTGGTCGTAGATGCGGATCTCGTCGATGTCGCCGCCGCGCATGAAGCTGTAGCGGCTCTGCACCTGGTAGGGGGAGATGATGCGGCTGTGCGGGCCGAAGGCGTAGAGCCCCGCGTCCAGCACCGCCGCCTTGTCCAGCGTCGCCGCCGGCTTGCCGTCGACGTAGAGGCGCACGCCGCGCGCCTCGTCCCAGGAGAAGGCCAGGTGGACCCAGCGGTCGGGCGCCGGCGCCTCCGCCACCTTGTGGGAGACGCGCAGCCGGGCAAGGTTGGCGTCCGTCACGAAGCCGTCGAAGCCCGAGCCGTTCCAGTCCAGCCGCAGCCAGACCATGTCCCAGCTGGAATGGTCGGAATAGCCGACGCGGAAGAGCGGGAACGGGTTGGCGCCGACCGGCTCGCGGGCGCGCCAGAAGAAGGACAGGGTGCCGCGCTGGGCGAAGATGTTGCCGGCCGCGGGCCAGGCCAGGATCTGGTCGTGCGCGGCCTCGATGGCACCGCCGACGGCGCCGTTGGGGACCAGCTTCACCTTGTCCACGAACAGCGCGCGGGGATCGCCCTGTGCGGCGTCGGCGTCGAAGCCCTTGTCGCCGCTGGCATGGAACAGGAGACCCGGCGCTTCCGCCCCGGCCGTAGCCGGGAGCAGGGTCGCCAGGAGAATGCCGGAGGCGGCCAGCGCCCTCCGGGGTCGAGAGATCGCCATGCTCGTTCCCTCCGTCGGGAGCGGCCCTCTGCCGGGACCGGTACCCGATGACTTTTGTGTTCGGTCGCACATGCCCGGCGTCTCCCCCTCCCCGTCACCCCGGCGCAAGCCGGGGTCCAGGGGAGCCTGGATTCCGGCTTGCGCCGGAATGACGGAAAAGGAAGGAGGACGCCCGGTACCGGTCAGAACTTGTACTGGAGGCCCACGTTGAACTGGCGACCGGTGTGGCTGTAGAAGATCACGCTGTTCCGGTCGCTGCTCGTGTACTGGTCGTTGAACTCGTCCGTCAGGTTGAGCGCCTCGAAGGTCAGCTTGAGGTTCTCGTTGATGGTGTAGGTCGCCGACGCGTCGAAGGTCAGCGTCGAGTTCGTGCCGTTCACGTCGTTGCCGACGTTGTTGCTGGGCACCGCCGTCAGGTAGTCGTCGCGGTAGGCGGCGGAGATGCGGGCGCTGAAGGTGTCGTCCTCATAGTACAGCGTCGCGTTGTAGGCGTTCTTCGACAGGCCGACGAGGTCGTCGGTCACCGTCGCCCCGCCGGTGGAGCTGACGAAGTACTCGATCTCCGACTTCACGAAGGTGTAGTTGATGATGCCGCCGAAGTTGTGGAACGGCTCCGGCAGGAAGGTGAAGGGCTGCTGGTAGCTGATCTCGATGCCCTTCAGCGGCCCGCCCTTGGTGTTCACGGGGCGCGTGAACAGGAAGAGGTCGGTCGGGATGGCGGTGGAGCCGGCCAGCAGGTCGTCGGAGAAGCCGGACGTGTTGAACGGCCGCGTCTCCTGCAGGGTCTGGATGTAGGTCTTGATGTCCTTGTAGAAGAACCCGATGGCCAGCAGGCTGTCCGGCGCGAAGTACCATTCGGCGGAGACGTCGAAGGTGTTGGCGCGGATCGGCTCCAGGTTCGGGTTGCCCGAGGAGATCGAGCGGACGCCCACCAGGTTGATGCTGCCGCCCGGCGTCAGGTTGCCAAGGTCGGGGCGCGAGACCACCTTGGCCGCGGCGAAGCGCAGCAGCAGGTCGTCGGTCAGCTCGCCCGTCAGGTTGAAGGAGGGCAGCCAGTCCCGGTACTCGCGATCGGCCGTCACCAGCACCGGCGCGCCGGCGATCAGCTGGTAGCCGCGCGAGGACTGCTTGGTCTCCACGAAGCGGACGCCGATATCGCCGCGCACCGGGATGGGGAGGATGTCGACCAAGTCGAAGTTCGCCTGGGTGTAGGCGCCGACCACCTCCTCCGTCACGCCGCGGATGTTGCCGCGCGCGCCGGCGCTCTCCACGCCCAGCAGCTGGAAGGTCCCGGTGTTGGAGTAGATGTCGAAGACGTCGGCGAACTTGTCCACGTCCGGGCGCAGCCAGGTCTTGGGCGTGCCGTCCGGCACGTCGAGGCCGCGGCCGAAGCCCTTCAGCAGCTCGGTGATGTCGGCCAGCGTGGCGCCGGCCGGCAGGGCCGGGATGGTGGTCTCCGAGGCGCGCTGGCGGGCGTCGCTGTCGAACTTGAACTTCTTCCAGTTGATGCCGGCCTCGAAGGTCAGCTCCGGCATGACCTCGTAGGAGCCGTTCAGCTCGGCGGTCTTGTAGGAGTTGGTGACCTCCTGCGGGCGCAGGCGGATCTCCGAGCCGACGAAGGCGCCGCCGGCCGGGGCGAAGACGTAGTTGGACGGGTTGGTGACGTCGAAGCCGTAGTCGATGACCGGGCGCCGGTCGTCCTCGCGGAAGTCCCAGGAATAGCCGGCCGTGTTCGGGCGGTCGATGGTGACCGTCGTCTGGATCGGGTTCTCGAGCTTGGACTTGGAGTATCCCAGCAGCGCGTCGATCTTGAACGCGTCGGAGAAGTCGTGGCTGCCCGACAGCGTGTACTGCTGGTAAGTCGTCTCCAGCTCGTCGTAGCGGGACTCCGAGCGGATGTCGACGCCGTCGAACACCGCGTACTCCAGGTCGCCGTCGGCGCCGACCTCGGCCGTGCGCACGGAGGTCTGCGGCTTGCCGCCGGCCGAGGCGGGACGCGAGAAGGAGAAGGCCTCCAGCCAGTCCTCCTGCCGCTCCGCCTTGAAGATCGAGCGCAGGACGTCGAAGTTGAACAGCGTCGTCTCCGCCGGCTGCCACTGCAGCGAGCCGGTGATGCCGATGCGCTCCTGGTTGTGGTCCAGGCGACCGTAGCGCGGGATGCGCGGGTGGAAGGTGGTGTCGTTGTTCACGGCCGCGAAGGCCGCCGGGTCGGACGTGCGCGGCACGCCGGCGAAGCAGGGCGTGGTCAGCGTGGCCGAGGCGGGCGCGCAGAAGCCGCCGTTGGTGGTGCTGCGGTCCCAGCCGACGGTGCCGAAGCCCTCCTCCAGCAGGTGGCGGTCGCTGTAGGCCACCGACAGCAGCGCGCCGAAGGTGCCGTCGGCGAAGGTGCCGCTGACCAGCGCCGCGCCGCGCGGGTCGATGCCGCGGGTCACGTCGTTGTAGCCGGCCTGGCCGGACGCGCTGAAGGTGAACTCGTCATAGTCGAAGGGCCGGGCCGTCTGCAGGTCGACGGTGGCGCCCAGCGAGCCCTCCTCGATCTCGGCGGAGGGCGTCTTGCGCACGGTGATGCTGTTGAACAGCTCGGAGGCGAAGACGTTGAAGTCGAAGGAGCGGGAGCGGTTGTTGCCGCCGGAGCTGTCGGTGCCGCCGCTGGTGCTCTGCCCCTCCATCCCGTTGATGCGGACGCGGGTGAACTGGGGGCTGAGGCCGCGCACCGTGATCTGGCGGCCCTCGCCGGCGTCGCGGGCGATGGAGACGCCGGGCACGCGCTGGATCGATTCCGCCAGGTTGGCGTCGGGGAAGTCGGCGATGTCCTCGGCCTTGATGACGTCGACCACGCCGCTCTCGCTGCGCTTGGCGGCGATGGCGCTGCCCAGGCTGGCGCGGAAGCCGGTGATGACCACCTCCTCCACGCCGCTGGCCGTCTCCTGGCCGGCGGGCTCGTCGCCCGGCTGCGGGGTGGCGCCGGACGGGCCGGTCTCCTGGGCGCCGGCGACGCCCGCCAGCGCCAGCGACAGCGCGATGGCCGCGAGCGACGTGCCGGAGCGCAGGCGGCGGGCGGAACTGTTCACTACCTTCATGGACCTCTCCCTGATGTTATGACCCCGGAGGCCCTGCCCCCGCCCGGTCGCTTACCCTTCGAGACGCTCCGGACCCCGACCGTCCGGCCCTGCGGCGCACCTTCTGTCCGTCGGTGTCAATCCCCGATCCGGCGCCTTTCTTTTTGTTCACATGATCATGGCGATTTTCTCTGCTTCTTGGAAGATGCTACCGGTGTCATTTTTCTACCCGAAATTTCGCTCCGGACCCGGAGCAATTCACCCCAAGTCTTCAGCGCCGGCCGGCGAGATAACCGATCAGCGCGCCCATGTTCTGGATGTAGGTTCCGGTCGAGATGCCGGTCACGCCGCGCTCCACCGGGTAGGGGGAGGTGTCGCTGGCGTCGCCGACATGGGTCGTGGCGAAGTCCCCCGGCGCGGGCTGGGCCGGGCCCGGCCCCCTGTAGGGGTTGCTGGTGGAGCGCAGCTCGGTCGGCCAGTAGCCCTCGGCGTTCAGCGCGGACAGAAGCTGCGCCACGCGCTCGGGCGAGGCCTCGTCCCCTGGGCGGCCGTCGCGGCTGCTGTTGAGGTCGGAGACCTCCATCTCGCGCAGGGTGAAGTAGCGCGGCAGCTCCATCGCCGCGGTCGCCAGCAGGGGCGAGCCCCGGGTCGCCTCGGCCACCGGCATCGCCTTCAGCGCCTCGTACCGCCGGCGCAGGCCGGCCACGTCGAGGGCGCGCACGGAGGAATAGTGGCCGACCACCTTCTCCAGGCTGCCGTCGGCGTAGTACTCGCCGTTGACGACGTTGGAACCGCGGCGGTGGATGAACAGCGGCTTGTTGGTGCCGATCTCGATGAAGGTCGGGTGGGCCCGGTTGTTCCTCACCTGCGCGGCCGGCAGCCGGACCGAGTCCAGCCAGTCCAGCGCCTCCGGGATGCGGGCCAGGAACTTCGTCTCGCCGGTGAGCTGATAGAAGTCCATCAGCAGCTTCAGGTTCGCCGCCGTGGTGTGGGTGGCCAGCGCCAGCGGCTCATAGCTGCGGGCGCCGGCCGGCTTCAGGTCCGGCGTGTACTGCAGTGCCCAGCCCGGCTGCGGCTGGCCCTGCTGCGTCACCAGGAACGAGTTCATGGCGCGGGTGATGGCGTCCAGCGCCCGCTGCTCCCCCAGCACCTGGTAGCAGAAGATCAGGAACTTGATGTTCTCGCCGGCGACGTCGTCGTTGAAGGTGATGAAGGAGGTGTAGTCGGGCCGCCCGTGGTGCGAGAATTCGTGACGCAACGGGAAACGCTGCGGCCAGCCGCCGATCGGGTACTGGCTGTCCAGCACGAAGGAGATCGCCTTCTCCAGCGCCGGCCGGTACTTCGGGTCGCGCTTCTCCACGTAGAGCCGCAGCAGGAAGGTCGAGGCCTCCGCCGTCCCGGCGTCGTCGAAGGTGGCGTTGCCGTAGTAGTGCTGGAATTCCTCCATGCGCCAGGCGTTGGCGCCGGTCGTCGCGTACCAGTCCTTCAGCGACGCCTCGCCGCCGAAGTCTATCAGGTAGTTCCAGCCGCCGCTGGGGTGCTGGCCCCAGATCAGCGCCGCGGCCGCCTTCTCCGCCGCCTGGTAGTAATATTCGTCGCCGGTGGCGTGGTAGGCGTCCAGGAACAGGTGGCCCATGGTGCCGGTGCCGGGCGGCTGCACCCAGATCATGCTGGGCTTCGCCTCCAGCTCGCCCCAGCGGCGGGAGAAGTCGGGCAGGTAGGACCAGACGTAGCCGCCGTTGGTGCTGACCTTCTCCACCATGAAGGAGGTCGCCCGGCGCATCGTGTCCAGCACCTGCTCGCGCGAGGGCGCCTCGGCCCAGGCCGGGGCCGACCACAGGCAGGCCGCGGTGACAGCCGCCACGGCGACGCGCGCGGCGCCGGCCAGCAGGCTCCTCCTGCCGGTGGGCGAACTGCCGACCCTGGTCGAATGCGCGCGCGGGGTTCCGCTGCCGGCCATTCCTCTGGACCTTTCCATTCCCTGACGCCCGCCCCGACCTGCGGCGGAGGGGCCGTGGCGCTTCCCGGTTCCGGCCGCGGAAATCCGCGAAGGGGACCGGCGCGCCTTCTCGGTCCCTTCGTGGAACCGTTTGATAGCGTTGACACCGGTGGACATTCAGCCATGGACAGCGGTTCCGGTAAAGAAAAATTTTCACGACGCCGATGAAAAAGGGACCCTCCACGCCCCGGCTACCTCCTTCTTGCCGGAAAGCCCCGGCGGCGGGCATAAGAATTTGCTACCGGTGTCATCGCCACCGGTGCCATGATCCCGGCCAAGGCGGCGACGACCGCGGCACGACCGGGAGGTAGGACATGGGCATGGATCGGCTGGACGCGTTCGGCGGGGTTCCCAACCGGCGCGCGGTACTGGGCGGCGCGGCAGCGCTGGGCGTGGCCTCGTTCCTCTCCCGCCCTGCCTTCGCCGCGGCCGCCCCGGTGGCGGAGACGCGCCACGGCAAGGTGCGCGGCGCCGTCGTCGACGGCATCAACGTGTTCAAGGGGGTGCGCTACGGCGCGGACACGGGCCCCCGCCGCTTCCAGGCGCCGCTGCCGCCGCAGCCCTGGAAGGGGGTCGTGGACGCGCTCGCCTACGGCGCCGCCTCCCCCCAGACCGGCGACCGGGAGGGGCCGACCAGCGAGGACTGCCTGTTCCTGAACGTCTGGACCCCGGGCCTGCGCGACAACGCCAGGCGCCCGGTCATGGTCTATTTCCACGGCGGCGCCTACAACAACGGCTCCGGCTCCGCCCCCATGTACGACGGGACCCGGCTGGCGCGGCGCGGCGACGTGGTCGTGGTGACGGTGAACCACCGGCTGAACGCCTTCGGCTACCTCTACCTGGCCCGCTTCGGCGGGGAGGAGTTCGCGGACAGCGGCAACGCCGGCCAGCTCGACCTGGTCCTGGCGCTGCAGTGGGTACGCGACAACATCGCGGAGTTCGGCGGCGACCCCGGCAACGTCATGGTCTTCGGCCAGAGCGGCGGCGGCGCCAAGATCGCCACGCTGATGGCGATGCCGGCCGCCAGGGGCCTGTTCCACCGCGCCGCCACCATGAGCGGCCAGCAGGTCACCGCCGGCGGCCCGCGCAACGCCACGCTGCGCACCGAGGCCTTCCTGAAGCAGCTGGGCGTCGCCCCCGACCAGGTGCAGGCCCTGCGCACCATGCCGGTGGACCAGCTCCGGGCCGGGCTGAAGGCGGTCGACCCGGTCGCCGGCTCCGGCGGCGTCTATGTCGGCCCCGTCCTGGACGAGCGCAACCTGATGCGCCACCCCTTCTATCCCGACGCGCCCGACCAGTCCGCGCACATCCCGATGATCATCGGCAACACCCACGACGAGACGCGCAACCTGATCGGCGGCGGCGACCCCACCGTGTGGGAGCTGACCTGGGAGACGCTGCCGGCCAAGCTGTTCCCCGCCATGCGGGTGGACATCGCCCCGGAGGTCGTGATCGCCGAGTACCGGCGCCTCTACCCCGATTATTCCCCCAGCGACGTCTTCTTCGCCGCCACCACCGCCGGCCGGTCCTGGCGCGGCGCCGTGATCGAGCTGGAGGAGCGCGCCGCCCAGCCGGCGGGCGCCGCCCCCACCTGGGGCTACCAGTTCGACTGGCCCTCGCCCAAGGACGGCGGCAAGTGGGGCGCCCCGCACGCCATCGAGATCCCGCTGGTCTTCGACAACATCGCCGCGGAGGGTTCCATCACCGGCACCGGGCCGGAGGCGCAGGCCATGGCCGACCGCATGAGCGAGACCTTCATCGCCTTCGCCCGCACCGGCAACCCGGACAACCCCGCCATCCCCCACTGGGCACCCTTCACCCTGCCGAAGCGCGAACACATGGTCTTCGACACCGAAAGCCGCATGGTCGACGACCCCCGCGGCGCCGAACGCCGCCTGTTCGCCAAGGTGCCGTTCGTCCAGTTCGGGACGTGAGGGGGGTGGGTGCAGAAACGCCCCCTACCCCCGCGCCCGGCCCATCTCCGCAGCCGCCCGCGCGTTGGCGGTGATCCCGGCCCAGTCACCGGCGCGCATGGCGGCGGTGGGGGCGATCCAGGAGCCGCCGACGGCGACGACGTTCTTCAGCGCCAGGTAGGCCGCGACCTTGTCCCGGCCAATGCCGCCGGTCGGGCAGAAGCGCGCCTGGTAGAGCGGGCCGCCCCAGGCCTTCAGCGCCTCCACGCCCCCGCACTGCTCGGCCGGGAACAGCTTCAGCACTTCGAACCCCTCCTCCAGCCGGGCCGCGGCCTCGCTGGGGGTGGCGACGCCGGGCATGACGGGGACGCCCGAGTCCAGCAGCGGCTGCACCATGCGGTGCGAGGTCCCGGGCGTCACGATGAAGTCCACCCCGGCGTCGACCGAGCGCGTCACGTCGTCCGGCGTCAGCACCGTGCCGGCGCCGACGCGGGCGCCGGGGACGCGCTTCATGCGGCGGATCGCCCCCAGCGCCGCGGGCGTCCGCAACGTCACCTCCAGCGTGGCGAGCCCGCCCGCGACCAGCGCCTCCGCCAGCGGTTCCGCGTCCTCCTCGCGGTCGAGGACCAGGACGGGAATGACGGGCGACGCGGCGAGGAGGTTGAGGAAGGCGCTCATGTCACTGCCTTATTGAGGGTGGCGGATCAGGAGGCGGGCAATAAAAGGGGGCGGGCGGGGGAGATCGTCCCCGCGCCCGCCCCAGTCAGGGGAGGGAAGTCCCCTGGGGAGAACGGTCGACGCCGGCGGTCCCCGCGGAACCCTGCCCTGGACGAACCAAGGGGCGCTGCCGCGCCGGTTTCGCATGACACCGATGTCACGCCGGCACTGTACCCAAGCATGACACCGGTAGCAATATGATTTTTCAGCAGGCATGATGGAGACTGCGGATGGCGCCCCGGGGTTGACCCCGGGATGCCGCCAGGGATCGCGAACCGGGGCCGGCGAAGGCCCCGGCGCCGGACGGGAGGATTGCGATGACGCGTGTCGTGTGCTTCGGCGAGCTGCTGATGCGGCTGACGGCCCCCGGGCGGGAGCTGCTGCTGCAGACGCCCCGGCTGGACGTGCATTTCGGCGGGGCGGAGGCGAACGTGGCGGTGTCGCTGGCGCGCCTGGGCCATGGCGCCGCCATGGTCGGCGTGCTGCCGCGCAACCCGATCGGCCAAGCCTGCCTGGGCGAGTTGCGCCGGCACGGGGTGGACGTGTCGGGCATCCGCCTCCAGGAGGGGCGCATGGGCCTCTACTTCCTGGCCGTCGGCGCCATGCACCGGGCGTCGGAGATCACCTACGACCGCGCCGACAGCGCCTTCGCGCGCGCCCCGGCCGACCTGCACGACTGGAACCGGGCGCTGGACGGGGCCGACTGGCTGCACGTCTCCGGCATCACCCCGGCGCTGGGGGCGGAGAGTGCGGCGGCGGCGCTGGCGGCGGTGCGCGCCGCCCGCGCGCGCGGCTTGCGCGTCTCCTTCGACTGCAACTACCGCCAGAAGCTCTGGGCCGCGCGTGAGGGCGAAGCGCCTTCCGTCCTGCGGGAGTTCATGGCGTCGGCCGACCTGCTGTTCGGCAACGAGCGCGACATCGCGCTGGTGCTGAAGCGCGGCGTGCCCGACCTGGCGCCGGTGGAGCGGTTCCGCGAGGCCGCCGGCATCGCCTTCGACACCTTCCCCGGCCTGAGGTGGATCGCCGCCACCGAGCGCGGCCACACGACCGTGGACGACCAGGAGATCGCCGGCATGCTGGCGACCCGCCAGGGGCTGCACCGCACCCGCCCCTACTCCATGACGTCCATCGTCGACCGCATCGGCGGCGGCGACGCCTTCGCGGCGGGGCTGCTGCACGGGCTGCTCTCCGGCATGGCGGAGAAGGACGCGCTGGAGTTCGCGGTCGCCGCGGCGGTCATCAAGCATTCCATCCCCGGCGACGCCAACCTGGCCGGCGAGGACGACATCCGCGCCCTGGTCGAGGGCGGCGGGCTCGACGTGAAGCGGTAGGGCGCCATCCAAGGAGATCGACCATGAGCGGTGACAGCCACGCGCTCCACCTGGTGGACGCCGACGACGACGTTGCCATCGCCACCCGCGCCATCGCGGCCGGTGAGGAGATCGCGGTCGCCGGGCGCGCCCTGCGGGCGGCGCAGGACATCCCGGCCGGCCACAAGATGGCGCTGCGCGCCGTGCCCAGGGGGGCGGAGGTGCGCAAGTACGGCTTTCCCATCGGCGTCGCCGCCGCGGACATCGCGGAGGGCGCGCACGTCCACAGCCACAACCTCTCCACCGGCCTGTCGGGCACGCTGGAGTACGCCTACACGCCGACGCCGGCCGCGGAAGCCCGGCCGGACGCGCCGCAGCCCTCCTTCATGGGCTACCGCCGCGCCGACGGCCGGGTCGGCACCCGCAACGAGATCTGGATCATCTGCACCGTCGGCTGCGTCGGCCGAACGGCGGAGCGCATCGCCACGCTGGCGGACGCGCGGTTCCGCGGCCGGGTGGACGGGGTGCACGCCTTCCCGCATCCCTTCGGCTGCTCCCAACTGGGCGACGACCTCTCGCGCACCCGCAACCTGCTGGCCGCGCTGGCCGGCCATCCCAACGCCGGCGGCGTGCTGGTGCTGGGCCTGGGCTGCGAGAACAACCAGCTGGACCGCATGCTGGCGGAGGCGGGCCCGCTCGACCCCGCCCGCCTGCGCGCCTTCAGCGCCCAGGCGGCGGCCGACGAGATCGAGGAGGGGCTGGCGGCGGTGGAGGCGCTGGTCGCCGTGGCGGAGCACGACCGGCGGGAGCCCTGCCCGCTGTCCGACCTGGTCGTCGGGCTGAAGTGCGGCGGCTCCGACGGGTTCAGCGGCCTCACCGCCAACCCGCTGGTCGGCCGCATCGCCGACCGGGTGGCGGCGGCCGGCGGCACGCCCGTCCTGACCGAGATTCCCGAGGTGTTCGGGGCGGAGCGGCTGCTGATGGACCGCGCGGTGGACGCGGGCGTGTTCGGGCAGGTCGTGGACCTTGTGAACGGCTTCAAGCGCTACTTCCTGGACCACGGCCAGCCGGTCTACGAGAACCCGTCGCCCGGCAACGTCGCCGGCGGCATCACCACGCTGGAGGAGAAGTCGCTGGGCGCCGTGCAGAAGGGCGGCAGGGCGCCGGTCGCCCAGGTGCTGCCCTACGGCGCCCGGGCGGAGCGGCGGCCGGGACTGGCGCTGCTGGAGGCGCCGGGCAACGACGGCGTCTCCTCCACCGCGCTGGCGGCGGCGGGGGCGACGGTGATCCTGTTCACCACCGGGCGCGGCACGCCGCTGGGCTTCCCCGTCCCGACGCTGAAGATCGCCTCCAACTCCGACCTCGCCCGGCGCAAGCCCGGCTGGATCGACTTCGACGCCGGCCGGGTGCTGTCCGGCACCGGCATGGAGGAGGCGGCCGACCGGCTGCTGGAGCTGGTGCTGGCCACCGCGTCCGGCGCGCCCGCTCGCAACGAGGTCAACGGACAGCGCGAGATCGCCATCTGGAAGGACGGGGTGACCCTGTGACCGACACGACCCGGACGCTCGCCGACGCCACGCTGCCGCTGCTGAAAGCGGGCGTGGCGCGCCCCCGCTACGACCGCCGCGCCGCCGGCATCGGCGTGGTGCATTTCGGCCCCGGCGCCTTCCACCGCGCCCACCAGGCCTATTATTTCGACGAGCTGCTGAACCGCGGCGGCGGCGACTGGGCCGTCTCCGCCGTATCGCTGCGCAGCGGCGGCGTCACCGACGCGCTGGCGCCGCAGGACGGGCTCTACACCCTGGCGGAGCTGGACGAGCGTGTATCCTTCCGCGTCGTCGGCGCGCTGACGGAGCTGCTGTCGGCCTCGCGCTCGCCGGAGGCGGTGCTGTCCCGCCTCGCCCACCCCGCCACCCGGGTCGTCACCATGACGGTGACGGAGAAGGGCTACTGCCTGGGGGCGGACGGCGAGCTGGACCTGTCCCACCCCGACGTGGCGCTGGACCTGGAGCGGCCCTACGCCCCGGTCAGCGTGCCCGGCTGCCTGGTGGAGGCGCTGAAGCGCCGCCGCGCCGCCGGCCTGCGCCCCTTCACCGCGATCAGCTGCGACAACCTGGTGGACAACGGCCGCAAGCTGGGTGCTGCCGTGGTGGCGCTGGCGCGCGAGAGCGACCCCGACCTCGCCCGCTGGATCGAGGCGGAGGGCGCCTTCCCCTCCACCATGGTGGACAGTATCACCCCTGCTACCGACGACCCGCTGCGCGCCCGCGTGGCGGAGGCGACCGGCCTGTCCGACGCCTGGCCGATCCAGCGCGAGAGCTTCACCCAGTGGGTGGTGGAGGACCGCTTCGCCGATGTGCGCCCGGCCCTGGACGAGGTCGGGGTGACCTTCACCTCGGACGTGCGCGCCTTCGACCGGGCCAAGCTGCGGCTGCTGAACGGCCCCCACTCCAGCCTCGCCTACCTGGGCTCGCTGATGGGGCTGGAGACGGTGCGCCAGGCGATGGAGGAGCCGGCGCTGGCCGGCTTCGTCGAGCGGCTGGTGCGGGACGACATCCTGCCGACGGTGACGGCCCCGGCGGGCTTCGCCCTCGGCACTTACGTCGCCGACATCCTGCGCCGCTTCCGCAACCCCGCCATCCGCCACCTGCTGTCGCAGATCGCCTGGGACGGTTCGCAGAAGCTGCCCTTCCGCCTGATGGGCACGGTCGCCGACGCGCTGGCCGCCGGCCGCCCGGTGGACCGGCTGTGCCTGCCGCTGGCCGCCTGGATGCACTTCGTCCGCCGCGCCGCCGCGGAAGGCAGGCCGATCACCGACCCGATGGCGGACAGGCTGCTGGGGATCGGCCGGGCCTGCGGCGGCGCGCCGTCGTCCGACGTGGCGCGCTTCCTGGACCTCGGCACCGTCTTCCCCGCCGCCACCGCCGCCGCCCCCCGCTTCCGCGACGCGCTCACCGCCGCCTACGCCGCCCTGGGCACCGGCTCCCCCGCGGACGTGCGGCGCGCGCTGGGGGGTTGAAGGGGGCTGCACCGGGCGGTGGTCCAGGCACTCCGCCACTCCCACCCTCCACCGTCACCCCCGCGGAGGCGGGGGTCCAGGTATTCAGCCCGCTATCCGGCTTGGGGAGGGGCGCCTGCGGTAACGTGAGCGCCCTTTAACGCGGCGACATAGCACGCTGAATGCCTGGATGCCCGCCTCCGCGGGCATGACGGGAAAAGGCAAGGGCATGACGGTCTGGGATGCTGGACCCTGCCGGTCCCCCCCGCACCAAGGCCCGCATCCGGCCCTAGGACGCCGTCACGTCCGTCTCGTCCGCGTCCTCCCGGGCCGGGCGTTCCTCCACCAGGCGGGTGGCGGGCAGCAGGAGGGTGACGGTGGTGCCCTCGCCCAGGCGGCTGCGGATCTCCATGCGGCCGCCGTGCAGCTCGGCCAGGGAGCGGGTGACGTAGAGGCCCATGCCGGTGCCCTCGTGGGTGCGGGTCAGCACGTTGGCGATCTGGGTGAAGGGCTGCGCCAGCTGGGGGATTTTCTCCTCGGCGATGCCGATGCCGTCGTCGGCGACGGCCAGCGCCAGCCAGCCGCCGCCGCGGCGCGCCGACAGGGCAACGCGGCCGCCGGCGGGGGTGAACTTGACCGCGTTGCCGACCAGGTTCAGCAGCATCTGGCGCAGCGCGCGGCGGTCGGCGTGCAGGCGGGGCAGCGCCTCCTCGACGGTGGCCTCGATCGCCAGGCCCTGGGCCTGGCCGCTGGCCTGGAACACCCGCGCCACCTCCGCCACCAGGTCGGGGACGGCGAAGACGCTCTCGCGCAGCTCCATCCGCCCGGCCTCGATGCGGGCCATGTCGAGCAGGCCGTTGATGAGGTCCAGCAGGTGCTCGCCGCTGCGGTGGATGTCGCCGGCGAACTCCGCCGCCCGCTCCTGCGCCCAGGGCTCCGGCTTCTGGATCAGCTCGCTGAAGCCCAAGATGGCGTTCAGCGGCGTGCGCAGCTCGTGGCTCATGCTGGCGAGGAAGGCGGACTTGGCGCGGCTGGCGGCCTCCGCCGCCTCCACCGCCTGGCGCAGGGTCCGCTCGGTGCGCTCGCGCGCGCTGACGTCGCGCAGCACGGCGGTGAACAGCCGGCCACCGGCCGCCTCCACCACGCTGACCGCCGCCTCCAGGGTGAGGTCGGTCCCGTCGGCGCCGCGCACGGTGAAGAGCGGCGGCGCCTCGCCCGGCCGCTCCGCGAGCGAAGCCAGCGCCGGGCGCACCTCCCCGGCGGCAACCGGCCGCAGCCCGGCGTCGCGGTCGAGCGAACGGCCCACCAGCTCCGCCTCCGCCCGGCCCAGCAGGCGGCCGGCGGCGGCGTTGGCGCGCAGGATGGCGCCGTCGGCGCCGAACACCAGGATGGCGTCGGCCGCCCCGTCCAGGATGGCGGCGATCTGCCGGTCCTGCTCGCGCATGCGCCGCTGCGCCCGGTCCCAGACGGCGACGACGCGCCCGACCAGCAGCAGCACCGGCAGCGCCACCAGGAAGACGCCGGTCAGCAGGAAGCGCGCGAGGTCCGAGCCGGGGCGGTGCGGGACCCAGCCCAGCGTGCCCGCCGCCCCGCCGTCCGGCGACTGCACCGGCAGCGCCGCCGCGGCACCCTCCCCCGGCCGCAGCCAGTGCAGGTCGGGCAGGCCGAAGCGGCCGGAGATGGCTTCCAGCAGGCCCCTGTCGATGGCGCGGGTCACCAGCAGCACGCCCCGGGTCGGCGGCCTGATCTCGGGGTTGTAGTGGGTGAAGGCGCTGGCGACCGCGAAGTGGGGCACGCCGCCGATGTCGACGATGGCGCTGGCCGGCACCGACTGGTCGGGCGGCGCGCGGCGTGCCGCGGCTGCAAGACGCGTTGCCGCCGGCCCGACATGGGCGAGCGCGTCCTCCCGCCGCTTTTCCCGGCCGACGGCCGCCAGCAGCGTGCGGTCGGAATCGTCCAGGATGAAGACTGACGTCAGGTCCTCCGTCTCCGGCAGCGCCACGCCGAAGGCCGACCATACCCAGGCCTGGTCCCAGGCGACGAAGGTGCGGTCCACCGCCTCGCCCCACCAGCTGTAGCTGGCGGCGGTGGAGGAGAGCGACTTCAGCTCGGCCTGGAGGGCGGAGCGCACGAGCCGCATCTCGTGCTCCAGCGCCACGCGGTTCTGCGACTGCGAGGCGATGAACACCAGCCCCGCGATCGCGGCCGCGCCCAGGGCCAGGATCAGCCCGGCCGGCACCAGCAGGTCGAAGCGCCCCTGCCCGCCGCCGCGCCGCCGGAGGCGCGCAAGCCCGTCGAAGAGCCTCACCAGCCCGTCCTTTTCCCGTCCGGCCCCGTCGCCGGACCCGATCCCTAACCCGCTGGATTTGATAAATCACTAATTTTCACGGCGGGGTAGGTCCCCCTCCGCCGCAGGGCCGGCGGTGGGGGACTGCCGGGGCGGATGGACCGGTCAGCGCGCCAGCCAGCCGCCGTCGACCGCCAGCACGGTGCCGTGGACGTAGTCGGAAGCCGCGGAGGAGAGGAACACCGCGGCCCCGCCCAAATCGGCGGGGGTGCCCCAGCGGCCGGCGGGGATGCGGGCCAGGATGTCGCGGTTGCGCTGCTCGTCCGCGCGCAGCGCCTCGGTGTTGTTGGTGGCGAAGTAGCCGGGGGCGATGGCGTTGACGTTGATGCCCTTGCCCGCCCACTCGTTCGCCAGCAGCTTGGTCAGCCCCGCCACGCCGCTCTTGCTGGCGGTGTAGGAGGCGACGCGGATGCCGCCCTGGAAGCTCAGCATCGAGGCGATGTTGATGATCTTGCCGGGCCGGCCCGCGGGCACCAGTTGCCGGGCGAAGGCCTGGCTCAGGAAGAAGACGGACTTCAGGTTGACGTTCATCACCGCGTCCCAATCGCCCTCGCTGAACTCCAGCGCGTCGGCGCGGCGGATGGTGCCGGCGTTGTTGACCAGGATGTCGCCGCGGCCGAAGGCGGCGAAGGCCTTCTCCACCGCAGGCCCGGCGGCGGACACGTCGCCCAGGTCGGCCGCGACGTGGGCGAAGCGGCGCCCGGCCTCCCGCACGGCCGTCCCCGTCTCCGCGGGGTCGGAGCGGCCGATGGCGACGATGTCGGCGCCGGCCAGCGCCAGCGACAATGCGATGCCCTGGCCGATGCCGGTGTTGGCGCCGGTGACGAGGGCGACGCGGCCCTCCAGGCTGAAGGGGTTGCTCATGGCTCCGTCCCTCCTCAGCGCAGCTGGCAGATGTCGAGGACCTTCATGTCGGTGTAGTCGACGTTCTCGCCGCCCATCGCCCAGATGAAGGAGTAGTTGGAGGTGCCGGAGCCCATGTGGATCGACCAGGGGGGCGAGACCACGGCCTCGCCGTCGGCGACCACGATGTGGCGCGCCACCTCGGGCTCGCCCATGAAGTGGAAGACGCGCTGGTCGGCGCCCAGGTCGAAGTAGAAGTACACCTCCGACCGGCGGTCGTGCAGGTGCGGCGGCATGGTGTTCCAGACGCTGCCCGGCTTCAGCATGGTCAGGCCCAGCAGCAGCTGCGCCGACTTGCAGACGCCCGGGACGATGTACTGGTAGATGGTGCGCTCGTTGGAGGTCTCCAGCGCCCCGCGCTCCAGCGGCACCGCCTGGTCGATGGAGATCTTCACCGTCTCGAAGCGCGCGTGCGCCGGCGTGCTGGCGAGGTAGAAGCGCGCCGGGGTCGCGGCGTCCACGCTCTCGAACGTCACCGTCTCGGTGCCCATCGGCACGTAGAGGCCGTCCCGCACGGCCATGTCGTAGGCCTTGCCGTCCACCGTGACGCGGCCGGCGCCGGGGCCGACATTGACGATGCCCAGCTCGCGCCGCTCCAGGAACGGCTTGCCGGCAGCCGACGCCGGTTCGGCCTGCTGGGGCAGCGACAGGGCGCCGTTCACCGGGGCGGCGCCGCCGATCACGAAGCGCTCGTTGTGGGAATAGTTCAGCACCACCTCGCCCGCCGCGAACAGGCCGGTCATCAGGTAGCGCTCCCGCAGGTCCTCGTTGCTGGCGCCGGCCATCATGACGGGGTGGGTCGCCTGGTAGGTCTTCTTGAACATGGTTTCTCTCCCGTGGATGCGGCCGGTCGGGCCGTCGGTTCAGGCTGAAAGCTTCAGGGCGCCGCCGGAGCCCTTCAGGGTCCCGTCCAGCTTGTAGGCGCGCTTCGGCAGGGCGTAGGCGAGGTCGGAGGCGACCTGCTGCGCGTCCTCCTCGTCCAGCCGGTGCTCCGCCACCAGCCGCGCCAGGAAGGCGCAGTCGACGCGGCGCGCCACGTCGTGGCGGGCGGGGATGGACAGGAAGGCGCGGGTGTCGTCGTTGAAGCCGACCGTGTTGTAGAAGCCGGCCGTCTCCGTCGTCATCTCGCGGAACCGGCGCATGCCCTCCGGGCTGTCGTGGAACCACCAGGCCGGGCCCAGCCGCAGGCAGGGATAGTGCCCGGCCAGCGGTGCCAGCTCGCGGGCATACGTGCTCTCATCGAGGGTGAACAGGATGACGGTCAGGTCGCGCTCGTTGCCGAAGCGGTCCAGCAGCGGCTTCAGGGCCCGCACATACTCGGTCCGGCTCGGCACGTCGGCGCCCTTGTCGCGGCCGTAGGCGTCGAAGACCTTGCGGTTGTGGTTGCGGAAGGCGCCCGGGTGGATCTGCATTACCATCCCGTCCTCCAGGCTCATCGCCGCCATCTCGGTCAGCACCTGGGCCCGGAACAGCTCGGCCTCCTCAGGCGTCACGCCGCCCTTCACCACCCGGGCGAACAGCGCCTCTGCCTCCGCCCTGGAGAGGTCGGCGGTGGCGGCGGTGGGGTGGCCGTGGTCGGTGGAGGTGGCGCCGGCCTTCAGGAAGTCCTGGCGGCGCCGGCGGTGGGCGTTCAGGTAGCCGGTCCAGCCGTGGACGTCCTCGCCCGTGATCTCGCCGAAGCGGCGCAGCGCGTCCGCGAACGCCTCGTGCTCGGGATCGACGACCGGGTCGGGGCGGTAGGCGGTGACCACCCGGCCCTTCCAGCCGCTCTCCCGGATTGCCTCGTGGTGGGCCAGCGTGTCGACGGGGGATTCGGTCGTCGCCAGCAGCTCGATGTTGAAGCGGTCGAACAGGGCCCGCGGGCGGAAGGCGGGCGTCGCCAGCTTTTCGTTGATGGCATCGAAGTAGAGGTCGGCCGTCGCCGCCTCCAGCTGCACCTCCATGCCGAAGACGGTGGCGAACACGTGGTTCAGCCACAGCGCGGAGGGCGTGCCGTGGAACAGGTGGAAGTTGCGGGCGAAGAGCCGCCAGGCCTGCCGCGGGTCGGCGCCCGACGGGCCGGCCTTGCCGGGCACCCCCAGCGCCTCCAGCGGCACGCCCTGGCTGTAGAGCATGCGGTAGAGGTAGTGGTCCGGCGCCAGGAACAGGTCGGTCGCGTTGGGGAACGCCCCGTCGCGGGCGAACCAGGACGGGTCGGTGTGGCCGTGCGGGCTGATGATCGGGAGGTCGCGCACCGTCCGGTACAGCCGCCGGGCGATGGCGCGGACGGTGGGATCGGCCGGGAACAGCCGGTCCTCGTGCAGCTGAAGCGTCTTGGGCATCTGGGAACCTCTCCTGGTGCCGGGCCTCGCCGGGTCGACCGCGTCCAAGGCGCGGGCCGTTCCGAACACAAGGTAACCGGTGTCATTCCGGGATACAACAGGAACCGGACGCAAGGCCGCCCCCGGCGCCCGGAATTTCCGGTCGGCGCCGGGCCGGCAATGCCGCCGGGTCAGAATTGCGGGGGCGCGCAGCTCTCGCGGACGATGAGGCGGGGGACCACCGTGCTCTCCTCCGGCACGTGGCCGGGATCGGTCAGGCGGGCGATCAGCTTCTCCGCCGCCATGCGGCCCATCTCCTTGATGGGCAGGCGGACGGTGGTCAGCGAGGGCGACAGGCGCGACGCGATGGGGCCGTCGTCGAAACCCACGACCGAGAGGTCGCGGGGGATGGAGATGCCGCGGCGGTAGGCGACCTTGTAGACGCCGGCCGCCATCTCGTCGTTGCCGGCGAAGATGGCGGTCGGCCGCGGGTCCAGCGACAGCAGTTTCTCCGCCCCGGCCTCGCCTGACTCGAAGGTGTAGGCGCCCTCCACCACCAGCTCCGGCGGCAGGGTGATGCCGTGCTTCTCCAGCGCGCCCAGGAATCCCCGGGCGCGCTCGTGCGCGGAGCCGTAGCCGCTGGGACCCTTGATGAAGCCGATGCGCCGGTGGCCCATGCCGGCCAGCAGGTCGGCCACCTCCGCCGCGGTCTGCCAGTCGTGCGAGACGACGACGTTGGACGGCTCGTCCAGCGGCACGTAGGCGAGGCGGGTGTAGCGGCACTCCAGCTCGGTCAGCAGCCGCGCCAGCTCGGCGTTCTCGCCCACGGGGGGCGAGATGATGAGGCCGTCCAGGCGCTGGCGCTCCACGAAGTGCTTCACGTCCTCCAGCAGGTCGGGGCTGCGGTGGTTGCAGGGATGCACCACCAGCTCGTACCCGGCGCGGCGGCTGGCTTCCAGCACGCCCTCCTGGATGCTGATGATGAACTGGGCGTTGGGGTTGTCGTAGACGAGCCCCAGCAGGAAGGAGCGCTGCGAGGCGAGGCCGCGGGCGTTCGGATCGGGGATGTAGCCGATCGCCTTGATGATCGCGTCGATGCGGTCGCGCGTCTCCTCATGCACCAGCGGGGACTTGTTGATGACCCGGGAGACCGTCTTCTTCGACACCTGCGCCAGCCGCGCCACGTCGTTGATCGTGGGCTTGCGCTTCAGGGTCCACACGATCTCCGCCGGGGAAGCTTCGGCGACGCCGTCGGGTCCCGTGCTCGCTGCCGTCGAAGCCATTGGTACCGGTGTCTCCCCTCGATATGCCTATCGGACAGGAATAGCGCATGGCTCCCCGCCCCGCCAAGGTCGATGCGGGCCGGGGCCGTGCGATTCTCAGGACCCGGCCGCCACGGCGACGGCGTCGATGTGGCCGAAGCGCCCGAACTCCACCCGGGTGGAGGAGCCGGCGCGGATGTCGTGCACGCCCGTGGTGGCGCCGGTGGAGATCAGGTCGCCCGCCGTCAGCCCGCGCCCGCGGGCCCGCAGGTTGTCCACCAGGAAGCGCAGGGCGGCCAGCGGCCCGCCCGGGATCGAGGCGGCGCTGCCTGTCCCGACCTGGCACCCGTCGATGAGCGTGCGGGTCACCAGCGTCTCCGTCGCCATGCCGCGCCAGCCCGGGACCTCCGCCCCGACGATCAGCCCGGCATTGTTGCCGAAGTCGGAGACGACGACGCTGGGGCCCAGATCGTTGATGGTGGCGAGCGGGCTTCCCGCCGTCTCCACCCCGATGTGCAGCGCGCCCGCCGCCTCCGCCAGCGCGCCGTCGGAGAGGGCGGGGCCGTCGGCCGGGATGTCGGCGGCCAGGCGAAAGACGAACTCGGCCTCCACCGCCGCGAAGCCGCCGGTGAAGACCGGGAACGGCACCGGCGACGCTCCCGCCTGCCAGACGGCGCCGGCGAAGATCGGGCCGGACAGCCGCTCCGCCCCCAGCCTGGCGCGCAGCGGCGGCGGCACCAGGCCGATCTTCCAGCCGGCGACCCGGTCGGGCCAGGCGGCAATGGAGATGTCCTGCACCGCGTAGGCCTGGTCCAGGCCGTCGGGTATTTCCCCGGGGAAATCGGGCAGCGCCCTCGCCTCGCGCCGGGCGGCGACGAAAGCGCGCGAAATCTCCTGAAGGCTCCCGTCGGCGAGCGGCATCGAATTTCCTCATCCCATTCCGGCCTGGCTTCACGCGCCCTGGCTCCGGTGAGGGGCAGCTTGGAAGGAAACCGGTGTCATTGTCAAGGACACCGGTGTCTTTACGCACAAATTGACGGCACGACGAAAAGCCCCGCCCCGGCCGGGGCCGGAGCGGGGCGGGAACGCCTGGACCTTCGGGAACGGGAGACGGGCGGCGCTCAGCGCCCGGTGAAGGCGGGCCTGGTCTTGGCGGCGAAGGCCTCGAAGGCGATGCGGAAGTCGGCCGTCTGCATGCAGATGGCCTGGGCCTGCGCTTCCGCCTCGATCGCCTGGTCCAGGCCCATGTTCCATTCCTGGTTCAGCATGGTCTTGGTCATCATGTGGGCGAAGGTGGGGCCGTCGCGCAGCATGGCGGCGTACTCCTCCGCCCGGGCGGCGACCCGGTCGGGGGCGTGCAGCTCGTTCCAGAAGCCCCAGGCGTGCCCCTCCTCCGCCGTCATCACCCGGCCGGAGAAGAGCAGCTCCGCCGCCCGGCCCTGGCCGATGATGCGCGGCAGGATGGCGCACGCCCCCATGTCGCAGCCGGCCAGCCCGACGCGGGTGAACAGGAAGGCGCACTTGGCCGCAGGCGTGGCGAAGCGGATGTCCGACGCCATGGCGACGATGGCGCCGGCGCCCACGCAGATGCCGTCCACCGCGGCGACCACCGGCTGGGGACAGGCGCGGATGGCCTTCACCAGGTCGCCGGTCATGCGGGTGAAGGCCAGCAGCTCCTTCATGTCCATGCGGGTCAGCGGCTCGATGATCTCGAACACGTCGCCGCCGGAACAGAAGTTCCCGCCGGCCCCCTGGATCACCACCGCCGCCACCTCCTCGCCCCGGTAGACGAGGCCGCGGAAGAAGTCGCGCAGCTCCGCGTAGGACTCGAAGGTCAGCGGGTTCTTCTTCTCCGGCCGGTCCAGCGTCACGACGGCGACGCGGTCGCGGATGTCCAGGCGGAAATGGACGGCGGGCGGGATGCTCATGGCGGTTTCCTCCGGGGTGCCGTGGGGCCGGCGCCCCTTCCTGTTCAGTCGGGGATGACGGCGGTGCCCTCGATCTCGACGAGCGCCTCGCGCTCGACCAGGCCGGCCACCTGCACCAGGGTCATGGCGGGGAAGTTGCGGCCCATCTCGTCGCGGTAGACGGGGCCCAAATCCTTCAGGCAGTCCCGGTAGGCATCGATGTCGGTGACGTACCAGGTGAGCCGCACGATGTGCTCCGGCCCGCCGCCGGCCTCGCGCACCACGTCGACGACGTTGCGAAGCGCCTGGCGCACCTGGCCCAGGAAGTCCCGGGTCTCGAACACGCAGTCGCCGTTCCAGCCGATCTGGCCGCCGGTCACCACGACGGTGCCGCGCGCCGCGATGCCGTTGGCGTAGCCCTTCGGCTTGGCCCAGCCCGCGGGCTGGAGGACCCTGTGCGATGCGCTCACGACGCCCCCTCCTGGTAGCCCGCCAGCAGTTGGCGGGCGATGATGACCTTCTGCACCTCGCTGGCGCCCTCATAGATGCGCAGCGCGCGGATCTCCCGGTACAGCTCCTCCACCGGCGTGCCCGACTTCACGCCGAGGCCGCCGAACAGCTGCACCGCCTTGTCGATGACGGACTGCGCCGCCTCGGTCGCGTGCAGCTTCGCCATGGCCGCCTCCCGGGTGATGCGGGTGACGCCGGACAGGTCCGGCCGGTCCTTCGCCCAGGCGGCGCGGTAGACCAGCAGCGCGCTGGCGTCGATGTCG
Source organism: Azospirillaceae bacterium (assembly GCA_035627915.1). Taxonomy (GTDB): domain Bacteria; phylum Pseudomonadota; class Alphaproteobacteria; order Azospirillales; family Azospirillaceae; genus DASPKT01. Next base: position 28,901 of record DASPKT010000448.1, read on the forward strand.
AGCGCCATCTCCGCAAGCTGCGCCTGGGTGATCTGCAGGTCGCCCAGCGTCGCCCCGAACATGCGGCGGGTGAGGCTGCGGCGCGCCGCCTCGTCCAGCGCGCGCCGCGCGAAGCCCAGGGCCGCCGCCCCCACCGTCGGGCGGAACACGTCCAGCGTCGCCATGGCGATCCTGAACCCTTCCCCCTCGCGGCCCAGCAGCGCGTCCTCCGGCACCACGCAGTTCTCGAACCTGAGCGTCGCCAGGGGATGGGGCGCGATGACCTCGATCCGCTCGGCGATGGTGAGGCCGGGCGTGTCGGCCGGCACGACGAAGGCGCTGACACCCTTCGTCCCCTCGCCGGTACGGGCGAAGACGACGTAGTGGCCGGCGATGCCGCCGTTGGAGATCCAGGTCTTCTCCCCGTCGATGCGGTAGCCGCCGGGCACCCGCGCGGCCCGGGTCGCCAGCGCCGCCGCGTCGGAACCGGCGTCCGCCTCCGACAGGGCGAAGGCGGCCAGCGCGGTGCCGGCGCGCACCGGCGCCAGGAAGCGGCGGCGCTGCTCCGCCGTGCCGAACAGGGTGATGGGGCCGCTGCCCAGCCCCTGCATGGCGAAGGCGAAGTCGGCCAGCCCGGCATGGCGGCCCAGCGTCTCCCGCACCAGGCACAGCGCCCGCACGTCGAAGCGGTTGCCACCGTCCGGGCCGCCGGCATCCAGGTCGGGCGCGGCGTGGTCCAGCCACCCGCCCTCCCCCAGCGCGGCCACCAGCCGGCGGCAGCTGCCGTCGACGTCGTGGTGGTCGACCAGGGGCGGCAGGGTGCGGGCGGCCCATTCGTCGAGCGCGTCGGCCAGGGCGCGGTGCCGGTCCTCGAAGAAGGGCCAGGCGAGGAAGCTGCGGTCGGTCATCGGTCTCCCCTTCGCATTGCGTCGCCGGAGTTCACGTCACTTCCCCGCCGGAGACGGAGATGGACTGGCCGGTGACGCTGTCCGACCCCGGGCCGCACAGCCACAGCACCGCCGCCGCCACCTCCTCCGGGCGCACCGGGCGTCCCTGGGGGTTGTCCGCGGTCATGCGGGCCATCGCCTCCGCCGGGGTGAGGCCGGTCTTCGCCACCACGTTGGCGACGGCGCCGCGCAGCAGGTCGGTGTCGGTGTAGCCGGGGCAGACCGCGTTGACGGTCACGGCGGTGCGCGCCAACTCCACCGCCAGCGCGCGCGTCAGCCCGACCAGCCCATGCTTGGCGGCGCAGTAGTGGGCGACATAGGCGTAGCCCTTCAGCCCCGCGGTGCTGGCCACGTTGACGACGCGGCCCCAGCCGCGGTCCAGCATGCCGGGCAGCACGGCCCGGGTGGCGGTGAAGGCGGAGACGAGGTTGAGGTCCAGCATGCGCCGGAAGTCCTCCTCGACCATCCTGCGGAACGGCACGCTCTCCGCCCCGCCGGCATTGTTCACCAGGATGTCCACGGGGCCCTGGAGCCGCGCCGCCTCCGCCATCGCCGCTGTCAGCGCCGCCCCGTCGGCCACGTCGGCGGCCAGTCCTTGCGCGCCGGGGCCCAGCCGCGCAGCGGCGTCGGCCAGCCGGGCGCGGTCGCGGCCGAGGATCGTCACCCGCGCCCCCTGCCGGACCAGCGCCTCCGCCACCGCGAAGCCGATGCCGCGGCTGCCGCCGGTCACGGCGGCGTGGCGGCCGGCGATGGTCGTCGTCTCCTGCACTCCCGCCCCCGATCACGGCGTCCCTCAATATTTTAAGCTTAAAGCAACCGCCGGGGCCGGACAAGACGGAACCGTCGCCGCCCCTGGCGACGCCGGCCTTGACCTGCGTCATGGCCCGGCGGCACCGGCGGTGCGAGCCTCCGCGCCATGGCCGGGACGCCGGCCCGCGGGGGAGCAGTCCGATGAAGATCCTGATCCTGTACGGCACGACGGAGGGGCAGACGGCCCGGATCGCCGGATTCCTGGGCGACCGGCTGCGGGCATCGGGGCACGCGGTGCTGGTGGCCGATTCCGCCGCCGACGCCCAGCCCGACCCGGCCGGCTTCGACGCCGCCATCCTGGCCGCCTCGCTGCACGCCGGGTCCTACCAGGACAGCGTCGCCGCCTATGCGCGGCGCCACCGGGCCCGGCTGGCGGCGATGCCGTCCGCCTTCGTCTCCGTGTCGCTGTCGGCGGCGGGGACCGATCCGGGGGACCTGAAGGGGCTGGCGGCCTGCGTGGCCGCCTTCGAGCTGCGGACCGGCTGGCACCCCGACCGCCTGCACCACGCCGCCGGCGCCTTCCGCTTCACCCGCTACGGCCTGCTGAAGCGCTGGGCGATGCGTTGGGTCGCATGGCGCCGCGGCCAGTCCATCGACGCGACGCGGGACCGGGAACTGACCGACTGGGAAGCCCTCGCCGGCTTCGCCGACCGCTTCGCGACCGACGCGGCACAAGCCCGCCAGTGATCGCCGGGGCGGGAGCTCAGGTATATTTCCGGTATTATTTCAGGACATCGCGGCTTCGTTTACCTGATCTCCACCTCTCCCAACGAAAGGGGTGCCGAGTTTGACAAGGGTACCTCCCCTGTGGGATGATCCCGTGGGAGCCTCCGATCCGCAGCGGGACCTGTAGATGTTTGCCATCATTGGCCTTTTCGGCGTGTTCTTCTGTGTGTTCGGCGGCTACGTCATCTTCGGCGGCAAGATGGGCATCATCATCGAGGCCCTGCCGAAGGAAGTGATGATCATCGGCGGCTCCGGCGCCAGCGCCTTCCTGATCGCCAACAGCAACCACGTCATCAAGAAGTCGATGGGGGACATCAAGCGCATCTTCGCCGGTGCGCGGTTCCACAAGAAGGAATACATGGAGCTTCTGGCGCTCCTGTACCAGATCCTCAAGACGATGAAGACCAAGGGTGTGCTGGCGATCGAGCAGCACATCGAAAAGCCGATGGAAAGCAACATCTTCAATGCTTACCCATCGATCATGAAGGACCCCTTCACGGTCAAGTTCGTGGCCGACTACCTGCGCATGTTCTCCATCGGCGTGGACAATCCCCACGAGCTGGAAGCGCTGATGGAGCAGGAGATCGACAAGGTCAAGCACGAGGACCTGCACTCCAGCCACGCGCTCCAGTCCATGGCGGACGCCATGCCGGCGCTGGGCATCGTCGCGGCGGTGCTGGGCGTCATCAAGACCATGGCGTCGATCACCGAGCCGCCGGAGGTGCTGGGCAAGCTCATCGGCGGCGCGCTGGTCGGCACCTTCATGGGCATCTTCATCTCCTACTGCCTGCTGGCGCCCATCGCGTCGCGCCTGAAGGCGATCACGGAGGAGGAGGTGCAGTTCTACCACGTCATCCGCGCCGCCATCACGGCCCACCTGGCCGGCTACGCCCCCCAGGTCTCCATCGAGGCGGCGCGCAAGAAGGTGCCGTCCGACTACATGCCCGACTTCAACGAGCTGGAAGAGGCGCTGTCGGCGATCAACTGAGGATAGGTCCTCGCCTCCGCGGCCGGGGTCCCGCCTTGCAGTCTCCAGTCCGGCTAGCCCGGCCACGCCACACCCTTGGCGGGTCCAGTTCCTTGACTCCATACCGTTGCGGGCGCACCCTGACGCCATGAGCAGCATCGATGTGACGGCTATCCTGGGCGCTATCCAGGATCTCGGTTCCCGGATGGAGCAGCGCTTCAATTCGGTGGAGACGAAGCTCGGCACCCTCAGCGAGCGCGTAGCCAGGATCGAGGGGCAGCTCGGCCTTCTGCCCAATGCCCAGGACTTCTACACCCTGAAGGGTCGCGTCGACGAGATTAGCCGCGCGCAGCCGACGACGCTCGCCTACGCTCCGCCTGGTCAGCCGCGCTGAGAATCGGGCACCTTGTCCCGCCCCGCAGGTCCCGCCCGAATGCCGAGACTCCTCCCGACACTGGCCGCGCTGGCGGTCCTGGCCGTTCCCGCCGCCACCTTGGCGGAGGAGATCGTGCGGACACCGGTGCCGGACTTCCCCATCTCCGCCGCCGTGGTGGTGCCGCCGGGCGCCGAGCTGGTCTACCTCAGCGGCGCCGTTCCGCCGGTCGCCGACACGGCTGCGCCTAAGGACAGCGTCCAGCGCTACGGCGACACCGAGACGCAGACGCTGAACGTACTGAAGCGCATCGAGCAGACGCTGGCGGCTCAGGGGCTGGGATTCAAGGACATCGTCTCCATGCACGTCTTCCTGGTCGGGGACCCCGCGACGGAGAACCGCATGGACTTCGCGGGCATGATGCGGGCCTACACCCGCCACTTCGGCACGCCGGAGCAGCCGAACAAGCCGGCCCGCACCACGGTGCAGGTGGCGGGGCTGGCCGCCCCCGGCATGCTGGTGGAAATCGAGGTCGTCGCCGCCCGGGTGCGGCAGTAGCCCCCTACTCCGCCGGCGCCTGCCCGGGCTCCCCGTGCTTGGCGGCCCCCCCGGCCTCCTCCCGCGCCGGCCCCTTGCTGCCAGCCAGCGCGTAGACGGCGGGCAGCAGCAGCAGGGTCAGCACGGTCGCCAGCCCGATGCCGGAGAGGATGACCACGGCGATGACCGTGCGCACCTCCGAGCCCGCCCCGCCCGTCAGCATCAGCGGCACGGCGCCGGCGGCGGTCGCCACCGCGGTCATCAGGACCGGGCGCAGGCGCAGCACCGCCGCCTCCACCGCCGCCGAACGGCGGTCCAGCCCGTCGGTCTCCTGCAGCTGGACCGCGAACTCCACCATCAGGATGCCGTTCTTGGCGGCGATGCCGATCAGCATCACGAGGCCGATCTGGCTGTAGATGTTCAGCGACTGCCCGGTCGCCCACAGCCCCAGCAGCGCCCCCGCCACCGCCAGCGGCACGGTCAGCATGACGGCGGCCGGCAGGCGCACGCTCTCGAACTGGGCGGCCAGGACCAGGAACACCACCACCAGGGCGAGGCCGAAGGTGAACAGCCCCTGCGACTGCGCCTCCAGGAAGCTGCGGCTTTCGCCTTTGTAGTCGATGCGCGCCTCGCCGGCGGGCAGCTCCTCCGCAGCGATGCCGCGCAGGTATTCCAGCGCCTCGCCCAGCGTATAGCCGGGGGCGAGGCCGGCCTCGATGGTGACGGCGCGGGTGCGGTTGAAGCGGCTCAGCTCCGCGGCGCTGGCGCCCTCGCGCAGGGTGACCAGGTTGGAGAGCGGGATGGCGGCGCCGGTCGCGGTGGAGCGGACATAGATGTCGGCGAGGTCGCCGGGGCTGCGGCGCTGCGCCTCCCCGGTCTGCAGCACCACCTCGTACTCCTCCCCGCGCGACAGGAAGGTGGTGACGTTGCGCGAGCCCAGCAGCGTCTGCAGGGTGGCGCCGATGGCCTGGGCCGGCACGCCCAGCTCCGCCGCCCGCTCCGCGTCCACCTCCACCAGCAGCTGGGGCCGCCGCTCGTCATAGTCGGCGTCGAGCCCGACCAGGCCCGGGTTCTCCGCGGCGCGCGCCAGGATGCGGTCGCGCCACACGGCGAGGTCGGCGTAGGTCGGCCCGCCGATGACGAAGCGCACCGGCCGCCCGCCGCCCTGCTGCCCCAGCGCCGGCCGGCCGCGCGCGTTCGCCTCCACCCCCGGCAGGGTGCGCAGGTAGCGCGACAGCTCCTGCTGGATCTCCGCCTGGCCGCGCTCCCTCTCGGCCCAGTCGCGCAATGCGATGACCAGGCGCGGCCGCGGGTTGGCGCCGCCGCTGACCACCGCCTGGACCTGGGCGATGTCGCCCGTCTTCTCCATGCTGTCCAGCAGGTGCCGCTCGACCTCCATCAGGTAGGAGGCGGCGTACTCGAACCCCGCCCCCTCCGGCGGGCTGACGGCGATGATGATGCCGCCGCGGTCCTCCGTCGGCACCAGCTCCTGCGGCAGCAGCGCGTAGAGCCCGGCCGAGGCGCCGGCGGCGCCCAGCAGCAGGGCCAGCGCCAGGGCGCGCCGGTCGACCAGCCGCTCCAGTACCCGCCGGTAGCCGCGCTCCACCCGGCCGAAGCCGGCGTCGACCGCGCGCTGCAGCCGGGTCGGCCGCCCGTGCCGCAGCATCACCGAGGACAGGGCCGGCACGATGGTGAGCGCCGCGACGGCGGAGATGGCGACGGTGCCGGCGATGGTCAGCGCGAACTCCCGGAACAGCCGGCCGGTGTCGCCGCCCTGCAGCCCGATGGGGGCGAACACCGCGACCAGGACCGACGTGGTGGCGACCACGGCGAAGAAGACCTGCCGGCCGCCCTTCAGCGCCGCCTCGCGCGGGGGCTCGCCCCCCTCCACCCGGCGCCAGATGTTCTCCAGCACCACGATGGCGTCGTCCACCACCAGGCCGGTCGCCAGCACGAAGGCCAGCAGGGTCAGCAGGTTGATGCTGAAGCCGAAGACCGCGATGACGGCGATGCCGCCGACCAGCGACACCGGGATGGTGACGGCCGGGATCAGGGTGGCGCGGCCGCTGCCGAGGAACAGCAGGATGACCGCGACGACCAGCACGACCGCCACCGCCAGGGTGATGACCACCTCGCCCAGCGCCGCCTCCACGAACTGGGAGCTGTCGTAGCTGACGCCGATGCTGATGCCGCCGGGCAGCTCGCCGGCCAGCCGGTCCAGCTCCGCGCGCACGGCGCGGGCGACCTCCAGCAGGTTGGCCCGGGCCTGGATGATGATGCCGAGGCCGACCGTGTTCTGGCCGTTGGCGCGGAACAGCACGTCCGGCTGCTCCGGCCCGATCTCCACCCGCGCCACCTCGCCCAGCCGAACCACCGCGTCGCCGGTGCGCAGCACCGGCAGGCGGGCGAAGATGTCGGGGTCGACGTAGGTGCGCTCCAGCCGCAGGCCGAGGTTGAGGGACGGGCTCTCCAGCCGGCCGGCCGGCAGCTCCACGTTCTCCCGCCGCAGCGCTTCCTCCACGTCGCCGACGGTGACGCCGCGGGCGGCCATGGCGGCGGGGTCCAGCCAGACGCGCATGGCGGTGCGCCGCTCGCCGCCGATGTTGACCTGGGCGACGCCGTCAATGGCGGTCAGCCGGTCCACCACCAGCCGGTCAACCAAGTCGGTCAGTGCCAGCGGGTCGAGCGAGCGGCTGCGCAGGCTCAGCCACATGACCTCGTCGGCGTTCTCGTCGACCTTCACCACCTCCGGCGGGTCGATGTCCTCGGGCAGGTCGCCCAGCGCCCGGTTGACCCGGTCGCGCACGTCGTTGGCGGCCGCGTCGATGTCGCGGTCGAGCGAGAACTGCACCTGCACGCGGGCCTGGCCGTCGCGCGACCGGCTCTCGATGGTCTCGATCCCCTCGATCCCGGCCAGCGCGTCCTCCAGCACGCGGGTGACGCGCGCCTCCACCACCTCGGCCGAGGCGCCGGTGTAGTCGGCGGCGACGGAGACGATGGGCGGGTTGATGTCCGGCGCCTCGCGCACCGACAGGCGCTGCAGCGCCACCAGCCCGAAGACGATGATGAGGAGGTTGATGACGGCGGCCCCGATGGGCCGGCGCACCGCGAACTCGGCGAGCGTCATGGCGCCTCCAGCGCCGCCGCCGACCCGGTGGACGCCGGGGCTTGGGGCTGGCCGGAGATCAGCGGCGCCACGGGCGATTCCGCCACCGGCCTGGCGTCGATGCGGTCGCCCTCGGCCAGCTTGGCGGCCCCGTCCACCACCACCGGCTCGCCAGGATTGAGGCCGGAGGCGATCTCCACCGTGCCGGGGCCGCGCAGGCCCAGCTCCACCGGCCGGCGCTCCGCGGTGCCGTCCTTGCCGGCCACGAAGACGAAGTGGGAGGGGCCGATGGCGACGACGGCCAGCGCCGGCAGCACGATGCCCTCCCGGCTGCCCAGCAGCAGCGACACCTCCGCCAGCATGCCGGGCCGCAGCAGGAAGTCGGGGTTCTCCACGGTGGCGCGGGCGACGATCTGGCGGGAGGCCGGGTCGATGCGGGTGTCCACGTCCTTCAGCAGGCCGCGGAAGGTGCGGTCGGGATGCGCGCGGACGCGCAGCGTCACCGCCTGCCCGCGGTCGAGCCGGCCGGACAGGTCCTCCGGCAGGCGGAAGTCCACGTCGACGGTGGCGATGGCGTCGAGCGTCGCCAGCGCTTCGCCCGGCTGGACATAGGCGCCGCGGCTGACCTGGCGGAAGCTCAGCACCCCGTCGAAGGGGGCCGTCACCGTGCGCTTCTCCAGCCGGGCGCGGGCGAGGTCCAGCTCGGCGTCCGCCGTGCGCAGCGCCGCCTGCGCCTCCTCCAGCGCGGTCTGGGTGCCGGCGCCGCGCGCCCGCAGGGTCCGCGCCCGCTCGAACGCGCTGCGGGCCTGCTCGGCGCGGGCCTCGGCGGCGGCAAGCTCGGCCCGCTCCACCTCGGCGTCCAGGCGGGCCAGCACCTGGCCCGCGCGCACCCGGGCGCCGTCCTCGAACATCAGCTCGCGCACCACCCCCTGCGCCTCCGCCGTGACGACGACGGAGTCGGCGGAGCGCACGGTGCCGACGGCGGCGACGCGCTGCTCCACCGGCGCGGTTCTCGCGGCGTCCACGGTCACCGTCTTGGCCCGCCCCGCCGCCTGCCCGCCGCCCTCCCCGCCGCGTGGCCACAGGAAGGCCGCCGCCGCGGCGACGGTGGCGGCGATGAGGACGAGGATCAGGGCAGCGCGGCGCATCGTGTGTACCGGGAACAAGCGGGCCGGGATCGGTCGAGCCACAGGGGCCTCAGGGGCAACATGGGTCCGCCGCACCCAAGGGCAAGCCTATCCGAGTGGTGGCCGGTCCGGCGGCGGCGTTCCCCCGTCAGCGATAACGGCCGGATGTTACAGGTGTTCGCGCGCCCGTCCCAGAAAATTGACACCGGTAGCAGAATAGCCGCACCGACCCACGGCCGCAGGGGAGTTCCCGGGCTCGGGCGGCGGCTATTCGGGGACATCTCCCTCCGTCATGCTTGGCCGGGCCCGGGCCACCCTCCTATTCTGCCCGGGATCACCGGACGGGAGCCGTCATGCCGGACAGGGACGAGGAAATGACCGCGGGCGGCGTCGACGGCCCCCGGTGGACCGAGTGGGCGCGCCAGCTGCACACGATGGCGGAGACGGGGCTGACCTATTCCCGCGACCCCTACGACATCGAGCGCTACCATGCCATCCAACGCATCGCGCGGGAGATGGTGGCCTGCGGCACGGGTGCGGCGATGGAGCGGGTGGAGGAGCTGTTCCGCCACCAGATCGGCCACGCCACGCCCAAGGTGGACGTGCGCGCCGCGGTGTTCCGGGGCGACGAGATCCTGCTGGTGCGCGAGGCCTGCGACGGCGGCTGGACGCTGCCGGGCGGCTTCGCCGACGCCGGCGAGTCCGCCGCCGACGCGGCGCGCCGCGAGGTGCTGGAGGAGGCCGGGTACGAGGTGCGCATCACCCGGCTTCTGGCGCTGCTGGACAAGGCGCGCTACCCGCACCCGCCCCTGCCCTACCACTGCTACAAGGTCTTCTTCGGCGCCGAGATCACCGGCCGGGCCGAGCGGAACGGGCTGGAGGTCGACGGGGTCGGATTCTTCCCCGTCGACCGCCTGCCGCCCCTGTCGCCGGACCGGCTCCTGCCGGAGCAGGTGGCGCTGATCCACCGGGTGCACGCGACCGGCGCCCCCGCCGCCTTCGACTGAGGGGCCGCCAGTCCACCCGGGTCAGCCCGCCCAGTCCAGCCCGCCCGGGTCAGTCCACCTGGGAAAGGGGCCGGGCGACTTCCTCCAGCGGCTTGCGCTCGGCCGCGACGCCCATGAACTTCTCCACGACGGCCGCCACGATCATCAGCCCGGCGCCGAACAGGTAGCCCCAGAGCACGTTGACCCGGTCGCCGGTGTCGATCAGCAGGCCGAACACGAAGGGCGCGGCGACGCCGCCGAGGCCGGTGCCGATGGCGTAGAACAGCGCGATGGCGAGCGCGCGGATCTCCAGCGGGAAGCATTCGCTGACCGTCAGGTAGGCGGAGCTGGCGGCGGCCGAGGCGAAGAAGAAGATCACCGACCAGCAGATGGTCTGCGTCGTCGCCGTCAGCATCTCCTGCTGGAACATCCAGCCGGTGATGGCGAGCAGGATGCCCGAGATGGCGTAGGTGAAGGTGATCATCGGCACCCGGCCCACCGTGTCGAACAGGCGGCCGAGGAAGATGGGGCCCAGGAAGTTGCCGGCCGCGAAGGGCAGGATGTACCAGCCCGCCTGGTCCGACGGCACCCCGTAGAAGGAGGTCAGCACCAGCACGTAGGTGAAAAAGATGGCGTTGTAGAAGAAGGCCTGGGCGATCATCAGCACGAGGCCCAGCGTCGTGCGGCGGCTGTGGTCCACCAGCAGCGAGCGCATCACCTCCGTGATCGGGGTGGAGTGCCGGGTCCTCAGCGTCACCCGGCGGGCGGCGGCCGGCAGGTCGATGCCGCGGCCGGCATAGCCGGCCTCGATGCGCGACACGATGCGCTCCGCCTCCTCCGCGCGGCCGTGGGTGATGAGCCATCGCGGGCTCTCCGGTATCCACAGGCGCAGGACCAGGATGACCAGGCCCAGCAGGGCGCCGATGAAGAAGCAGGCGCGCCAGCCCAGGTCGGCGCCCAGCACCAGCGGGTCCAGCAGGTACACCGAGCCGACCGCGCCCAGCGCCGCGCCGACCCAGAAGCTGCCGTTGATGACCAGGTCCGTCCAGCCGCGCCGGCGCGCCGGGATCAGCTCCTGGATGGTGGAGTTGATGGCCGTGTACTCGCCCCCGATCCCGGCGCCGGTGAGGAAGCGGAACAGGATGAAGCTCCAGTCGTCCCAGGCGAAGGCGGTGGCGGCGGTCGCGACCAGGTAGACCAGCAGGGTGATGGTGAACAGCTTCTTGCGCCCCAGCCGGTCGGTCAGCCAGCCGAAGAAGATGGCGCCAAGCACGGCGCCCAGCAGGTAGGCGCTGTTGGCCAGCCCGACGTCGGTGTTGGTGAAGGCCAGTACGGGGCTTTCCTTCAGCGCGCCGGCGACGGACCCGGCCAGCGTCACCTCCAGCCCGTCCAGGATCCAGGTGATGCCGAGGGCCACCACGACCAGCGTGTGGAACCGGCCCCAGGGCAGCCGGTCGAGGCGGCCGGGGATGTCGGTCTCGATGATGGCCGGGTCGCGCGGAGCGGGCCCGGTCCCGTAGGCTGGCGATGACACGTCGGCTCTCCCCCTCTCTATGCTTGTCGTTGACCGGGAGACCTTCGCGGCTCCCGGCGGTCACTGCAACACGCCCGGCGATGCCGGGTCACGCCCCCAGCTCAGGTCCCGTCATGCGGCACGGGCGACAGGAGCCGCTCCAGGTCGAGCCCGGCGACGCTTGGCACCACCTCGTGGGCCAGCCTCAGCTCCGCGGGGTCGCCGATGCCGACCGCGTACATGCCGGCCGCCCGGATGGCCCGGAGGCCCGCCACCGAATCCTCCACGCCCACGCAGCGCGACGGGGCCACGCCAAGCGCCAGGGCGGCGGCCAGGAAGATGTCGGGCGCCGGCTTCGGGTGCGCGACAGCGCCGGCATCCACCACATGGTCGAAGCAGGCCGCGATGCCGAGCCGGTCCAGCAGCAGGGGCGCGTTGCGGCTGGCCGAGGCCAGCGCCACCTTCAGCCCGGCCCGCCGCGCGCCGGCCAGCGCACCGGCCGCGCCCGGCAGCAGGTCCGCCGGCGTCATGCGGTCGATCACGGCCTGGTAGAAGCCGTTCTTGCGGTCGGCGAGCGCCCGCTTCTCCTCCGGCGCGAAGGCGCGGCCGGCGCCCTCCAGCACCACCTCCAGCGCCGCCATGCGCTCGACGCCCTTGATGCGCCCGTTGGCGGCGTCGGGCAGGTCCAGCCCCAGCTCGGCGGCCAGGCGCCGCCAAGCCTCGAAATGGGCGCCGGCGGTGTCGGCCAGCACCCCGTCCAGGTCGAAGATCACGGCGTCGAAGGGCCTCATGACGGCTCCTTCTCGCGCAGGTCGGCGGGCACCACGGCCTCCGGCGCCGACGCGTCCAGCCGCACCAGCCGCCCGTGGTGCCACAGCTCCAGCGGCCCGCCGCCCAGCAGCGTGTAGGTCACGGCACCCGGCGCCACCGTCACCGCCAGCCGGCTGTTCCGGTAGACCAGGCGGAACCGGTAGCCGGTCAGGGCATCGGGGAGGATCGGGCGGAAGCGCAGGTCGCCACCCAGCGTCCGCATCCCGGCGAAGCCGTGCACCACCCCCATCCAGGCGCCGGCCAGCGAGGCCATGTGCAGCCCGTGGCCGGTATTGCCGTGCAGGTCCTCCAGGTCGACCAGGGCGGAGGCGCGGACGTAGTCGTAGGCCTTCGCCCCGTCGCCCAGCTCCGCCGCCATGATGCCGAACACGCTGGCGGACAGGGTGCTGTCGTGGACGGTGATGCGCTCGTAATAGTCGTAGGAGTTGCGCTTGGCGGACGGCGCGAACCGCTCCGGCAGCAGGAAGAAGGCCAGCACCGCGTCCGCCTGCTTGCACAGCTGGTGGCGGTAGAGCGTCAGCGGGTGGTAGTGCAGCAGCAGCGGCCGGCGGCCGGGCGGCGTGCCGGCGACGTCCCACACCGGCTTGTCCAGGAAGCCGTCGTCCTGCGGGTGCAGGTCCAGCTCCGCGTCGTAGGGCAGGTACATCCGCTCCGCCGCGTCGCGCCAGGCCGCCACCTCGGCGTCGGTCAGCGCGATGCGGGCGCGCAGATCGGCCAGCGCCTCCGGGTGGCGCAGCGACAGGCGCACCATCAGGTCGCAGGCGTACTCCAGGTGCGCCTTGGCCATGGCGTTGGTGTAGAGGTTGTTGTCGACCATGGCCGTGTACTCGTCCGGCCCGGTCACCTCGTTGATGCAGAACTGGCCGCCCCGGCGGGGGTTGTGGAAGCCCACCTGGGTCCAGATGCGCGCCGTCTCGAACACCAGCTCGGCCGCACCCTCCAGCAGGAAGCCGTCGTCCTCCGTCGCCTCCACGTACTGGCGCACGGCGTAGGCGATGTCGGCGTTGATGTGGTACTGGGCACTGCCGCCGGGGAAGTAGGCGGAGCATTCCTGCCCGCCGATGGTGCGCCAGGGGAACAGCGCGCCGGCCGCGTGGCCCATGACCCGGGCGTGCGCCCGGGCGCCGTCCAGCATGCGCACCCGGTACTCCAGCAGCCGGCGGGCGATCTCGGGGGCGGTGAAGGTGAAGAAGGGCAGGACGAAGATCTCCGCGTCCCAGAAATAATGCCCCTCGTACCCCTCGCCAGACTGGCCCTTGGCGCCGACCGAGGTCAGCCCGTCGCGCCCGGCCGCCTGCAGCAGCTGGAGCATGGCGAAGCGCACCGCCCGGTCCGCCTCCGCGTCGCCCTCCAGTGCCAGGTCGGCGCGCTGCCAGAAATCGGCGAGGAAGCCGCGCTGCTCCTCCAGCAGCCGGTCGAAGCCGGCCGCGGCGGCATCCGCCAGCACCGCCCGGGCGGCGCCGGCCAGCGCGTCGTCCTCCGCCGCGTCCTGGTCCCCGCCGCGGTCGGCGGCGTAGGCGACCAGCTTGGTCAGGGAAACGGGCACGCCCGTGCGCGCCTCGAACCGGAAGCCGCGCAGCAGGCGGTCCTGCCCGTCGTAGGAGGTTTCCGCGGCAGGCGCGTCGGAGGCGGCATGGGCCATCAGGGTGGCGACGCCGTGGCCGCTGTCGGCGGCGCGGTCGATGAAGCCGTCGCCGTCGGCCGCGGTCAGGGTCCGCCGGCGCTTCAGCCCGTGCCGGCCCAGCGCGGGGCCGACGCGGGGGTCGTCCTGGTCCGCCTGCGACAGGGCGGAGCGCGGCGCCTCCAATGCTGACTCCACCAGGACCGGCCCGTCGAAGTCGACCGGGGTGACGGTGACGCGGGCGGCGGCCAGCCGGTCGCGCACGAAGCTGACCAGCCGCTCGAACACGATCTCGGCGGTCTGACCCTTGGGCGAGCGCCAGAGCACGCGGCGGGTCAGCAGGCCGGAGCGCAGGTCCAGCCGGCGCTCCTCCGCCAGCACGGTGCCGGCGCCGCGGCCGAAGCGCTCGCCCGCGACCAGCACCTCCAGGCGGGTCCCGTCGGGGACCGGGACGCGGGTGTCGCTGGAGCGGGCGAGGCCCGGCAGCGTCTCGTGGTAATGGATGGGCACCCGCTCGTAGACGCCGTTCAGGTGGGCGACGGCGGCCTGGGTGCGGCCCTCCTGCTCCTCCAGCACGCCGCGCACGCCGATGAAGCCGTTGCCGAGCGTGAACACCGCCTCGCTGCGCGCCAGCGGCGCGCCCGCCTCGACGATGGTCCAGCCGTCGCCCGTGTATCCGGGCACAGAGGCGGTGGAGGGATGCATGCCCATGGGATGCCCTGACGGTTCGCGGTGGGTATCTGATTTGGGGAAAAAGGGGGCGGGGCCGTTGCGGGCCCCGCCCCACCCAGCGTCGGCTAGAAGCGATAGCTGACGCTGGCCTCGACCGACCGGCCCAGGATCGGGCGGGCGAGGACGACGCCGTCGGAGACGCCGGAGCCGATGACGCGGGGGTTGCCCTCGGTCAGAGCGAGCTTGTCCGTGAGGTTGTCGCCGACGATCTGGAAGGTGAGGTTCTCGCCCACGTCGACGGCGAAGCCCGCGTCATACTTGGTGTAGGACGGCAGGACCTGCAGGTTCTCCGGATCGGAGAAGCGGTCGTCGACGTAGGTGACGGTGCCGAAGAAGCGCACGCTGCCCCAGGCGAGCGGCACCTCGTAGCTGGGCGTGAAGCGGACGGAGACCGGCGGCTGGCGCGAGATCTGGTTGCCCGACCGGTCCTGCCCGCCGGAGAACAGCTTCTTGAACTCCGCGTCCTGGAAGGTGCCGGTCAGCGCCAGCTGCAGGTTCTCCACCGGCTCCACGACCAGCTCCACCTCCACGCCGTAGGCGCGCGACGTGCCGATGTCGACCACGTTCTGCCCGTTCACGAAGCGCTGGAAGGGCAGGCCCTTGAAGTCGTTGTAGAAGGCGGTGGCGAACACGGCGGCGTAGCCGATGTCGGCCTTGTAGCCCAGCTCGTACTGGTCGACTTCCTGGATGTTGGTGGCGCCGTCGCGCAGATTGTCGAACTGCGGGAACTTCACGCCGTGGTTCACGCGGGCGAACACGCCCATCTCGTCGGTCAGCGCCAGGTTGGCGCCCACCGTCCAGGACAGCTCGGTCTTGTCGTAGTCGATCTCGCGGAAGGTGCCGTTCAGGATGGCGGCGCCGTTGTTGTGCAGGGTCAGCGGGTTGTCGTCGAGGTCGACGCCGAAGGTCACGTTCTCCAGCGTGGCGTCGACGGTCGCCTTCTCCAGCCGCAGGCCGCCGTCGATGCGCAGCGTGTCGGTGACCTGCCACTCGTCCGCCAGCACGCCGGCGATGTTCTGGCCGTTGTAGGAGGCGTTGACGTCGAAGAAGGGCGCGCCCACGAAGCCCCCGCGGGACGCGCGGACGCCGTTGTTCAGCGCCAGGTCCAGGCGGCGGCTGTTGGACTCGGCCGTGACCAGCTGGTTGTTGCCGAGGTACCAGAGGTCCTTGGAGGAGTAGTCGGCGATGTAGACGCCGACCGTGACCGTGTTGCTGCCGAAGGTCTTGCTGAGGCGCAGGTCCGTCGTGAAGGATTCCAGCTCCTTCTCCACCGACCACCAGCCCAGCTCCATGACCTGCTGGTTGAGGTCGGTCAGCGCGGCACCGCTGCCGGCGAAGGTGAAGCTGCCCGTCGTCGCCGGGCCGCCCGCCGCACCCACGACCGCCGCGTCGCCGTTGGCGCCGGCCAGGCGGTTGGCGAGGTAGGCGGCGGCGGTGACCGGCGGGGCCACGGGCACCACGCCCATCGTGTTCGCGTCGCCGGCCAGGTAGTTGTAGCGGCCGCTGAACTCCCAGTCGTTGCCGAGGTCGAGCTCGACGCTGCCGCCGGTCAGGTACAGGTCGATGCCGCGGCCGTCGGAGAGGTCGCGCCGGATGGTGCCGGGCCCGCCGGCGCCGCTGCCGCGGGTGACCTCCAGCGTGGCGAGGCGGATGTCGTTGCTGTGGTAGGTGCCGGTGCCGGCGTCGAAGCCCGGGAACTCGCGGATGCCGCCGTCGGCCTCGGCGATCAGCGGGATCGGCAGCAGCCAGGCGTTCTTGTCCTTGGTGCGGCGGCCGTAGAAGTTGACCTCGCCGTTGTCCATCACGTGGGTGACGTTGGCGCTGAACTGCCCGCCGCGGTCGGAGGGGAACTCGGTGTCGCGGATGCCGTCCGTCTCGCGGTAGAAGCCGCCGACGCTGACGAACCAGTCCTCCGAGATCGGGCCGCCATAGACCACGTCCAGGCGCTTGGTGCCGTAGTCGGAGCCGGTCAGCTTGATCAGCCCCTCGGGGTCCTTGCCGCCCTTCTTCTCGATGAAGTTGAAGGTCACGCCCGGCTGGCCGTTGGAGAAGACCGGGTTCGGGCCGCCGCGCAGGCCTTCCACCCGCTCGATCGTCTCGTCCAGGCGGAACAGGGTGGAGTTCTCCAGGAACGACAGGGTCGAGGGCGGGAAGATCGGCGAGCTGTTCAGCTGCACCGTGGTGAACTCGGCGTCGCCGGCGGTGGGGAAGCCGCGGACGAAGACGTTGGCGCCGCTCTCGCCGCCGGAGGACTCAACCCACACGCCCGGGGTCAGCTTGAACAGGTCGGCCGTGCTCTTCGGCGCGGTCTGGGCGATGTCCTCGGGGTCGATGGAGGTGATGGCGAAGCTGGCGTCCAGCTTGCGGATGCCTTCCGCCCGCGCGGTGCCGGTGACGATGATCTCCTCCAGGTCGAGCGAGGAGGAGTCGCCGGATGCGGGGGCGGCGGCGTCCTGCGCCTGGGCGGCGACGGCGAAGAGGGCGACGGAGGAGGCCAGGGCGGCCCGGAAGAGGGCTCGCGGGAAGGCGGTGCGCCGGGACTGGCGGCGGGCGGCGGGAATCAGCACTTCATTTCTCCCTTGAAGCTTCTTGGTACGGGCATGGCGGGCGGTCCGTTTTCCGGCCGGTCGGGCCATCCCCAGGCGCGGCATCTCCCCTGGGAGCTACGGCGGGACGGATCGCGGCGCGGCCTCTGGCGCGCCCCTCTCCTCCCCGTCGCGGCGCCGCTTCTGCGGACGGTCGCTTGTTCGTTCGTTGGTATCGATATCATCCATTGGTATCGATATCAATAGCCGTTACTCCGAAATTTCAGCGAACCGCGATAGACGGCCGGAACCGGCGGAAACGCTGGGGATGGAGCGGTTTGCCCGTTCGGTTTTCGCCCCCCTTGTCCGTCACCCCGGCGCAAGCATGGGTCCAGGGACCCCGGGCGTCACGGGAGACGGCCGCTGGATTCCGGCTTTCGCCGGAATGACGCTTCAATGCCTGGGGATGGAGCGGTTTCGACCGCGGCTTTCCTCGCTCTTTACACGTCACCCCGGCGACAGCCGGGGTCCAGGGTCCCCGTGCACCGCGGTAAACGGCCCCTGGATTCCGGCTTTCGCCGGAATGACGGGCAAAGTCTGGGGAAATCGCACGTTGCCCCGGCCGGGAGCCGCCCTCACGTCCCGCGCACGACCAGGCGGGTCGGCAGGACGGCGCTGTCCGTCTCCTCCCCCTCCACCAGGGCGCGGACCTTGCGGGCCAGCAGCACGCCGCCGGCGTGCCAGTCCTGGTGGATGGTGGTCAGCGGCGGGGTGAAGCAGGCCGCCAGCGGGATGTCGTCGTAGCCGATGACGGAGACGGCGTCCGGCACGGCCAGCCCGCGGTCCAGCAGCGCCCGCACCGCCCCCATGGCCAGCAGGTCGCTGGCGGCGAACAGCCCGTCGAACGCCTCCCCGCGGTCCAGCAGCCCGTTCACCGCGGCGCTGCCGGCGGCGAACGTGAAGACGGAGGGCAGCTTGGCCACCAGGGCGCCGCCGCCGGCCTTCAGCGCCGCCTCGAACCCCTTGCAGCGCTGGTCGATCTCGGGGTGGCTGGTGTCGCCCAGGAACACCGCGCGGCGGCGACCCAGCGACAGCAGCCGCTCCGCGGCGCTGGCGCCGCCCCTTCGGTTGTCGCTGCCGACCACGACGTGGGAGCGGCCCGGCCGCTTGGCGCCCCACACCACCAGCGGCACGTGGGCGTGGCCGAGCTGGCGGGCGGCGTCGTTGTGGGAGCCCTGGCCCAGCAGGATGATGCCGTCGGCCCCCTGCACCGCCGGCGACTCGATGCCCTGGCGCGGCGTCAGCAGCACGTTGTAGCCGGCGGTCGTCAGCTCCTGGCAGATGCCGCCCAGCAGCTCCAGAGGATAGGGATCGGACATCGGCCGGTCCGGCGACGGGTCCATCTCCAGCACGACGGCGATGACGTTGCGCTGCTGCAGGCGCAGGCTGCGGGCGCTGAGGTTGAGGCGGTAGCCGTGCTGGCGCGCCAGCTCCTGCACCCGGGCGCGCAGCTCGGGCCGGACCAGCGGGCTGTCGGCCAGCGCCCGCGACACGGTGATCTTGGAGACGCCGGCCAGCCGGGCGAGGTCGGCCATGGTCAGCCGCCCGCCCGCCTGGGGCGTCCCGCCGTCCTGCGCCTTGTCCGGTTCCGCGTCCATGAAGCCTCGGCTGGTCGCCGGCACCCGGGCGGAAGTGCCGGGTCCGGGAAGTTCGCGCTGCGAATGTTCCACAATCATCCGGACAATCCAAGGGGTGGAGCCGAAGGAGACAGGGGCCCCGCATGGGTGCCCTGCGCAGGCCGGCGTTGCCAGGGCCCGCCGCCGCGGCTACCCAGGCCGCGGGAGGGGCATCGTTCCTCCCGCATCAAGAGCCGGGCCCAGCGCCCGGCGCCAACCTGCCGACCCGGGCAAGGTGGCGGCTCCTCGACGGGGCGATGCGGCCGGTCATCCGGCAACCAAGCGGGCCTCTTCCAGCCTGTCCGTCGACGCCGCGCCTTTCGCCCGCAACGAGGGGAGAAAGACCATGCCGGACGCGTGCGCCCGTAACGGGAACGAGGGCGGGAACGAGTGGATGCTGGACCTGATCACCCGCCCCGGCGACCGGGTCGCCGAGGTGGCGCGGCTGGAGGAGCCGCGGGGCACCCGGACCGTGCTGGCCGTGGTGGTGCACCGCGGCGCCGAGCCCTGGACCCACGCCTACGCCGTGCGCCGCCGCGAGGGGCGGCCGGGCGCCTCGGTGCACCTGCTGCGGGTCTGGCCCGACGACCGGTACGACGCCGCCTGCGCCTGGACGCGCACGCTGGCCGACGGGGGCGCCGCCGTCCCGGCCTGAGGTGCCTGGCCTGACGCCCCTGCCTCGGCCGGACGGCAGCCCCGGCCACGACTTTCGGATGGCGCGGCGGAAGTTCCGCGACGGGTGGCGGGCGGCGCTGTTTCACAACGGCCCGCACGACACGAGAGGCCGCCGCACCCGTGCCGATGACCCTGCTGATCGTCGACGACCACCAGCTCGGCGCGGAGGCCCTCGCCACCCTGCTGAGGATGGAGGGCTACGTCGTCCAGGTGGCCCATGACGGGCACGAGGCGCTGCGCCTGCTGCAATCCGGCTACGTCCCGTCGCTGATCGTCCTGGACCTGGTCATGCCGGTCATGGACGGGCGGGCCTTCCGCCGCGCCCAGCTGGCGGACCCCATGCTGGCGGACATTCCGGTCTACGTCTTCTCCACCCTGGCGGCGGACGAGGTGGTGGCGGAGCTGAAGGCCGCCGGGGGCCGCCGCAAGCCCTGCCCGGTGCCGCTCCTGCTCGCCGACATCGCCGAGCTGGTGGGCATGCCCGGGGACGGGGCCGGCCGCAGCCGGGGCGGCGGGCGGCAGGGACTCTCCGGCTGACGGACGGCGCGGGCGGTGAACCGGACGCCGGGGTCCAGTTTCCTAAGGTTTACGAAAGAAACCACGCCGTTACAAAGAGTTGCTGGAGGAGGGCGGGGACCCGTGACAGCATCCGGGGCAGCGGGGGAAACTGCATTCAAGGGTGCGTACATCATGAGGCATTCCGTCATTCCGGCCCTCGGGCTCTGCGTCCTCCTGCTCTCGGGCCCCGTGCTGGCCGACGACGCCCAGGCCAACGCCATCTACGACCGCATGTCCAAGGCCTACGCCGAGATGGACCTCGCGCTGATGGACAAGGTCTATGCGCCCGGCGCCGTCTACGTGCCGACGGAGAAGTCCTTCGGCGTCATCAAGGGCCGCGAGGAGATCCTGGTCGGAACGAAGATGACCTTCGAGCAGGTCAGGAAGAACGGCGGGAAGATGCAGATCGATTTCCGCATCACCGACCGCCAGACCTTCGGCGACCTGGCGGCGGACGCCGGCTATTTCCGCTTCACCGCGCTGAAGCCCGACGGCACGCAAGGCATGGTCAGCTACGGCAAGTTCGTCACCATGCCGGCCAAGCAGAAGGACGGCAGCTGGGCCTTCGCGTCCGACATGAGCGGCAACGCCACGCCCGAGGCGTGGGAGAAGGCCAAGCCCTTCCCCGGCGCGCGCTTCGACAAGTGACCGGTGCTGGGGCCGGGCTGCCCGGCCCCCCCGGCCCCACCGCCGCTGCGTGCGGCGAGGCGGCGGCGGGGCCGCTCACCAGCGGGTGGCGGCGACGATGATGGCGGCCAGGGCTTCCACGCCTTCCCGGTCCTCGGCGTCGAAACGGGCCGGGGTCGGGCTGTCGAGGTCGAGCACGCCGAGGACGCGGCCGTCCTTGATCAGCGGCACCACCAGTTCCGAGCGCGAATCGGCGTCGCAGGCGATGTGGCCGGGGAAGGCGTGCACGTCGGGCACCAGCATGGTCTGCCGCCGCTCCGCCGCCGCCCCGCAGACGCCGCGCCCCCTGGCGATGCGGACGCAGGCCGGCTTGCCCTGGAAGGGGCCCAGCACCAGCTCGTCCCCGTCGCGCAGGAAGTAGAAGCCGGCCCAGTTGAGGTCCGGCATGGTCAGGAACATCAGGGCGGCGCTGTTCGCGGTGTTGGCGATGGGGTCGGTCTCCCCCGCCAGCAGCCCCTGCAGGCTGGACGCGAGGTCCCGGTAGAACTGCGGCTTGTCCGCCGCCACGATCGCTTTCGCCTCGAACACGCTTTCCTCCTTGCCGTCGCGCCTTCCGCCGCCCCCTTGGGCCGCGGCGGGACCGGAACGGCCGGCATGATAATCGCCGGCCGGCCGGTTCCGCCACGTCCAAGGACGGCCCGCCGCGGTCAGGCGGCCTCGGCCGCGCGGTAGCGCGGGGCGACGGCGGCGTTCGAGAGGTTGGGCAGCATCGCCTGCCGGGCGGCCTCGTAGGCGTCCCACAGCGTGCCGTCCTGCAGCGGCGGGATGGTGACAGGCTCGCCGCGGTCGAGGCCGGTCAGGGCCGCGTCCACCAGGTCCGTGGCCGACATCACCCAGTTCTGCGGCAGGTTGCCGACGGGCAGGCCGGCGACGTCCCAGAACTCCGTCGCGGTGGCGCCGGGCAGCACCGCCTGCACCCGCACGCCCTTGGCCGACAGCTCCCCGCGCAGCGACTGGCTGAAGGCCAGGACGAAGGCCTTGGTGCCGCCGTAGACGCCGTTCAGGATTTCGGGCCCGATGGCGACGATGGAGGCGATGTTGATGATCGTCCCGCCGCCGCGGGCGACGAAGCCGGGGGCCGCGGCGTAGGTGAGGCGCATCAGCGCGGTTACGTTGACCGCCACCATCTCCTCCATCCTGTCGGCGGAGGAGTCCAGCAGCGTCCCCGCGCCGCCGAAGCCGGCATTGTTGACCAGGACGCCGATGGCGGGATCGTCGCGCAGGAGCCGCTCCACCGAGCGAAGCTGGGCGGGGTCCGCCAGGTCGGCGCTGACGGTGCGGACGGTGACGCCGTGCGCGGCGCGGATGCGCTCGGCCTGGCGGTCCAGCCGCTCCTGGTTGCGGGCGACCAGGATCAGGTCGTGGCCCCGGGCGGCGAGGCGGTCGGCGTAGACGGCGCCGATCCCCGAGGAGGCGCCGGTAACGACGGCGGTGTTGCTGGTAGCCATGATGGTCCTCCGATGGTGTCCGCCGTCCAGTCGCGGCGGTGACTGAAGCAAAGGTTGGGGCGGCCCGCCACGTCCCACATGTCATAGATGCCACCAATCCGGTCATCCTCCCCGTCAGGCGCCGCGGCGGTTGACAGGCGCCGGGCGGCGTGTCCTGCTTCGCCGGTACCCGACAAAATCTGCCATGCGGAGGCTATGCCATGCCGTCCATCGGCCTCGTGGTGTTCGAGGGGTTCCAGGTCATGGGCATGGCGGCCCTGTCCGCCTTCGAGTTCGCCAACCTGACGGCGGGCCGCCCGGTCTACGACGTCCAGATCCTGTCGGAGCGCGGCGGGCCGGTGCGCAGCTCCCTGGGCTTCACCGTCGACACGGTCCCGTTCGGCGAGGCGGTGGCCGACACCACCATGACCCTGGGGACCCTGGCGGTGGAGCCGGCCCCGCCCGCGGTGCTGGACTATCTCCGCCGGGCGTCGTCGGGGTCGCGGCGGATCGCCGGCATCTGCACCGGCGCCTTCGTGCTGGCGGAGGCGGGCCTGCTGGACGGGCGCGCCGCCACCACCCATTGGGCCTTCGCCCGGACCCTGCGCGAGCGCTACCCGGGGGTGAAGGTGGAGGAGGACCGCATCTTCCGCGTCGACGGCCCCGTCTGGAC
>DASPKT010000449.1:0-45436 GCA_035627915.1 Azospirillaceae bacterium
CCGGTCGTCCAAGGACCTGCCCTCGACGCCGCTGGTGCGGGTCATCAACTGACGGGCTCGCTCGGAGGCGCGGCCACTGGACGGCCGGTCGCGCCGCTGCGCTCGAAAAAGTTGATAATCTTGCTTATGGAAATACCTCCAACCTGGAATCTCCTCCCGCCGGCCACAGGCTGCCCCGCCTGGCTGGCAGGCGGCTGGCGGAGGCGCTGGAGGAGCCGGGCGCGGACGAGGCGGCCATCTGGTGCGACGGCACCAGCGACCCCGGCGTCCTGGCCGGGAAAATGGCCGCGGCGCTGATCGCGTCGCGCCGCGGCCGCCGTGCCGCTCACCAC
Source organism: Azospirillaceae bacterium (assembly GCA_035627915.1). Classification (GTDB taxonomy): domain Bacteria; phylum Pseudomonadota; class Alphaproteobacteria; order Azospirillales; family Azospirillaceae; genus DASPKT01. Next base: position 333 of record DASPKT010000449.1, read on the forward strand.
CGGGTCGGCTTCGGGTTGCGCTCGTCGAAGCCGCGCTGGTGCCAGTAGGGGTAGATGGGCGTGCGCTGGCTGGCGGCGTCCAGCCGCTCGATCTGCGCGGGCGTCAGCGACCAGCCGACGGCGCCCAGGTTCTGGCGCAGCTGCTCCTCGGTGCGGGCGCCGATGACGATGGTGGACAGGGTCGGGCGGCTCAGCAGCCAGTTCAGCGCCACCTGCGGCACGGTCCTGCCGACCTCCGCCGCCACCGCCTCCAGCGCGTCCACGACGGTATAGAGGTACTCGTCCTCCACGATCGGGCCGCCCTGCTCGCCGCCCGCGGCGATGCGGCCGCTCTGGGGCGGCTGGCCCCGGCGGATCTTGCCGGTGAGGCGTCCCCAGCCCAGCGGGCTCCAGGCCATCAGCCCGACGCCCTGGTCGATGCCCAGCGGCATCAGCTCCCATTCGTAGTCGCGCCCGATCAGCGAATAATAGGCCTGGTGGGCGACGTAGCGGGCCAGCCCGTACTTCTCCGAGGTCGCCAGCGCCTTCATCAGGTGCCAGCCGGAGAAGTTGGAGGCGCCGATGTAGCCGATCTTGCCGGCGGTGATCAGGTCGTCCAGCGCCCGCAGCGTCTCCTCCACCGGCGTCAGCGCGTCGAAGCCGTGCATGAAGTAGATGTCGATGTGGTCGGTGCCGAGACGCTTCAGGCTGGCCTCGCAGGACCGGACCAGGTGGTAGCGGGAGGAGCCCTTGTCGTTCGGCCCGTCGCCCATGGGGAAGGTCGCCTTGGTGGAGATCATCACCCGGTCGCGGCGGCCCCTGATCGCCTGGCCCAGGATCTCCTCCGAGGCGCCGCGGGAATAGACGTCCGCGGTGTCGAACAGGGTGACGCCGGCCTCCAGGCACAGATCGACCATCCGGGTTGCCTCCGCCACGTCGGTGCGGCCCCAGCGCTCGAAGAACTCGGTCGTGCCGCCGAAGGTGCCGGTGCCGAAGGTCAGCACCGGCACCTTGAGGCCGGAGCGGCCGAACTGCCGGTATTCCATGGGTCTGGTTCCTTTTGTCCGGGGACTTCTCTTCTGGAGCACCTGACGGGGCCCCGCGCGGGGGTGGCCGCCGGCCCCCTCGGGCGGGGTGCCGCAGCGGCCGGGACGACGGCAGATGTGTGGGCTTGGCCACGTCGTGCCAAGGGGTGCCCGGGCTGCCGCCTACTCCTCGGAGCGGCCGGTGGCGTCGCGGTTGCGCTCGTACCGCCGGGCGAGCGGGAAGGGCGGCAGCCAGGCCTCGCGGCGGACGGTCCAGAGTTCGTAGGTCGGCCGCAGCTGGTCCGGCGCGTCCAGGGACCCCAGGTTCACCTCCGTCTCGTCCCCGGTGCGGGAGAAGACGGAGGAGCCGCAGCGGGGGCAGAAATGCCGCCCGGCATAGTCGCGCGTCTCGCCCTCGACCGTCACCGCGTCCCCGGGGAACACCGCGGAGGCGTGGAACAGGGCCCCGTGGAACTTTCGGCAGTCCAGGCAGTGGCAGACGCCGACCCGGTAGGGGCGCCCCGTCGCCACGATCCTGACGTCGCCGCACAGGCAGCCGCCCGTGTACCGCTCCATGCCGCACCTCCCCTCGGAACTGGTGGGAACGGTCTATCACGGGCGGCGCCGCCCGTGCAGCCGGCCCCACGCCTACCGCTTCGGCAGGGCCAGGGATTCCGCCAGGATCGCCTGGACGTCGATCCCCTCGAGCGCCGCCTCGAAGCGGGCGTGCGCCGCCGCCCCGGCGGCGTCCCGGCGGAAGCAGACGAACAGCTCCTTCTCCTCCAGCGGCCGCGCGTTGAACTGCAGCGCCGCCCCGGCCTTCCTCAGGGCGGGGTCGGAGGCCAGCAGGAACGCCATGACGTTGCGGTCGATGACGGCCAGGGCGAGATGGCCGGCGGCCACCTTGCGGAGGTTGGTCGCGTCGTCCACGGCCGCGTCCGCGCGGATTTCGCCGGCGGCGGCCAGCCGGTCGAACTCGGCTTCGTTGATGTAGCCCTGGACGGTGCCGACGGTGAGGCCCCGCAGGTCCGCGACCGAGGTCCAGGCGACCGGCGCCGACCGGCGTTCCGCGAAGCCGATCGGGCTCCTCCCCAGCGGCCGGGAGTAGAGGCAGCGCTCCTCCATGCCCCGGCTGTAATATTCGGGGAAATAGCCGATGAAGCCGGGCGCGTTCAGCCCGGTCTCGACGGCGCGGCGCCAGGGCAGGAAGGTGACGGAGACCGTATCCCCGGCGGCCCTGAACGCTTCCTGGATGACCGCCGTCACCGCACCCTGCCGGGCGAGCCCCGCGCCGCTGAAGGGCGGCCAGTCCAGGGAAGCCAGCCTCACGGTTTCGGCCCGCGCCGGGGCGGGCGCGGACAGGGCCAGGACCAGTGCCAGGACCAGTGCCTGGATAGCCCCGGCAGGCGGCGCGGATGCCATGGACCATCCTCCTCTGAGGCGGATGCTGAGAGAGTAGCACCGATCCCGTGACATCCGTATGGCCGTGTCCTGACGGCGGGATCGGGATGGGGCATCGGGATGGCGGCGTGGCGACGGCCGGGGATGGACAAGGGGGTGGAGGCGCTCCATCCTTGGCGGCGGGGGCGCGTCGGGCCGTCCTCCGCCGCGGCGCGGGCGCATCGCCCCTTCCCCGCCGCCGCACAGGAGCCGCGATGCACCAGGACCAGCCGACCACCCGGGGGCGCCGCACGGCGCGGCGGGCACGCCTGCGCCTGCCGGGCGCCGTGCGCGGCCGGCTGCTCCTGCTGTCGCTGTGCCTGCTCGTCCCCGCGGTCTGCCTGGCCGGCCTCCTCATCGCCGACACCTATGGCACCGCCCGCCGCCAGGCGGAGGCGCAGCTGCTGGCGACCACCCGCGCGCTGGCCCTGGCGCTGGACCGGCAGCTCGGCACGTACGAGGCGATCCTGCGGACGCTCGCCACCTCCCCGCACCTGCGGACCGGCGACTACGGGGCGTTCCACGCCCAGGCCGCAGGACTGCGGCTGGACGGCGCCTGGGTGGTCATGGCCAGGCCGGACGGCCAGCAGCTCGTCAACCTGCGCGTCCCCTACGGCACCCCCCTGCCCCGCCTGCCCTACACGCCCGAGCAGCTGGCGGCGCTGGAGATGGACCGGTTCTATACCTGCGACCTGTTCGACGGCCCGGTGGCGGGAGAGCCCGTGCTCTGCCTGGCCGTGCCCGCCCGGGCCGGGGAGCGGCGCTACGATCTCGGCCTGGGCTTCACGCCCAAGGTCCTGAACAGGCTGCTGGAGGACCAGAGGCTGCCGCCCGGCTGGTACGGCAGCGTGCTGGACAGCTCCGGCACCGTGGTGGCGCGCAACATCGACCCCGGGCGTTTCGTGGGGCGCCGGGCCACGCCCGACGTGCTGGCGGGGCTGGAACGGCAGGGCGAGGGCGTGCACGAGAGCGTCTCCCTCGAAGGGACCGAGACCGTCGCCGGCTACAGCCGCTCCCCCGTCTACGGCTGGAGCGTGGTGGTCGCCGCGCCGCGCGCGGCCGTCTTCGCGGCACCCTGGGACGCCGTCCGCGTCGGCCTGGCCGCCAGCCTGGTCCTGCTGGCCGGCGGCGGCGTGCTGTCGTGGCGCGTGGCGGCCTCGATCCGCCGGCCCGTCATGGCGCTGGCGGGACAGGCGCGCCGCGCCGCCCAGGGCTTGTCCGTGGAGGCGCTGGCGACGGGGCTGGCGGAGGTCGACGCCACGGCGGCCACCCTGGCGGCGGCCGCGGCCGAGGCGCGCACGCGGGACCGGCAGCTGCGGCTGGTCGCCGACTCCGTGCCCATCCTGATCGCCCATGTCGGGCCCGACCTCCGCTACAGCTTCGTGAACCGGGCCTACGAGGCATGGCACCGGCGCACGGTGGAGGAGACGATCGGTCGCACGGTGGAGGAGGTGCTGGGCCCCCGGGCCTTCGACATGGCGAGGCCCAACGTGGCGCTCGCCCTGGCCGGCCGGGAGGTGACCTACGAGACCTGGATGCCGTTCGCCGACGGGCAGCGCCGGTATGTGCGCATCACCTACATCCCGCACCGGGACGAGGACGGCACCGCCGCCGGCTTCTTCGTCACCACGTCCGACCTCACCGGCCGGCGGGTGGCCGAGGAACGCCAGGCCCTGCTGGCGCGCGAGGTGGACCACCGCGCCAAGAACCTGCTGGCCGTCGTCCAGTCGATCATCCGGCTGACCCGCGCGCCCACGCAGGAGGACTTCGTGGCGGCGCTGGACGGCCGCCTCACCGCGCTCGCCCGCGTGCATACGCTGCTGGCGACGAACCATTGGGACGGCGCCGACCTGCGGCTGGTCGTGGAGCAGGAGCTGGCGCCGTTCGCCGCCTCGGGGCGCGTGGCCGCCGACGGCCCCGACTTGGCGCTGCGGCCGGACGCCGTGCAGCCGCTCGCCATGTCGCTGCACGAGCTGGCGACCAACGCCGCGAAGTACGGCGCCCTGTCGGGGCCGGACGGGCGGGTGTCCGTCTCCTGGCGCCTGCGGGAGGAGGACGGGCGCCTGGAGCTTTGGTGGACCGAGGAGGGCGGCCCGGCGGTCGCGGCGCCGACGCGCACGGGCTTCGGCTCGGCGGTCCTGGACACCAGCGTGCGGCACCAGCTGAACGGCGAGGTGGCGCTGGACTGGCGGCCCGCCGGCCTGCGCGTGCGCGTGACCGTCCCCGCCGACCAGATCGCCCGCCACGCCCCCGGCACCACCGCCAAGGCGCCCGTCGGCGAACCGGCGTAGCGGCGGGAGTGCCGCCGGGCGACCGGACATTTTTCCTAGGCTTGCGGTCCCGGGGCGGCTTTCCAGGACCATGCCGCCCAGGTACCATCGATACACCGGGCCGGAGAACCCGGGAGTGCCCTCCCCCGGCCCTGCCGGGATTGAACGCGGCTTAAGGACGAGCATGCTCGACGACAGCGGCCGGGTCCGCCTGATCTCCCTCCTGTACGAGGCCGTGTCCGACGAAGGGCGCTGGCCGGAGGCGATGGGGGAGCTGACCCGCCTGCTGGACTGTTCGCGCGCCCAGATCTTCATGAGCGATGGCGAGGGGGTCGTCTGGCAGCAGGCGCTGAACGTGCCGGACGAGACGATCCGGGCGTTCGCCGGCTTCCGGGACCAGGACGAATGGCTGCGGCGGCGCTGGCAGTGGTCCACCGAGGGCGCCGGGATCGGGACCGAGGTGCTGCCCTTCGAGGAGCTGCGGCGGACGGGCTACTACAACGACTTCGCCCGCCGCGCCGGCTACGCCCACCTCGCCGGGGTCATGCTGAGCAACGGGCTGGACCAGATCGGCGCGCTGGGCCTGTTCCGCGGGGAGGACGACGATCCCTACGGGGCGGTCGAGCAGGATGCCATCCGCTGGGTGGCGCCCCACGTGAAGGGTGCCATCCGGCTCAGCATCAGGATCGCCAGGCTGCAGAACCGGCTGGACGCGGTGCAGGGCGCCATCGACCGCATCGACCTCGGCCTCGTCCTGCTGGACGCCGACCGGCGGATCGTGTTCCAGAACGCGGCGGCCGAGGCGATGCTGCGGCGGTGCGGCAGCATCCGCAGCGTGAAGGAGCGCCTGGCCGCACCCGGCGCCGCCGACGCCGAGAAGCTCCGCGCCGCACTCGCCGCGGCCTGCGGCGGCCCCGGCGTCACCAGGACGGCGCGGCGGCTGACGGTGGGCGACCCGCTGGAGGGCGGGCTCGTCGTCCTGCATGCGATCCCGCTGACGGCGGGAAGCGGGCTGGCGCGCTTCGCCAGCCGGCCGGTCGCGGCCGTCCTGTTCCGGGACGGCTCGGCGCCCAGCCCGGTGCAGGGAAACATCCTGCGCGACGCCTTCGCCCTGACCGAGCGCGAGCAGGCCGTCGCGGAGCACCTGGCCCGCGGCGAGGATCTGCAGAGCTTCGCCGACCGGCACAACCTCTCGATCAACACGGTGCGCCCCTACCTGCGCTCGGTGTTCGAGAAGGTGGGCGTGCACCGCCAGGGCGAGCTGGTCCGCCTCGTGAACGCCCTGGCGCTCTGACCCCTCCGTTCGCAGGGGGGCGCCCGTCCGGCGCCGCCCTATTTTTCCGCCCGCGGGGATTACATTCTCAGTCGGGTGGAAGATGAGTCGCTTTCCAGAGCTGTGCGTTCGTCCCGTCTCGATCCATGACGCCGGGGCGCTGCAGGACTTCTTCGCGGAACTGGCGTCCCAGGCCAGCCGCAGCTGGCCGGCCCACCCCACCGTTCCCGCCCATGCACGCCATCTCTGCACCTGCGACGACACGGTCGCCAGCTGCGAGATCGCGTGCCTGGGGCCGGAGCTGGTCGGGTGCGCCGTCGTCGGCTGGCAGTTCCGGGAGAAGACCCTGGCGCGGCTGCGCCTCGCCGGCGCCCCGCCCGACCCGGCTGCGGACGCCCTGGTCTCGCTCCACGTCGCGGACGCCTGGCAGGGCATGGGCCTGGCGCACCTGCTGGTCCAGCGCGCCGCCGTCCTCGCCCGGCAGCGCCGCCGCACCCGCCTCGTCCTCGCCGGCGGCCTCCCCGCGGACGCCCCGAACCTGATCGGCCTCTACGAGGCCCTGGGTTTCCGCACCGTCGGCCGCGATCCGGCGGGGGCCCGGACCGTGGAGATGGTCCTGGACCTCGACGCGCAGGCGCCGGGCCAAGCGCACCACCCGCCGCCGCCGCGGGAGCCGCGCCACCGCCCGGTCGGCATCCGCTGACCGGCCGGGCGGCCCTGTGACATTGCCCGACCGCCCGCACGAACCCCTCCGTCCGGAGGGGGCGGGGCCCCGCGGCGGCATGGAACAGTCCCGCCGCCTGGAGGGCAGGCCCGCGGAAGCGGACGGCCGGCCGGGCGGACGCCACTCACGATGACCGAGCCGGCCCTTTCCGCCGGCGCACGGGGCGGATGCTCCGGCCGACGCCGGCCGCCCCCGACACGAATTCCTGGAGATTTGACGAATGCCGACCAATGGAGTCCTGGAGGTCGCCGGTGACGAAGACTTCCTGCAGCTGTCGCTGAACGCCGGAACGACCTACCGCATCTCGCTGTCCGGCGCCGCGTCGCCCGGCCCCTTCCCGACGAACTTCCTGCGCGTCGTCGGCCGGAGCGGCGGCGACCTCGCGGCGGACCAGCCCCGGAGCGAGGGCCCGGGCGCCCCCGACGGCTCGATCGTCTTCACGCCGTCCCAGTCCGGGACCTACTTCGTCGGCGTCCAGGGCTTCACGGCCGGCTCCTACACGCTGAACCTGCAGACGGTCACGGACGACCTGCCCGACAACTTCACCACGGGCACCACGGTCAGCGTCGGCCAGTCCGCCTCGGGCGTGCTGAACGTCGCCGGCGACGAGGACTTCATGCGCGCCGTGCTCACCGGCGGCACCACCTACCAGCTGACCGCCTCCGGCGCCGCCAACAGCCTGACGGTGGAGAGCCTGACCGACAGCGACCTGTCCGCCACCGGCGGCCGGTTCGAGCAGTCGGTGGACGGCAAGGTGGTCTTCACGCCGTTCCAGACCGGCACCTTCCTGATCGGCGCGCGCAGCGACGGCGGCACGACCGGCGCCTTCACCGTGTCGCTCGCCACCGTCGAGGACGACTTCGCCGACACCGCCAACACGACCGGCACGGTCAGCGTCGGCGGCAGCCTGGGCGGCGTGCTGAACGTCGCCGGCGACACCGACTTCGTGAAGGTGGCCCTCACCGCCGGGACCACCTACGTCGTCTCCGCCACGGGCGCCGCCGACAGCCTGGGCGTCATCAGCGCCGAGGACGGCGAGCTCGCCGCGGGCCAGGGCCGCGGGGAGTTCTCGCAGTCCAGCGACCGCTCCATCGTCTTCACGCCGCTGCAGAGCGGGAACTTCTACATCAGCCTCGGCAGCGCCACCGGAAAGGGCACCGGGGCCTACACCGTCTCGGTGCGCACGCAGCAGGACGACAGGCCCGACACCGCCGCCACGACAGGCACGCTGAACGCCGCCGCCACCGCGGTCGGCACGCTGGAGGTGAACGGGGACGAGGACTTCTTCAAGGTCACCCTGACCGCGGGCGAGACCTACGAGTTCAAGCCGGAGGGCGCCGCGAACGACCTGCGCATCCTAAGCCGGACCGACGGCGAGTTCGCGCCCGGGACGGGCCGGGAGGAGGCGTCCGGCGCCCAGAACGGCACGCTGGTCTTCACGCCGCTGACCAGCGGCGACTTCCTGCTGGCCGTGTCCAACCGCACCAACGCCGCCACCGGCTCCTACCAGGTGGTCATGAACCAGGCGGCCGACGACTTCGCCGACAATGCCGGCACGGCGGGCCGCGCCACGGTCGGCGGCGTGGCGTCGGGGAGTATCGAGCGCGCGGGCGACGAGGACTGGTTCAGGATCAGGCTGGAGGCCGGCACGACCTACCGCTTCAAGCCCGAGGGCGAGGGCGCCACGGTCTTCGTCGCCTCCGCCGGCGACGGCGAGCTGGTGCCCGGCCAGGGCCGCATCGAGCTGCCGCTCAACATCGACGGCGCGGTGGTGTTCACGCCGCAGCAGAGCGGCGACCACTACATCGTGGTCCAGGGCGACGAGACCGACGGCACCGAGTTCGACTACGCCGTCAAGGTCGAGACGGTCCAGGACGACCTCCCCGACCATGCCGGCACGCCGGGCCGCCTCACCCTGGCCCAGGGCGCCGTCACCCCGGCGGAGTTCGTGCTGCGCCGCTCCAACGGCGACATCCTGACCTGGGACAGCACGAAGGGCGGAAACGGCTTCAAGGAGCTGGCCTCGTTCAACGCGGGCACCACCATCCGCGGCGTCGGCGACTTCACCGGCGACGGCAAGGCGGACATGCTGCTGCAGATCGGTCCCACCAGCTACGTGACCTGGGACGTGTCGAAGGCCGGCAACGGCTTCGCCAACGTTCCCGACCTCGGCGCCTTCCAGCCGCTGCGCGTCGGCAATTTCCTTGGCGCCTCCGCCGGGGACGAGATCCTGCTGGCCGACAGCGCCACCGGGACGCTGCGCTTCCTGAACCCGGGCACAGGCCAGAGCGCCGACTTCCTGACGCTCGGCGCCGGCTTCTCGGTCGTCGGCACCGGCAACATCGACGGTTCGGGGACAGAGGACATCGTCTTCCGCAACGACGTCTCGGGCGCCCAGTTCTACTGGAACGGGTCGGGCTTCACCGACCTGCTGGGGCTGGCGCCGGAGTCCGGCTGGCGGATCGCCGCGATCGGCAACTTCGTCGACGAGGCCGCCGACGACTTCCTGTTCTTCAACACCAACAGCCGGACGCTGCTGTTCTGGAACGCCGGCCAGGGCGCCGGCGGCTTCAGCAACTTCGTCACCCTGTCGACCGACTTCGCCCTGACGGGTATCGGCGACTTCAACGGCGATGGCCGCGACGACATCCTGCTGCAGCACGTCTCCAACGGCAGCGCCATCTACTGGAACGGCAACACCTTCGCCGACCTGGGCCAGGTGCTGGGCGGGGTGCAGCTGGCGGGCATCGGCGACTTCGGCTGATCCGGGACGGCGCCGGCGGCAATCCGAGCCCCTGCCTGCCGGCGCCAGGGGCCGCCCCCGCTCCCTCCCGTGCGGGGGCGGCCCCTCCATTTGCAGGGGGCGCCGACGCCCGCCCCCGCCCTACCCTCCTCCCGTCCAGCCGATGCGCCGGGCGCCCGCGAGTTCCGGCAGCGCACGGTCCCGGCAAAGCCAGGAAGCGCCCCAGATGCCCGTTCCGCTCGCCGATCCCGCCGCCTACCTCGACGCCATGACCTTCATCGGGGAGGGCCACCACGACAAGCGGTGGAACTTCCCCCTCGTCCTGGGAACGGCCCCCGGCTCCGGGGCGGGGCTCGGCACCGCGGTGTCGATCGACTACGTCTTCCTGTCCGGCTTCCCCGACTACTACCTGCCGGGCTCGGAGTACGCCTCCGGCCGGTCCACGTTCGAGCCGATGGGCGCGCAGATGCGGGCCCAGGTGCGCGGGGCGCTCGCCATCATGGAGGAGTTCGCCGGCGTCACCTTCCGCGAGGTGGCCGAGAACGGCCCCCTGGCCATGACCTTCGGCCACTACGCCCGCACCGACGGCTTCGACGGCATCGCCACCGAGCCCGGCTACTTCTACCGGTTCGACGGGCAGCAGCGCGTGACCGAGGTGACGCCCTGGATGGAGAGCGGCGACATCTGGATCAACACCCCGGTGCGCGACTTCATCGGCGTCAACCCGGGCTACTCGACCTACCTGCTGCTGCACGAGATCGGCCACGCCCTGGGGCTGAAGCACCCGTTCGAGGGGGCGGACACGCTGCCGGCGGACCTGCGCACCGTCGGCATCTCGGTGATGAACTACGACAAGGCGCCCAACACCCGGTTCACCGTGGTGACCGGCACCGCGGAGTCCTACGACTGGCGGACCTACGACCTGCTGCCGCGGACGCCGATGCCGCTCGACATCGCGGCGCTCCAGTACCTCTACGGCCCGCCGCCCGCCGCCGCCACCGCCGGCGACGACGTGTACCGCTGGCAGCCCGGCGAGCGCTTCATCGAGGCGGTCTGGGACGCGGGCGGCACCGACACGTTCGACGCCTCCAACCAGGTGCTGCCGGTGGAGATCGACCTCCTGCCCGGCGCCTACAGCTCGATCGGCATCCGCCGGACCGAGGCGGAGCTGCGCCTCGACATCCCCGCCTTCGCGACCCGGGCGCCGACGCCCACCTACGACGGCCGCGACAACCTCGCCATCGCCTTCGGCACGCAGATCGAGAACGCCCGGGGCGGCGCCGCCGCCGACCGGCTGGCGGGCAACGGCGCCGCCAACCGGCTCGAGGGGAACGGCGGCGACGACACCCTGTCCGGCGGCGCCGGCGCCGACACGCTGGCGGGCGGTGCCGGCAACGACGCGCTGGACGGCGGCGCCGGGGAGGACACCGCCGTCCTGTCCGGCCCCCGCTCCGCCTACCGGGTGACGGTCCAGGCAGGCCCGTCCGGCACGGTCCGGGTCGAGGGGCCCGACGGCACCGACACCCTGTCCGGCGTCGAGCACCTGTCCTTCGCCGACGTCACGGTCAGCCTGGCGGCCCGGCCCGACGCGCTGCTGCTGCGCCGGCCGGACGGCGCCATCGTGGCCTGGGACACCGCCCGCGGCGCCGACGGCTTCAGGTCCCTGGCGACCTTCACGGAGGCGACGGCGGTGAAGGGCATCGCCGACTTCAACGGCGACGGCCGCGACGACATGCTGATCGGGGCCAATGGCGGGCACCTCTGGTGGGACCTGTCCCGGGGTGCCGCCGGCTTCAACCAGCTGCCGTCCTTCGGGGGGGCGGACGTCGTCGCCTGCGGCGACTTCATCGGCTCCGCCGCGGCCGACCTGCTGCTGCGCGACGGCGCCGGCACCCTGCGCTTCCTCGACGTCGCCGCCGGCCGGTCGGAGACGTTCCTGACGCTCCAGGGCGGCTTCTCCGTCGTCGGGGCCGGCAACCTGGACGGCGCCGGGCCCGACGAGGTGCTGTTCCGGAACGGGGCCACGGGGGACCTGTTCTGCTGGACCGGCACCGGCTTCCGCGACCTCCTCACCCTGGCGCCGTCGGGCGGCTGGGGGGTCGCGCGGATCGGCAACTTCGTCGGCGACGGGGCCGACGACCTCCTGCTCCTGAACACGCGGTCCGGGGCGACCCTGTTCTGGGACGCGGCCGGGGGCAGCGCGGGGTTCCGCGACTTCGTCCGCCTGGCGCCGGGCATGGCCGTCACCGGCGCCGGCGACTTCACCGGCGACGGGGTGGACGAGGTCCTCCTGCAGGACCGCACGTCGGGCCAGTCCCTGTACTGGACCGGCACCGCCTTCGTGGACGTGACCGGCGTCCTGGACGGCGTGGCGCTCATCGGCGCCGCCGGCCTTGCCTGAGCCGCACCCGGCCGCCCAGCCGCTGATCGACCTGGGCCGGGCCAGGCTCAACCTGGGTGAGCTGGCGGCGGCCGAGGCGGCGTACGCGCAAGCGCTCGACGCCGCGCACGCGGCCGGGGACCCGCCGCTCGCCGCCGAGGCCCTGCGCGGCCTGGCGGCCGTCTGCTTCCAGCGCGGCGACTACGCCGACGCCGCGCGGCGCTGCCGCGATGCCATCGAGTTCTGCCGGGCGAACGACTGCCCGCGCCAGGGGGCCGCGGTGCTCCGCATCCTCGGCATGTGCTGCGAGAACGCGGGCGAGCTGCCGGAGGCGATCGGCCTGCTGGCGGACAGCCTGGCGATGGCGCGCAGCGCCGGGGCCGTCGACCACGAGGCGGCGTCGCTGCTGACCCTGGGGCGCATCCTCCAGGAGCTGGGCGACCTCCCGCAGGCGGCCGAGCAGCAGGAGCGGGCGCTCCAGGCCGCCCGGCTGGCCGGGGACGAGCAGGCCGAATCCTATGCGCTGAACAATCTGGGCGAGGTCGCCGCCGCCCTGGGCCGGCACCACGAGGCGCGGCGCCTGCTGGCGGAGAGCCTGGAGATCAAGGCCCGCCGCCGGGACGCGCGCGGCAAGGTCTACTCGCTGGTGGCGCTGGGGGAGATCGAGCTGAGGGAGGGCCATCCCGCGAAGGCGCTGCCGCTGTTCGAGGAGGCGCTGGAGATCGCCGGCGGCAGCACGCTGCGCGGCGAGCTGCCGGGCTGCCTGCGCGGCCTGGCGCAGGCGCACGCGGCACTCGGCCGGGTGGAGGAGGCGCGCGCCTCGCTGGACCAGGCCGTCGCGGTGGCGGCATCGGTCGGCCACCGGATCGGGCAGGCCAAGGCGATGCTGCTGCTGGTCACGCTGGGGCTCAGCGACCGGCCGCAGGACAGCCTGCGCGACGTCCACGCGCTGGCGAAGCACGCCAACGCGCTTCCCCTGGTCGCCGAGGTGCACCGGCTGCTGGCGCTGTCGGAGGAGAAGGCAGGGAACCTCGCCGCCGCGCTGGAGCACAGCCGCCGGCTCACCCTGGTGCGGGAGGAGCAGCTGTACCGGGAGCGGCGCTGGGGCATGACCGCCATCGTGGCGATCAACGCCGTGGACCGCATGGCCCGCGAGGCGGAGCTGGAGCGGCTGCGCTCCGTCGACCTCGCGGAGGCCCTCAAGGAGGCGGAGCGGCTGCGGGCCATGGCGGACAGCACGCAGGCCAGGCTGGTGGCCGCCATCAACACCGCGCCCGACGGCTTCGCGGCGTTCGGGCCGGACGGGCTGCTGGAGATGGCGAACGAGCGCATCGCGGAGTTCCTGCCCGGCCTCGGCGACCTGCCGTCGGGCGCCATGGACTTCGCGGCGGCGGCGGCACTCATCCGCCGGCTCGGCGGCGCCATGCCGGACCGGCCGGCGGACCGGGACATCGAGCTGCCGCTGGCGGACGGAAGGCACCTCCGGCTCACCGTGCGGGTGGCCGCCGACGGGCGCTCGGTGCTGCGCGCCGCGGACGTGAGCATCTACAAGGAGGCGAACCGGAGCCTCGCGGCGGCGCTCGCCAAGGAGAAGGGCCTCAGCCGCGCCTACCGCAGCTTCGTCTCGATGGTGTCGCACCAGTTCCGGACGCCGCTCGCCGTCATCGACTCCAACGCCCAGCGCATGATGCGCCGGGCGACGGCCCTGCCGCCCGCCGAGATCGTGGAACGGGCGGAGAAGATCCGGGGCAGCACGCAGCGGCTGACGGCCCTGATGGAAAGCACCCTGAACGCCGCGCGGCTGGAGGTCGGGGATTTCACGCCGGTGCCGAAGCCCTTCGACCTGGTCGTCCTGCTGTCGGAGATCGTCTCCACCCACCACGACGTGGCGCCCGACCGGGAGATCTTCTTCGAGTCCGACGTGTCCGCCCTCCCCGTCCGGGCCGACCGCGCCCTGGTGGAGCAGGCGGTGTCGAACCTGGTCGCCAACGCGGTCAAGTACTCCCCCGCCGGCAGCCCCATCTGGGTGGGCCTGGCGAGCGGGGGCGCCGGTGTGTCGATCTCGGTCGCCGACCAGGGCATCGGCATACCGCCGGAGGAGCTGCCGAAGATCTTCGACCGCTTCTTCCGGGCCAGCAACGTGGCGAGCAAGCCCGGGACCGGCATCGGGCTGAACTTCGCCTGCCAGGTCATCCGCATGCACGGCGGCGACATCCGGGTGGAGAGCCGGCAGGGCGAGGGGACGACCTTCACCGTCCTGCTGCCGGCGGGCCTGCTCGCGTCGCCGCCGGGCCGGCCCGGGGCGGACCCGGGCTGAGCGGCCGGTCCCTACAAATGCAGGGGGCGCCGCGCCGGCTCCTGGGCCATCTAGGGCGCCCCGGGGCAGCCGGCGGCGACGCCGGCGGGCCATCCCGCGCGTCCGGGGCGCGCCCCTGCGGAAGCCGACCCACGATGGACGAGAAGAAACCGGACCGGACGATCCTGCTGGTGGACGACGAGACCGACCTCCGCGCCGACATCGCCGACGAGCTCCGCGAGGCGGGCTACGCCGTGGTCGAGGCGGGCGACGGGGAAGAGGCGCTGTCGATCCTGGAGAGGGTCCGCCCCTCCCTGATCCTCTGCGACATCACCATGCCGGCCATGGACGGCCGCGACCTGCTGCGCGCGGTGCGCGGCCGGTTCCCGTCCCTGGCGGCGGTGCCCTTCATCTTCCTGACGGCCCTGGCGGACACGCGCGACGTGGTGCTGGGCAAGCGGGCGGGGGCGGACGACTACCTGACCAAGCCCATCGACTTCGACCTCCTGCTCGCCACCGTGGCCTCCCGGCTGGCCCAGGTCGACCGCATGCGGCGCATGGCGGAATCGGAGCTGGAGGCCGTCGCGGAGGGCGCCAAGCTGGAGGCCTTCCGCTGCGTGACGGACGTCATGCACCATGTCGACTTCGGCATCTTCCTGTTGTCCCGGGAGCAGCGCGTGCTGTTCGCCAACGCCCGCGGCCAGGAGACCGTCGCGGCGGCGGACGGGCTCACCCTGGGGCCGACGCGCCAGCTGCACGCGGCGACCGCGGCGGACACGCGCGCACTCCGCCAAGCCGCCGCGGCCCAGCTGGAGGACCCCCGCGACGTCACCCTGCTGGTGGCCAAGCCGTCGGGCGAGCGCCCCCTGATCGTGCTGGTGCGCCGCCTGCCGGGCCAGGCGGTCGACGGCGGGCCCGTCATCGTCGTCTTCGTCACCGACCCCGACCAGCGGGCCTCCATCCCGGTGGAGGTGTCGGCGCGCATGTACGGGCTCACCCCGGCCGAGACGCGCATCGCCAAGGCGATCATCGCCGGGCAGCGGGTGAACGAGATCGCCGACACCTTCGGCATCGCCCGCACAACGGTGATCTTCCACCTGCGCAGCATCTTCCGGAAGACCAACACCTCCCGCCAGGCGGAGCTCATCAGCCTCTTCATGGCCTGACCGGGACAGTTCCCCTCAAGGGCGGGAAAGCCGCTCGAGGCGGTCCAGCAGGCCCAGGACCCGCCGCATGCGGACCAGCCCGGGCGCGCCGTCCTCGGGGCCGACCTGCTCGCCGATACTGAGCAGCAGGTCGCGCGCCTGGCGGCACCCGCCATGGCTGTCCACGAACCGCCGCAGATCCTCGGCGGAGGGGAAATCCACCGCGAGAATGTCCTCGACGTTCATGGGCATACCGGGTTCCTGCCGCCCGGGCCCGCGGCGATCGGGCGCGCCGGGCCACCCTGGAGGGGCGGCGGCGCCGCCGGTTCCAGGGTCATGCAGACCGCCGGTGCCGTCGCGGCGCGGAAGCCCAGCGCCTCGTAGAAGCGGAGGCGCGGCCCGCCGCCCGCCGGCAATGCCGCGGAAAGGACGAGGCGGCGGCGCCCGCGGCGGCGCAGGTGCACCGCCGCCCGCCGCAGCAGCAGGCCGGCCAGCCGCGCCCCCTGCCAGGACACCGGCACGTACAGGGCGGCCAGGGCGTCCGCCGCAGGGTCGACCGCGAGGCCGTGGCGGGCGAAGCGCTCCAGGGTCGCGCCGCGGAACCGCCACCCCAGCGTGAGGCAGCCCACCACCCGTCCGCCGTGGCTGGCGACGTCGCAACTGAGGTTCGCCTCGATGCCGACGCAGAGCTGCACCGCGCCCTCCGCGTCCGGCAGGGCGCCGACCGCCGACGTGACGGGCTCCGCGCCCAGGGCGGCGAAGAACGCAGCGAGCGCCGGCGCATCGTGGATCGACACGGGGCGGACGGCGAGTTCCGGTGCATCGGCCATTTGAGGGGTCCCATTCCAGCCGTGGCGGGCATCCCCCATCATCCGGCGCCGCGGGCCCCCTGCCACCCTCCGGTCGGAGGGGAACCGCCGCCGGCCTATGCCGGAACCTCCAGGACGGGCGCCGGGGCGGGCCGGCCGTTCTCCGCCCGCGCCGCCTGCCGGACCGCGGCCAGCAGGGCCGCCCGGTCCACCGGCTTGGCCACGTGGCCGTCCATGCCGGCGGCGATGCAGGCGCCGACCTCGTCAGGTAGGACGCCGGCGGTGAGGGCCAGGATGGGGACCCGGCCGGCGGCCCCCTCCAGCGACCGGATCGCGGCCGCCGCCTGGAGCCCGTCCATGCCCGGCATCCGGACGTCCAGCAGCAGCAGGTCGAAGCCGCCTTCCCGCGCCTTCTCCAGCGCCCCGTGGCCGTCCTCCACGGCCTCCACCCGGTGGCCGGCGCGGGCGAGGTAGGTCGACACCAGCGCCCGGTTGGCCTCCAGGTCGTCGGCCAGCAGGATGCGCAGCGGCCGTTCCGCACCGTCGCCGGCGGGCGCGGCCTGCGCGGGCGCCGCGGCCTCCGGCAGCGGCACCTCCAGCCAGAAGACGGAGCCGCGGCCGGGCTCCGTCTCCACGCCGATGGTGCCGTCCATCCGCTCCACGATGGCCTTGCTGATGGCCAGCCCCAGCCCGGTGCCGCCGTGCCGCCGGGAGATCGAGCCGTCCACCTGGCTGAAGCGCTGGAACAGCCGGCCCAGGCTTTCCGCGGGGATGCCGATGCCGGTGTCCCGGACCTCGATCCGCAGCCGCCCGCCGGCATGGGAGAGCGCCAGGACCACCCCGCCCCGGTCGGTGAACTTGACCGCGTTGTTCAGCAGGTTGAGCGTCACCTGGGTCAGGCGGTGCCGGTCGCCCAGCAGCCAGTCGGGCGTGCCGTCGGCGGTGCGGACGGTCAGCGACAGCCCCTTCTCCGCCGCCGCGACGGCGACGATGCTGGCGGCACCCCGGGCAAGCTCGCGCGGGTCGAAGGGCTCCGGCACCAGCGCCAGCATGCCCGCCTCGGCGCGGGAGAACTCCAGCACGTCGTTCACGACCGTCAGCAGCGACCGTCCGGCGTCGCCGACGATGCGGGCCCAGCCGCGCTGCTCCTCCGACAGCGGGCTTTCCAGCAACAGGCCGTTGAAGCCGAGGACCCCGTTCAAGGGCGTGCGGATCTCGTGGCTCATCGCGGCGAGGAAGGCCGACTTGGCCCTGGCCGCGGCCTCGGCCTCCTCCTTCGCGGCGGCGAGGTCGCGGGTGCGGGCCTCGACCTTCTCCTCCAGGTGCTGGGTCGCCTCGCGCATGCGCCCGGCCATGTCCCGGAACGCCCGCGCCAAGTGGCCCACCTCGTTGGAGAGCGCCGTCGGCAGCGGCGCCGCCCCGTCGGCGACCGCGTCCAGGTCGCCGGCGGCGATCCGCTCGGAGGCCTGCTTGATCTGGATGATGGGGCGCACGACCGCGGCGCGCAGCGCCAGGAACAGGGCGGAGCCGACCAGCAGCAGGTAGGCGGCGCCCAGCACCAGGATGATGCCGGCGGCCTCGCGCGCGGCGGCGTCCACCAGCTGCATCGGGTGCAGCGCCACCAGCCACCAGCCGGGCCCGGGGACGGCGGCGGCGACGGCGATGAAGGCGTCGTCGGCGACCTCGCCCACGACGCGCGCCTCGCCGGGCCGCAGCGCGCCGGCCGGCAGGTCGCGGAGCCTGCCGTACACCGTCGCGAGCGCCGGGTCGCCCAGCTCCGCCACCTTGATCCGGCCGGCCCGGCGGTTCGCCTCGCTGAAGGTCCCGGGATGGGCGACGACGTAGCCGTCGGGCATCAGCACCGCCCGGTAGGCGCCCGAGGGCTCGTCGGCCACCAGCCGGGCGATGACGTCGTTCAGCAGGATGTCGAAGCTGACGTTGATCAGGTGCCGCCCGTCATGGTCCACAGGCAGCTGGTAGGTGATCGTCCACTGCCCCGCCGTGTCGTCGAAGTAGAGCGGCGACCAGACCGGCCGGCGCTCCGGGTTCTCCGAGGCGAGCGTCGCCTTGATCACCGACAGCGCCGTCATGTCCAGGTCGTGCTTGGCGTTCAGGCCCCAGGCCTCGCCCGGCCAGTGGATGAGGAGGCCGTTCTCCGGAAGGCTGGCGTGCAGGTTGGCGAAGCGGTTCAGCCAGCCCGGGCCGAAGCGCGACACCAGCTCGTAGGTGACGACCAGCCGGCGCCGCAGCTCCGGCGCGAGCTCGGGCCCGTGGCCGCCGAGGAAGCCCGAGGTGCCGCTCCGCCGGAAGCCGGCGGCGTCGGTCGTGCCGGTGAAGTATTCCGGCCGCAGCCGGTACGCCCCGTCCCCGTCGCGGAAGAAATAGCGGCCGAAATCGACCGCCGGCAGCGTCGCCGGGTCGGCGTAGGACGCCAGGAACGCGTCCCGGAAGGTCTGCGCGTTGGCCTCCGCCAGCCGGAACAGCTCCGCCTCGGTGCGGCTCAGCGCCTCCAGCCGGGCGGCGACCTGCGCCACCGCCTCGCCGCGCGCCCGGTCGTAGGCGACGCGGTAGCCGACCAGCGTCACCGCGGAGACGACCAGCAGCGACAGCAGCCCCACGCTGATGGCGATCTCCACCGCCAGCGAGCCCGCCCTGGCGGTGCGCCGGCGCGGTCCCGCCGCTTTGCTGTCCCTGGTCACGGTCGCGCGCTGTCGTCAGGTTGAGGTCCGCCGGCAGCATGATCGAGCGCGACACCGGTAGCAACAGGTCCCGGTGCCGCACCGGCGCCGGAAGCCTTCCGGCACGGGGCGGTGCCGGCCGGCGGGCTGTCACGAAAGCTTCACGGGACTGTGACAAAGTTCCTTTCTCAACCAGGGTGAGTTGCTATGCCGGGCTTCCAGATCTCGATCCGCGCCGCGGTCTACGCCGTGGTGGTCGTCCTCTCCACCATCTCGATCGCCGCCGTCACGCTCGGCGCGCTGGAGGCCTGGGGCGTGCGCCGCGAGGCCGAGGCCGGGCGGCACGCCAATCCCGCGGCCACCGCCCTGCTCGACGCCGCCGGCGCCTGGGCGCTGGAGCGCGGCCGCACGAACGCCGCGCTCGGGGCCGCGGAGCCGGCCTCCCCGGCCGTCCTCGCCGCCATCGCCGAGCAGCGCCGCCGGGCCGACGCGGCGCTGGCGTCCGCCCTGGCCGACCGCACGGCCCTGCCCCGGACCGAGGAGATCGACCGCCTCGCCGCCGCGGTGCAGGATGCCCACGGCGCGGTCGTGCGGATGCGGTCGGCGGCCGACGCGGCGCTGGCGCTGCCCCCGGCGGGCCGGGACCCCGCGCTGGCCGCCTGGGTCCCGACGGTGACGGCGCTCATCGAGACGTCCCAGCGGCTCCGCCTCGAGGTCAGCCGGGCCGGCAACCGCTCCAACGTCACCGCCGCCGAGCTGGAGGAGATCCGCCACTTCGCCTGGGTCATGAGCGAGTATGCCGGCCGCGAGCGGGCGCTCGTCGGCGCGGCCGTCGCCGCCGGCAGGCCGCTCTCGGTGGAGCAGCTGCAGATGCTGGCGACGAACCGCGGCCGGGTGGACCTCGCCTGGGAAAGCCTGCGCCCCCTGGCCGAGCGGGAACCGGACCTCCGCGCGCCGCTGGCGCAGGTCGCGTCCGCCTTCATGACGGAGTTCCAGGCCGTCCGCGCCGGCATCCTCGCGGCCGCGGCCCAGGGCCAGCCCTACGGGATGTCCGCGGACCTCTGGATCGCCTCCTCGACCAAGGGGATCGACACGATCCTGGCGCTGCAGGGCGCGGCGTCGGCGGCCCTCGACCGGGCGCTCGCGCACTCCTCGCACGAGGCGCTGCTGATCCTCACGATCGAGGGCGTGTTCCTGGCCCTGACCGTCCTGACCTCGGTCGCGGCCATCCTGATCGTGCGCAGCCGCTTCGCCGGGCCCATGTCCGCCATGACGGAGCTGATGCGGCGCCTGGCCGGCGGCGACCGCGCGGTGCAGGTGGAGGGGCTGGAGCGCGGCGACGAGATCGGCGCCATGGCGGCGGCGGTGGAGGTCTTCAAGCGCAACGCCATCGAGGCCGACCGGCTGGCGGCCGAGCAGGCCCGCGAGCAGGAGGCCAGGCGGCGCCGCGCCGAGACCATCGAGCAGCTCATCGCCCGCTTCGACGCCAACGTCGCCGGCATCCTGAGGACGGTGGCGGGCGCCGCCCGGCAGCTGGACGCCACCGCCCAGGGCATGACCGCCGTGGCGGAACAGACCAAGAGCCAGGCCGCCGCCAGCGCCGCCGCGGCCGAGCAGACGGCTGCCAACGTCCAGACGGTCGCGGCGGCCGCCGAGGAGATGACCAGCTCCATCGCCGAGATCAGCCGGCAGGTCACCCGCTCGTCCGAGGTCGCGGGCATGGCCGTGGGCGAGGCCGAGCGCACCAACACCACGGTCGGCAGCCTGGCGGAGGCGGCGCAGCGCATCGGCGACGTGGTGAGGCTCATCTCCGACATCGCCGGGCAGACCAACCTGCTGGCGCTGAACGCCACCATCGAGGCGGCGCGCGCCGGCGAGGCCGGCAAGGGCTTCGCCGTGGTGGCGTCGGAGGTGAAAAGCCTCGCCAACCAGACCGCCAAGGCGACCGAGGAGATCTCCGCCCAGATCGCCTCCATGCAGGCGGTTACCGCCGACGCGGTGCAGGCGATCCGCAGCATCACCGGCACCATCGGCAGCATCTCCGAGATCGCCGCGACCATCGCCTCCGCGGTGGAGGAGCAGAACGCCACCACGGCGGAGATCAGCCGCAACGTGAGCCAGGCCGCGGTCGGGACGCAGGAGGTGTCGGGCAACGTCGCCTCCGTCACCCAGGCGGCGGGCGAGACCGGTGCGGCGGCCGGCCAGGTGCTGTCGGCGGCGGGGGAGCTTTCCCAGCAGGCCGGCGCGCTGAGGACCGAGGTGGAGACCTTCCTGGCCGGCATCCGGGCGGCCTGAGCGGCCGCGCGGTCGGGGTCGGGAACGGGACAGGCGGTGCCGGTCACGCCCGGCCGTGGAGGGTGGGGCAATGGCTCCGCGCCTCGCAGGCCAGCGGGCGGGGGTCAGGCGATGCCGGTATGGCCGAGGGTGCCGGCGGCGGGACGGCCGTCGAGCTCGTCGGCGAAGGCGTGGTTGCGGTCGCGGTGGCCCATCTCGTCGGCGCGCACGGCGAGCACGACGTCGCGCAGGCGGGCGCCGGCCGGCAGCTTCCAATAGTCGATGGCGCGGCGCGGCGCCGGCACGTCCTCGATGCGCCCGGCGTCGATCTCCGCGAGGTAGCAGCTGTACGACCAGGTCGCCTCCTCCTCGAAATAGCCGACCATGCGGTGCGCGGTCTTCGGCGACAGCAGGTAGAGGACGAAGAAGGCGTTGAAGAACACGCCCTGGGTCAGCAGCACCAGCAGCCGCTCGAACGCCGTGGGCCGGGCGATCTCGATGAAGGTCATGAGGTGCATGCGCTCGTTCTCGGCCTCGTCCAGCAGCTCGCGGATCCAGCCGCGGTCGTCGCTCATGCGGCGCAGGCACTTCAGGTGCTGCAGCACGCCGCCGACCATGCCGGGCACCGCGGCCACGGTCTCCAGGACCACGGCGCGGTGGCCGTAGCGCTTGGCGAAGAAGCGGTCAGCGACGAAGCGCAGGGTCTTGACCAGGCCGAAGGCGAAACGGTCGCGGAAATCGGCCGGCGCATAATGGACGTCGAGTGTCATGGCGGTGCTCCTTTCCCGAAGTCGGCCGCCCAGGCGGCAGACGATGGCGGTCGAGGAGCGGGCGGCGTTCCCGGCGATGGCGGGGTCGGGCATGTCGGGCTCCTCTTCAAACATGCTCTGGAAATGACTGTATCCAGCCTTTCCGGTATAAAGCAATATGATAAATGCATGTTTGTGCCCTGCCGGATGCATGACCAGGGGAAGGATGTCCATGCCGCCGCAGCCCCCGGACCGCCCCCCGGGCGTTGAAGCATCGTTCCCCGGCGCCGGGCGCCTCCGACCGCCCAGGGCCCGCGCAATGTCGCATAACTCCTCGACTTGTTCCGGTTTCCGGCTGGCGCCGCCCCTCCTGCCACCGCCCCGCTGACGGTCGGCACGAACGCATGCGCCCTGCCCCCGGTGGCGGCGGCACCTTCCTGCCTGGCCGCCACGCCGCCGGCCGGAGGCGGTTTTAAAGATGCATGATGAAAGTTGCTTTTCCGGGATCGGGTGATACATTCATTCAATATACCTCTTTATAAAGGGGCAGGCGCGGGCGCGCCCGGTCCCTGCCATGGAGCCTCCGATGCCGATGACCACGTACATGGAACTTCTAACCGATCCCCTGAGCCTGATCCTGTTCATGGCCGTCCCGGTGATCCTGGCGGAGACGGTGGCGATCACCGAACTCCACGTCCTCTACACGCGCCGGTTCTCCGGCCCCGTCAGAAGCCTGAACCGCTGGGCCGGCCTCGTCGCCGGGTTCTATTTCACCGGGGTGTTCCTGTACCTCCTGGTGTCGGCCGTGGTCCCGCTGACCCAGTCCGGCGGCTGGCGCGGGCCCATCGACGTCGTGGCCGTCGGGTTCTACCTGCTTGGGGTGGTCCCGCTGGGCGGGCTGGCGCTGCTGGAGGCCGGCCTCATCGCGCGCGGGCGCGGCGACATGGAGAAGCTGCGGCTGCACGCCGTCCTGGTCGGCATCTTCCTGGTCACCGCCCACGTCGCGATGATCGCCGGCATGATGGACCCGCGCCTCGCCGGCTGGTCCGGGCCGCTTCCGCCGCACGTCCATTGACGCGGGGGCGCGTCCCGGCGGCGTCCCCGCGACGCCGGCCGCGTCGCCCTGTTGAGGCGGGGTGGCCGGCGACCGGCCACGGCCCTTTTCCCTGGATGGAGCCGACCATGTCGGAGCAAGCCCTGAAGGAACTCCTCATTGAGGAGCTTCGCGACACCTACAGCGCCGAGACCCAGATCCTGGAGGCCCTGCCGAAGATGGCGGAGGCCGCCGCCTCCCCGCAGCTGAAGCAGGCGTTCCAGACCCATGTGAAGGAAACCGAAGGCCAGGTCCGGCGCCTGGAGCAGATCTTCAAGATCCTCGGCGCCGCCCCCGAGGGCAACACCTGCGAGGCGACGCAGGGCCTGATCGAGGAGGCGGAGGAGCTGATGGGCGAGGACCACCCGGCCGAAGTGCTGGACGTGGCCCTCGTCATGGCGGCTCAGAAGGTGGAGCACTACGAGATCGCCAGCTACGGCTCGCTGCGGACGCTGGCGGAGACCTGCGGGATGGGCGACGTCGCCCGCCTGCTCGACGAGACGCTGGAAGAGGAGAAGGCGACCGACGCCCGGCTGACCGCGCTGGCCGAGGGCGAGATCAACCCGCGCGCCTTCAAGGCCGCCTGACGCACACCGGGCCGGCCCGCAATGGTGCGGGCGCGGCCGTGTTGTTCCACGACCGGGCCGCGGATCGGCGGCCCGGGATCGAAGCCCACCGGGCCGACCGGCCCGGAACCGAAGCCTACCGGGCTGACCGGCCCGGAACCGAAGGAGGACAGGATGGACAAGGACCGCGGCGAAGGCTCCGCCAAGAAGCTCAAGGGCGACGTGAAGGAGGCTGCCGGCAACCTGACCGGCGACGCCAAGCTCCGCTCCGAGGGCCGGGCCGACCGGACGGAAGGCAAGGTCCAGAACGCCGTCGGCGGCGCCAAGGACGCCGTCCGCGACGCGCTGAAGCGCTGACCGGCATGGCACAAGAGGGGGCGTCCGAGGGCGCCCCCTCGCTTCCCCTCAGTCCCGCGTCGTGCTGGTCCGGTTGCCGAACCAGTCGCGGCGCCAATCCTCCAGCTGGGCCATGTCCCGCTCCTGGGCCGACCCCATGCGGCGGCACAGCTGCCGCAGCTCCTCGCCGGACGCCGTCTCGTGGCAGTCGTCGGAAGCCCGCAGCCCGTCGCGGTGGTGCCGGATCATCGTGGTGAGGAACAGGTCGTCGAACTCCTCCCCCTGGGCGCGCTGCAGCTGGGCGACCTGCTGGCGATGGCGCTGCTGGTCCTCGCGGGCGCGCCCGGCGTCCTGGCGCCCGGTGCCGGTCCCCTGCCGGGTCGCCCCTGGAAGCCCGAGGGCGTCCGCCGCGTCCGACAGGACGGAGGACAGGTCCGTGACCTGGCCCGTCGGCTGGTCCGCGGGGGAGCGCGGGCGGTCGCCGGCCGCGGCGCCATCCTCCTGTGCGGCCACCTGGCCCAGCCGGGGATCGCCGGTCAGGTCCGCCAGGCGCCTGTTGTTCCGCCGCATGGCGGCCGAGGAGTCCCGGCAATGGTCGACCAGGTCGCGCTGCTCCGCCTGGGCGGCGCAGATCTGGGACAGCTCGATGCCGCGCTGGTTGTGCAGCGCCAGCGCCTGGGCCGCCTGCATGTCGGCACCGGAAAGGGCGCCGCCGCGCCTCTCCCCTTCCTGATTGGGCTGGTCCCTGTAGGTACGGTCGCCCGGTGCCGCCCGGTCCTGGGCGGCCACGGGCGCCGCCAGCAGGAGCGCGGCGAGGACGCCTGCTGCGGCGGTCGGCAAAGAATGGCTGGACATGTCGCACCCCACGGGATGGCTGTGGCCTGTCCTGCCTCAATCGCCGGCCGCGGCGGGAGTTCCGGTGCCGTCGCGACCGTCTCCCCCGCCTGCCGCCGGGCCTCCGCCGACGGGCGGCCCTTTACTCGGCCGCGGCCCCGCGCCGGCCGTTGCCGGGCCCGGTGTGCCGTTCCTCCTCGATCAGCTGCTCCGCCTGCTCGCCCATCTGCAGCATGAGTTCGCCCAGGCGGCGGCCGCTGCGCACCCACAGCTCCATCTCGGTGCGCACCAGTTCGCTCTGCGCGGCGATGAGGTCCATGGGCGAGCGGGCGCGCGACAGCCTGCCGAAGGCCTCCAGCTGGGCCTGGGTCGATTGCTGGGAGTAGCTGAGGATCTCCTGGACGATAGGCTGCGCGCGCTCGGCCATGACGGTGCCGCAGCGCGCCACGACGCGGAGGTCGCGCGACGCGCGTTCGAGGCTCTCCCGGGCCTCCGGCGTGCCGACGTCGACGACGCGCCGCATCTGCTCGGAGAGGCTGGTCACGAAGCCGGCCGTCGCGTCGGTGGCGCGCCGCGCGGTGTCGAGCGACGTCTCCGTCGCCGCCTGGGCGGTCCGGGCGCCGGCGTCGGCGACCTGGTGCCCGGCGGCGGTCACCTCGGCGACGGCCTGGCCGATGGCGCGCCGCCCGGTCTCGCTTCCCGCCTC
The DNA here is from genome assembly GCA_035627915.1 of Azospirillaceae bacterium. Taxonomy (GTDB): domain Bacteria; phylum Pseudomonadota; class Alphaproteobacteria; order Azospirillales; family Azospirillaceae; genus DASPKT01. Next base: position 25,653 of record DASPKT010000449.1, read on the forward strand.
GGCCTGGGCCCGGTCGCGCTGCGCATCGGGCCGCGCGGTCATGTCCGCTCCCGGCCCACGGTTCTCTTGTCCACGGTTGTCTGGCCCGCGGTTGTCTGAAGTGTGTTGTGCCATGCTTGCGCTCTCCTGGGGTTCCGTTGGTTGGCGGCCCTGTTCGGCGGGCCGCGGGAAGAGGCCGGGTATAGTGGGTGCGGCCGCCCCGGCGGAGCGGGCAAACGGAACCGGCGCGGGGGCACTTGGGCGGTCTCCCGACCGAATTTTTGGGGCCGGCCCCGGGGCGCAGGCAGCATGCCGTCGCGCAACACCCTGACATCAAAGGGAACGCGCTGCCCGCGATTTGGCGCCCCCGGCGCCCCGGGCCCGCCGCAGCGCAGCAGGCGCCGTGTGCGGTGCCGTCCGAATACCCTCCTTTCCCCTCATGCCGGGGCGGCCGGGACCCGGTACCATCCGGGCGGGCCGGCGGCGCCCCCGTCGCGGCCGAGGGGGGGAGGACGCCATGTTGGGACGGCCGGGAATGGTCAGCATCCGGGGAACCGGCAATTCGGGCCTGCGCATCCTCCTGCAGCAGCTCCACGGGGTGCGCGGCGACGGGCCCTGGCCGTGCCGCCAGCGGCAGGATCTCTATGCCCGGATACAGGAATGGCTGGAACGCGAGGCCTCGATGCCGCGGGGGCACCTGTTCTCGATCCGCGAGGTGCCGCCGGACCTGCTGTTGGTGGCGCACGTCCCGGCGTCGATGCTCGACCCGGTGATCGGTCCGTGGCGGATGGAGCGGCTCGGCCGCTGGCTGGCCGGCCGCCCGGCGGACGCGGCGTGAGGAGGACCGGGAGAATGATCGACAGCGACCTGTTGCGGCGCTACCTTGACCGCTTCGGCAGCACCTTCACCGTCGCCTACTGGGACCAGCGGCCCGGCGACAGGCTGAACGAGATGATGCGGGCGGCCCTGGACCATGGCGGCCCCCTGGTCACCGACGCGATGGTCGCCGACGACCTCGCCCTGCGCCTGCATCCCGACGCCTGACCGGGACGACTGTGTCAGCGTGGCGGCCGGGCATGCCGCCCGGCCGGACTACGGTCTGGAATGGGCGGTCCGCTCAGCGGAGCCCGAGGAAGGACAGGACCAGCAGAACGACGACGACGACGCCGATGATGTAGAAGATGTTCATTGCCGAATTCTCCACGGCGGTCGCCCCAGTCCTGCGGAGGACCCTCAGGATGGGGATCACGACCATGAACGCGCCGGATTCTTCCGATGTTCCGCGCCGGGGTGGAGGCGGGGCCCGGCGTCTCCTGAGCCCGGGCCCCGCCCTCCCGGCCACGCGGTCAGAGCGCCAGGAAGAAGCGCATCATCTCGCGCGAGGCGTCGGGGCCGGACGGGTCGGCATAGCTGCCGGCCCGGCTGCCGCCCGACCAGGCGTGGCCGGCCCCGTGGACCGTCCAGCGCTCCGCCCGCACCCGGCCGGCCCGGTCGGTATGGACCGCGCGGGTGTAGGTGCGCCCGCCGGCCGTCCCGGTCTCCGTCCGTGCCGGCCCGGCGCCCCGCAGCAGCGCCTCGCCGTTGCGCGGGCTGACGGTCGTATCCTGGTCGCCGTGGAAGACGATGGCCGGCACCCGCAGGGCCGTCCCCGTCCCGCCCTGGCGCATGGCGGCGAAGGCGCCGGGAAGGTCGCGCGCCGCCCCGGCGGGCAGGCCGGAATGCACGCCCACGGCCCGGACGAGGTCGGGATAGGCGTCGCCCAGCACCGCCGCCGCGGCGCCGCCCGCCGACAGCCCGGCGACGAAGACCCGCGCGGGATCGACGGGGTGGCCGCGCGTGACCTGCCCGACGATGCCGGCGATCAGGCCCGGCTCGCCGGCCCCGCGGCGCTGGTGGGCGGGTTCGAACCAGTTCCAGCAGCGGTTCGGGTTGGCGCCGGCGGGCTGCTCGGGATAGGCCACCAGGAAGCCCATCTCCTCCGCCAGCCGGTTCATGCCGGTACCGGCGGCGAAATCCTCCGGCGTCTGGGTGCAGCCATGCAGCATGACCACCAGCGGCAGCGCCCCCTCCGGCCGCTTGGCCGGAACATAGAGGCGGTAGCGCCTGGAGCCGGACGCGTCGGCGTAGGTCTCCATCGCGAAGCTGGCGCCCGGCGGGATCTCCTCCGTCGGCCCGGCGGGCCGCGCCGGGCGGTGCTTGGCTACGTGGGAGGCCCGGGCGGCGAGGTCGCGCAGCGTCTCGCCGAGGCCGGCCCGGCGGCGCGGCGGTTCCGCCTTTTGCGGGGCCTGCTCCTCGCCCACCGTGACGTAGTCGGCGTCGATGATGCCGGGGCCCTTCAGGCGGCCGGCCGGCGCAGCATGCGGGGAGGGGGCTGTCTCCTCCATCCCGCCCAGCACGCGACGGATCAGGGCGGTGGCCTCTGCCAGGCGTCCCGTGCGGGTCAGGCGGGTGGCCTCGGCCATGCCCTCTTGGAAGCGGTCGTTCATGTCGGTTGCCTTTCCGGCGTCAACGGAGTCTGTCGGCCAGCGCGGCCTTCACGGCCGGGCTGGCATGGAGCGCGCCCAGCACGCTGAGCGACGCGATGGCGGCGCGGGCGAGGTCGGGGGTGACGTCGGCCGCGATGGTGGCAAGGCCAAGGACCCGGATGTCCAGCATTCGGCCGGCCTCCAGGGCGGCCTCCAGGTCGGCCCGGGTGATCTGGCGCAGGCCCAGGTCCACGCTGCGCCGGGCGGTCGCCTGCCGCACGGCGTCGGCGTGGCGGTCCAGCTGGTTGCGGATGGCCGTGCGGATCAGGTCGGTGCGGTTGGAATAGAACCCCTCCTGCACCAGCAGGTCGATCTGGCCGAGATCCACGAAGCCCAGGTTGATCGTGATCTTCTCGCTGTCCGCCAGGCGGGGACGCGCCTCCTCGATGTTCTGCGCCACGGGTATCATCCTCTGACCATCCACGTGGATGGTATATGGAGTGCCTGGAGCCCGGTTCAAGCATGCGGAGAGGGTTGGCGGAGACTTCGCTGCGCTTCAATGAAACTTGTTGCATAGACACAAGCCTCGGGTTAGTTTCCTGCAACAAGTTGCATCGAGGACTCCCCATGAGCCGCTACCCCGAACTGATGAAGCCGCTCGACCTGGGCTTCACCACATTGCGCAACCGCGTCCTGATGGGGTCGATGCATGTCGGCCTGGAGGAGGTGCCCGGCGGGTTCGAGCGCATGGCGGCCTTCTATGCGGAGCGGGCGCGCGGCGAGGTCGGGCTGATCGTCACCGGCGGCATCGCCCCCAACGAGCGCGGCCGGCCCATGCGGGGCGGCGCCATGCTGACGACGGCGGAGGAGGCGGAGCACCACCGGCCCGTCACCGCGGCCGTCCATGCGGAGGGCGGCAAGATCGCGCTCCAGATCCTGCATTTCGGCCGCTACTCCTACCAGCCGTCGCTGGTGGCGCCGAGCGCGCTGCAGGCCCCCATCAACCCCTTCGTGCCGCACGCGCTGACCGCCGACGAGGTGGAGCAGACCATCGGGGACTTCGTCCGCTGCGCCGCCCTGGCGAGGGACGCCGGCTATGACGGCGTCGAGATCATGGGGTCGGAGGGCTACCTCATCAACGAGTTCATCGCCGCCCGCACCAACCACCGCGACGACGAATGGGGCGGCACGTACGAGAACCGCATCCGCTTCCCCGTGGAGATCGTCCGCCGCGTGCGCGAGCGGGTGGGGCCGGCGTTCATCATCATCTACCGCCTGTCCATGCTGGACCTGGTGGAGGGCGGCTCGACCCTGGAGGAGGTGGTCCGGCTGGGCCAGGCCGTCGAGGCGGCGGGCGCCACCATCCTCAACACCGGCATCGGCTGGCACGAGGCCCGCATCCCCACCATAGCCACCCGCGTGCCCCGCGCGGCCTTCGCCTGGGTGACGCAGCGCCTGAAGGGCAAGGTCTCGATCCCGCTGGTCGCCACCAACCGCATCAACACGCCCGAGGTCGCCGAGAAGCTGCTGGCCGAGGGCTGGTGCGACATGGTCTCCATGGCGCGCCCGCTGCTGGCCGACCCCGACTTCGTGCGCAAGGCGCGCCAGGGCCGGGCCGACGAGATCAACACCTGCATCGCCTGCAACCAGGCCTGCCTGGACCACACCTTCGGCGGCAAGATCACCTCCTGCCTGGTCAATCCCCGCGCCTGCCACGAGACGGAGCTGGTCATCGCCCCGGCGGAGCGCAGGAAGCGCCTCGCCGTGGTCGGGGCCGGGCCGGCCGGGCTCAGCTTCGCCGTCACCGCCGCCGAGCGCGGCCACGAGGTGACGCTGTACGAGGCCGACGCCGAGATCGGCGGCCAGTTCAACATCGCCAAGAAGGTCCCCGGCAAGGAGGAGTTCCACGAGACGCTGCGCTACTTCCGCCGGCGCCTGGAGACGACGGGGGTGACGCTGCGTCTCGGCACGCGGGTCACGGCCGATGAGCTGGCCGGCGCCGGCTTCGACGAGATCGTGCTGGCCACGGGCGTGAAGCCGCGGACCCCCGACATTCCCGGCATCGACCATCCCAAGGTGCTGGGGTATCTCGACGTGCTGCGCGACGACCGGCCGGTGGGCGGCAGCGTGGCGGTCATCGGCGCCGGCGGCATCGGCTTCGACGTCTGCGAGTACCTGACCCACGACGGCGCCGGTCCCGACGTCAGCCACTTCAACGCCGAATGGGGCATCGATCCGGAGTACCGGGCGCCGGGCGGCCTGCGCCCGCCCGCTCCCTCCCCCGCCGCGCGGCAGGCCATCCTGCTCCAGCGCAAGGCGGGCAAGGTGGGTGACGGGCTGGGCAAGACGACGGGCTGGATTCACCGGACCGCGCTGAAGGCGCGCGGCGTCCGCACGCAGCCGGGCGTCGCCTACCGCCGCATCGACGACGACGGGCTGCACGTCGCGGTGGGCGACCGCGAGGTGCTGGTTCCGGCCGACACCGTCGTGGTCTGCGCCGGCCAGGAGCCGGAGCGCGGCCTGCACGAGGCGCTGCTGGCCGCGGGCTGCACCGTCCACCTGATCGGCGGCGCCGACGTCGCGGCCGAGCTGGACGCCAAGCGCGCCATCGACCAGGGAACCCGGCTGGCCGCGTCCCTGTGACCGCCGGCGCCCGCACACGCGACGAAGACACAAGAAACGAAGACCGAGGAGGAGACACGCCCATGACGCCGATGCCCGCCCTGCACCCCGCCGCCGCCGCTTCCCTCGCCAAGTGGCACGCCATGATCGAGGCGGGCGACCTGTCCGGCCTGCCCGACATCGTCCACGCCGACGCCTGCTTCCGCTCGCCCATGGCGTTCAAGCCGTACCGGTCGGCGCCGGCGCTGGTGCTGGCGCTGCGGACGGTCGTGACGGTGTTCCAGGACTTCACCTACCACCGCCGCCTGGCCGGCGAGGACGGGCTGAACGTCGTGCTGGAGTTCAGCGCCCGCATCGGGGAGAAGCAGCTGAAGGGCATCGACCTCATCCGCTTCGACGAGCAGGGGCTGATCGTCGATTTCGAGGTGATGATCCGCCCGATGAGCGGCCTGCAGGCGCTGGGCGCCGAGATGGGCGCGAAGCTGGGGCACCTGCTGCCGGCCTACAAGGACTGAGGGCCCGGCGCCGCCTGCCCGCACGCACCGACATCGAAGGGGGATGCCATGCACAGCCCGCAGCCGTGGCTGGACGCCTATCCGCATTGCCTGCGCGACTACGCGCCGGACCTGTCGACCCTGCCCGCCCACCCGGGCGGCCTGGCCGCCGCCGCGGCCCGCCGCTTCGGGGAGCGCGCCGCCTTCACCGTGATGCTGCCCGGCGGCGCTTCCGGGACCCTGAGCTTCGCGCAGGTCGACGCGCTGTCCGGCGCCTTCGCGGCCTACCTGGCCGGCCCGCTGGGCCTGAAGCCCGGCGACGTGGTGGGCGTGCAGCTGCCCAACAGCCTGCACTATCCCGTGGCGGTGCTGGGCGCCTGGCGGGCCGGCCTGATCGTCACCAACATCAACCCCCTCTACACCCCGCGCGAGCTGGAGCACCAGCTGCGGGACAGCGGCGCCAGGGCCCTGGTCGCCTGCGACCTGTTCGCCGCCACGGCGGCGGGCGTCATCGAGGCGACCGGCGTCACACCGATCCTCGCCAGCCTGGCCGACTTCCTGCCGGCGCCGGTCGCGGCGGCCGTCCGCCAGGGCATGCCGGCCCCGGCCCTCGCCCTCCCGCATGTCCGCTTCATGGACGCGCTGGAGGCCGGCCGCGCCCTCGGGCCCCTTCCCGAGCGGACCCACGGGACCGCGCTCTACCAGTACACCGGCGGGACGACGGGGCGCAGCAAGGGGGCGGTGGTCACCGCCGCCAACGTGCTGTCGGCCGTCCGCATGGCCAGCGACTTCATGGCCGCCTACGGCAAGCCGTTCCGGGAGGGCGACACGGCGCTGACGGTGCTGCCGCTCTACCATGTCTTCGCTTTCGTGCTGAACTTCCTGGCCTACCTGAACGCCGGCGCGCACAACCTCCTGATCCCGAACCCGCGTCCCCTGGCGAACCTCCGGCCCGCCTTCGAGGCGCACCGGATCGACTGGTTCGCCGGCGTCGACACGCTCTATGCCGGGCTGCTGGCGGAGCCCTGGTTCCGCGAACTGGCCCCCCGCGTCGGCCTGTCCATCTCCGGCGGCACCGCGCTGCGTCCGGCGACGTCGGAGGCCTGGCGGGCGGCGGTCGGGCCGGTCGTGGAGGGATACGGGCTGACCGAGTCCACCTGCATCGTGGCGTGCAGCCCGCCCGGCGCCGGCCGGCCCGGCACCGTGGGCGTGCCGATGCCCGGCTGCGAGGTGCGGATCGTGGACGCCGGCGGCGCCGACGCCCCGCCGGGCACCCCGGGGGAGATCGTGGTGCGCGGCCCCCAGATCGTCCCGGCCTACCTGAACCAGCCGGAGGAGACGGAGGCCGCCTTCGCCGGCGGCTGGCTGCGCACCGGCGACATCGGCATGTTCGAGGAGGGCGGGCACCTCCGCATCCTCGACCGCAGCAAGGACGTGATCCTGGTGTCGGGCTTCAACGTCTATCCCAACGAGGTCGAGGCGGTGATCGCGTCCCATCCGGGCGTGGCGGAGGTGGCCGTCATCGGCGTGCCCGACCCGCGCACGGGCGAGGCGGTGCACGCCTTCGTCGCGCCGCGCGGGCCGGGGCTGGACGCCGCCGCGCTGATCCGGCACTGCCGGGACAACCTCGCCGCCTACAAGGTCCCGCGGGAGGTCACCCTGCGCGACCAGTTGCCGAAGTCGCCTGTCGGCAAGATACTGCGCGCCGCACTGCGGGACCCGGCCGGGAACGGGGCCGGGGGCTGAGGCCCGCCCGAGCTGGAGAGCCATGTCCCTGTCCCATGCCCTGCTGACCGCGCTGGCCGAGCATGCCTGCTCGGGCTCCGAGCTCGCCGCCCGGTTCGACCGGTCGATCGGCTATTTCTGGCCGGCGACGCACCAGCAGATCTACCGGGAACTGGCCGCGCTGGAGACGGCCGGCTGGGTTGAATCCCTGCCGCCGGAACCGGGCCGGGGCCGCAAGCGCGTCTACCGGGTGCTGCCGGCCGGGCTGGAGGAGCTGCGGCGCTGGGTCGCCGCCCCGCGGGACCCGCGCCCGATCCGCGACGAGATGATGGTGGTGCTGCGCGCCGAGGCCGTGGTCGGCCCCACCGGCCTCGCCCCCGGCATCGAGCAGCGGCTGGAGCGGCACCGGGAGAAGCTGGAGCTGTACCGGCGGATCGAGGCGCGCGACTTCGCGGGCCCCGGCCTCTCCCGGGAGCAGCGGCTGCGCCACCTGGTCCTGCGGACCGGCATCGCCTCCGAGATGCTGTGGATCGACCTGTGCCGGTCGGCGCTGGACCTGCTGCGGGAGGAGGAAGAGGCTCCTCCGGCGGGACCGGACGGCGGCGGGCCCTGACGGGCTTCCCTTGACCCGGGCGCCGGGCGGCGGCATGAGGATGCGCCCACCCCGATGCAGAGCCCCACCATGCCGGACACCCTCGGCCTCCTGTCGTCCCTCGCGGACAGCTTCCGTGCGACCTGCGGCGAAGGCCGCCGCCGGATCGACTGCGGCCCCTTCGCCCTGTACGTGTCGGACGAGTCGGACGCCTATCTCATGAACGTCGCCACCCCCGTGGCGGCGGAGGCGGACTGGGACCGGGCCGTCCAGGATCTCGTCGACGCCTTCCGCGGGGCGGGGCGGCGGCCGCGGCTGGAGTTCTTCCGGGAACTGGTTCCGGACCTGGAGGCGGCGCTCCGCCGGGCCGGGCTGGCGCTGGAGATGGAGGCCCCGGTCATGGTGCTGACGCCGGAGGCCCTCACCGACGGCCGGTGCGCGGGCCGGAGCCTCGCCGCCGGGGACGCGGCCGGCCTCGCCGCCATGGAGGGCGTCCAGCGCGCGGCCTACGGCGAGATGCTGACGGAGGAGGCGCAGGCGGGCTTCCGCCCCCTGCTGCTGGCCGGGCTCGCCTCGGGCGGGGTGCGCGCCGGCCTCCTGGAGGAGGAGGGCCGTCCCGTGGCCGCCGCCATGCTGATGGTGGCGCCCGCCGCCGTGGAGCTCGCGGGCGTCGGCACCGACCCGGACGCCCGTGGACGCGGCCACGCCGAGGCGCTGTGCCGGCTGCTGCTGCGCGAGCACTTCGCCGCGGGCGGGCCGCTCGCCTGGCTGTCGGCCGCGCCCAGCGCACAGGCCCTCTACCGCCGCCTCGGCTTCCAGGTCGTCGGGACGCAGCTGAACATGGGTGCGGGGGAGACCTGAGCCGCTTCCGCCGCCCTCACGGCGCCGCCGGGACCACGGCCCGCCGCGCCTCCCAGGCCAGCGTGCTGGCGACGATGGCGTCCAGATCGTCGAGGCGCGGCCGCCACCCGAACTCCGCCCGGAGCCGCGACGGGTCGGCCACGACGATGGCGGCGTCCCCGGGCCGGCGCGGGGCGTCCAGCACGGGCAGGCGGGCGCCGGTGACCCGCTCCACCGCGCGGACGACGTCCAGCACCGAATAGCCGCGGCCGTAGCCGCAGTTCAGCACGAGGCTGCCGCCGCCGGCGAAGAGATGGTCCAGCGCCAGCAGGTGCGCGTCCACGAGGTCGCCGACATGGATGAAGTCCCGCACGCAGGTGCCGTCCGGCGTCGGGTAGTCGCGCCCGAAGACATCGAGGTGCGGGCGGCGCCCCAGGGCGGCCTCGCAGGCGGCCTTCACCAGGTGGGGACCCGCCGTGCGCTGCCCGATCCGTCCGGCCGGGTCGGCCCCGGCCACGTTGAAGTAGCGCAGCGCCACATAGGCCAGGCCGGTCGCCCGGCCGATGTCGGCCAGCGCCCTCTCGACCATCAGCTTGGAGGCCCCGTAGGGGCTCACCGGCGCCGGCACGGCCTCCTCGGTGACGGGGTCGGCGCCGACCTCGCCGTAGATGGCCGAGGTGGAGGAGAAGACCACGCGCCTCACGCCGGCGCGAAGGCAGGCATCCAGCAGCAGCAGGCTGTTGGCCGTGTTGTTCAGGTAGTACCGCACCGGGTCCCGCATCGACTCCGGCACCAGGGTGCGGGCCGCAAGGTGCAGGACCGCGTCGATCCGGAAGCCCTCCAGGACCTCCCCGACCAGTTCCCCGTCGCCTACGCAGCCCCGCACCAGGCGGACGTCGTCCGGAACGGCGGCGGCATCCCCCGTGGACAGATCGTCCAGGACCACGACCCGGTGGCCGGCATCGCGCAGGGCCAGGACCGCGTACGAGCCGATGTAGCCCGCACCTCCGGTCACCAGTATCCGCCGCCGTTCCATGCCATCCCCGTGTCGGTTGGGCGCCCCGGCCGGGCAAGCCTCAGTCCATCTTCAGGTAGAGCCCCGTCCGCCTCTGCACGACGGCGAATTCCTCCGCGGGCAGGGACGCCAGCCAATGCTGGGTGGCGAACCAGTTCACCTGCGGCTTCGCTTCCGGCGGCGGGACCTCGTTGAGCTGCTGGTAGCAGAAAGCGAACAGGCAGGTGTAGTTGACCGTGCGCCTGTCCGTGACGGCGAAGGTAATGTTTTCACTCACGCAGTAATGATAAAATAATTCGTCACCATGCGCCGCCATGATCTGGGGAATCGTGCACCACTTGTTGATGACGTGGTACGACATCGGAAAGAAGAAATAACAGTTCGTGTCGATATGGGCCGCAATGGGCTGGTCCTTCGGCGATTGCGGCATGGGACTGCCGTCGAGGCGCACGAAGCGGCGTTGCGCCGCCACGAAGTCGGGGCGGGCCGGGCTGGCGTCCGCGGCGGCGAGGCAGGCCTCGACATGGTCGGGGTCGTACCAGTTGTCGGCGTCCAGGAAGGCGATGCCGTCGTAGTTCTCGGCCACGGCCAGCATCGCGCCGATGCCGCGCGCCGCGTTGCCGTAGTCGTTGTGCGACCGGTCCAGCCTGATGTGCCGGACGCCGGCCCCGTCCAGCCAGTCCTGGGGGTGGCCGTCGGCGACCACGATGTGCTCGGCCGGTACGGTCTGCCGGCGGACGCTGTCCAGGCAGCGCTCCAGGATGTCCCGGTTCTCCTTGTAGTAGGGCGTGACGACGCACCAGCGCCTGTTCATGGCTCCATGTCCTTCCAGCGCCGATCCTTGGGCCGATGCATCCATGTCAGTATCCCGACGCGGTGAGGATGATCCTGCGGAGCGCGACCAGGTAGTCCGCGTATTTCAACGACCGCGCCGCGTTCTCCCGGATGCTGCCCAGCCGGCTCCAATAGTCGGCGGCGGACAGGCCGTTGATCGCCCGGACCACCGACTCCCCCGGCCGGACGATGATCATGCCGTCCAGGTCGAAGTAGTCGCCGACGTTGGGGCAGCCCATATAGACCGGCACCGTGTAGGTCGCCAGGCAGTCGAGCAGCTTCTCCGTGAAGTAGTTCACGTCGAAGGCGTTCTCGATCGCGACGTGGAACATCGATTCGAACAGCCGGTTCTTGCTGTCGTCCGGCAGCAGGGGAAAGCGGATGTCGTCGAGGCCGGCGAACATCCGCCCCTTGTAGACCTGCACCGGCACCGTCGCGGCCTCCAGCTCCTGCAAGAACCTCTTCCGCTCGGCATAGCCGGGACGGGTCGGCCTCATGGCCCCGAGGCTGAACAGGAAGCTGACCGAGAATTCCTTGCGAGACGGCACCTTGGTCGCCCATAGGGACCCGAAGGGGCGGACGACGCAGTTCGGGAACACGGCGCAGCGCGGGTCCGCCGCGATGATGAGGTCGAAGAAATGGTAGATTTCCCTGAGGTCGTCGAACCCGGTGACGCTCTCCGCCGGTTCCGTGTTGAGCATCAGGACCTTGTAGTTCCCGTTCTCCTCCATGCGCCGCGGCTGGCACCAGTGGATCTCGCACGGAAACGGCAGGCTGACCCGGATCCAGTCGATCCCGAAGGTTTCCGCCGGGATGGCGCGCCCCGCTCCCATGCCGGCACTCAACACGCCTGCGTCCAGGTCGGCGGCAGTGCCACCAGCACGTTGCGCCGCCTGTCGTCGTCCCGCACCCGGAACTGGTAGTCGGCGCAGAGGTCCAGCACCGCGTCGACCACCGCGTCGAGGGGCGGCCCCCCCACGTCCCGCCCGATCCCGCAGACGATGATGACCGGCAGGATGAGGGAGTCCCGGAACCGCTGGGCGATCACCCCGATCTCCTCCAGCAGCGGGCGCTCCGCGGCCACCGCCTCCGTCGCGTCGCCGGGCGCGGAATAGGCATCCAGGATGAAGGTGGCGCGCCTGTGGTGGACCTGCCCGCAGACCTGCCGGAGGCCGGCCACCGAATGGCCCTGGTACAGCACCACGTTGCTGCGCCGCGGGGCGCCGGCCAGCGCCACCTCCAGCGCCCGGTGCGCCGCGGCGTAGAGGGCCGGCGACAGCTCGATGCTGTGGATTTCCGGGAAGCCGGCCCTGACCGCCGCCAGGACGTTGCCCGCCGTGCCGGTCCCGGTCTCCACGAGCACGTCGTTCAGATACTCGCCGAGGTCGAACTTCACCGGCACGCGCGTGCCCCGGGCGTTCCGGATTCCGTCGGCAGGCGGCAGGGTCGTTTCGGCACCGGTGTCAATCGCCCCCCTGGAAACCCGGCGACGGGTCGCCCGGATTGGCGCCCGGCTCCCGGGCCCGGCATTGCCGTCGCGACAAGGCTAGCGGCGCCTCCGCCGCCTGACAAGTTCACTTGTATCTCAATTGCCGGTTCTCCGGCCGGTAACCCCGCCTGTGGACGAAGATGACCTGGTCGGGCGACAGGATGCCCCGCCATTCCCCGAAGACATGGATGTCCTGCCTCGGCGCCCCGTACCGGTGCGCCAGCACCGAGTAGATGCTCTGGTCGTGGCGATGGTTGCGCCGGTCGCCGAAGATCGCGCTCTTCACGCAGGAATAGGTAAAGGCGTCGTCGATGTACTTCTGGAAGCGGCCTCCGGCCCGGTAGCCCTGGATACCTGCGCAGATCTGCCTGGCGTTCCGCTCCTCCTCCGTGGCGTCCATGATCCGGAAGCACATCTCGTGCGTCCAGTCCCGGTTCAGGTGGCTGTCGCCGACGATGAAGACGTGTTCGTCGGCGATGATGTCGTACACGGGCCTCAGGTCCGCGACCGCCATGGCGCCCGCGTCGAGGTAGAACACATGGTCGCCGAAGGCGGCGGCGTGCTTGATGACGAACGGCTTCCAGGCGTACTGCCTGGGGAAGAGATAGCCCGGGTAGATCAGCCCGGCCCACGCCGGAAACTCCGCCACCTCGACCTTGTGGCACCGGCGGAGGTGGTCCGCCTCGTCGCGGTCGAGGCCCAGGTCGTAGACGACGATCCGGTCCACGGTGGCGTCGCTGGTCTTCTGCACGCTCTCGACCAGGGTCAGGCAGGACTCGAAATAGGTGCTGTCGCAGCAGGTCACCAGCACGTTCGTCACGCTACCCCTCCGTCCGGCCGACGGCCGGCGCCCTTCCCGTCATGGCCGCTCCCCGGCATGGCGGCGGGGGACAGCGTACCCGGCCCCGCCGGCGGAGTGTAGCCCGCCGTCGGCCGCACTCAGCCCTGCCCCGGGCGTGAGAGGGCGCGCGCCTCCAGGGCCTGCGCGGCGGCGGCGAAGACAGGGTCCCAGTCCCGGGCGGGGCCCTGGCGGAACAGGCGCATGGAGGGGTACCAGGGCGTGCCGTCCCCCTCCGCCCCGTAGATCCAGTAGGGCACGTGCTGGACCAGGTTCCAGACCGGGCGCCCCATCGAGCCCGCCAGGTGCGCCACCGCGCTGTCCGTCATGACGACGAGGTCCAGCCGCTCCACCACGGCCGCGGTGTCGGCGAAGTCGTCGAGGTGCGGCCCCAGCGGCACGACCAGGCTGCCCCCCGACCCGAGGGCCGCCAGCTCGGCCTCCGGCGGCCCCTTCTGCAGGCTGTAGAGCCGCACGCCCGGCACCTCGGCGAAGCGCAGGAACCGGGACAGGCTGGCGGCGCGGCGGTGGTTGTCCTGGAAGGTCACCCGCCCCGACCACACGATGCCGACCTTCAGGGCGCCGGCGCCGCCGACCAGCTGCGCCGCCTTCCGCCGCGCCGCCTCCGGCACGGCGACCCGCACCGGCGCCGGCACCCCGCCGGACCCGGTGCCGCACAGCCGGGGCAGGCTCATCAGCGAGGCCGCGACGTCGTAGGCGGGCGGCTCCTCCCCCGGTGCCAGCACCAGGTCGGCGCCGACCCCCGACAGCAGCCGCCGCAGCTCCGGATGGCATTCCAGCAGCACCCGGCCGCCGCGCGCCTTCACCAGCGGCACGTAGCGGGCCGCCAGGATCGTGTCGCCGAAGCCCTGTTCCGCGGTGAGCAGGATGGTCCGCCCCTCCAGCGGCCCGCCGTCCCAGGCGGGGCCCTTCTGCGGCGGGAGCCGGTCGGCATGCACCTGGCGGCGGGCCTCGTAGTCCTCGAAGCCGCCGGCGAAGTCGCCGAGCTGGAGCCGGGCGAGCGCCCGCTCCCAGACCAGGTGCGGCGGCGCGGGGCCGTCCTGCGGGGAGCGCGCCGCCAGGGCCCGCCCGATGGCGGCGAGCGCCTCGCCGTACCGGCCGGCCTGCCGCAGGGCGACGACCTGGTTGAACAGCAGCGCGGGGTCCAGGGGCGACAGCGCCACCGCGTGGGCGTGGGCGGCCAGCCCTTCCCCTATGCGGCCGGCGTCGACCAGGGCGTTGCCGAGGTTGGTCCAGATGGCGGGGTCCCAGGGCGCCGCCTCGATCCCCCGCCGGTGGCAGGCGACGGCCTCCTCCAGGCGGCCGGCCCGCCGCAGCAGGGAGCCGAGCGCCGTCCAGGCATTGCCGTCCTCCGGGTCGGCGGCGACGGTGCCGGCCAGCCGGGCGATGAGCTGCGCGTCATCGGCCATCCGCCGCCTCCGTCATGGCCCCTGCCTGCGTTCCGGAAAGCCGCGCCGCGATCCGGTCCAGCTGCGCCGCGACCTGGTCGCGCAAGATCCCCGGCGCCAGGGTGGCGAGGGCGCGGGAGAACCAGGCGTGGGCCTGCGCCAGGTCCTGCGGCACGCCGCGCCCCTCGGCATGCAGCTGCCCCAGGTGCAGCTGCGCCTGTTCCGATCCCTGCTCGGCCGCCAGCCGGAACCAGCGCGCCGCCTCCGCATCGCTCTGCCGCACCCCCTCCCCCCTGAGGTACAGCAGCGCCAGGTTCAGCTGGGCGACGGGACTGCCGGCCCGGGCCGCCGCGAGGAACCATTGCGCCGCCTCGCCGCTGTCCTTCATCACGCCCTGGCTGTTGAGGTACATGAGGCCGAGGTTGATCTGGGCGGCGACGCTGCCGCCGGCCGCCGCCTTCCGGTACCAGATGAGCGCCCCGGCCGGATCCTGCCTCCCCGCCATGCCCGTGGCGTGCATCAGGCCGAGGTTGAACTGGGCGGTGGGGTCCCCGCGCTCGGCCGCCGCGGTGAACCAGCGCAGCGCCTCGCCGTAGTCCTGGGGGACCCCGTGGCCACCGGCATGGAGGAGCGCCAGGTTGAACTGGGCGGAGGCCTCGCCCTGCGCCGCCGCCTCCAGGTACCAGCGGCGCGCCTCCGCATAGTCGCGCGCCACCCCCTCCCCCTTGGCGTACAGCGCGCCGAGGCAGGACTGCGCGGCGGCATGGCCCTGCTCGGCCGCGGCCAGGTACCAGCGGGCGGCGGCCGCCGCGTCGGGCTCCACGCCCTGGCCGCCGGCCAGCAGGCCGCCCAGCAGGTACTGCGCGTCGGCGTCGCCCGCCTCGGCGGCGGCCAGGAACCAGCCGCGGGCCGCCTCGGGATCGCGCTCCACCTCGCGCCCGGCGGCGTGGAGGAGGCCCAGCTGCACGCGGGCGGCGGCAAGGCCCCCGTCGGCCGCGCGCCGCAGCCACGCCAGCCCTTCCGCCACGTTCCGGGGCACATCCAGCCCGTTGGGGTGCAGCAGCGCCAGGTTGGCGGCCGCCGCGGCGGGATGGCGCGCCGCGGCCGCCGCGTGCCACCGCACCAGCGTCCGGTCGTCGCGGGCGGCGCCGCCGCCGGTGAGGTGGAGCAGTCCCAGTTCCAGCTGCGCTTCGGGCAGCCCCTGCTCGGCCGCGCGCCGCAGCCAGTGGGCGGCGTCCGCCATGTCCTGCACCACGCCCTGGCCGCAGGCGTGCAGCAGGCCCAGTCGGTACTGCGCCTCCGCGTCGCCGCCGCGCGCCAGCGCCGCCAGGTCGCGCACGGCGGTCCAGTCGGCGGCGGCGACGGCGGCGAGGACGGCCCGCCGGTCGCGGCGGCGGAACCGCGCCGCCGCGGCATCCAGGAGGCGCCCCAGGAGCATGCGGGAGCGGCGCCGCCCGGTCATGGCTCCCGCATGCTCTCGTCGATACCGCGCATCGCCGGCCGCAGGAGGTAGCTGATGACGCTGCGCTTGCCGACCTTGATCTCCGCCGTCAGCGGCATCCCCGGCACAAGGCGGAACCCCGGCGGCGCGTTCAGCAGCCCGGTCTCGGTCAGGGCGATGCGGACCCGGTAGACCGGGCCGGCGGGTTGGCCGGGATCGGTGCGGTCCTCGGAGAAGCTGTCGCCGCTGATGGTGGCGACCCGCCCTTCCACCATGCCGTGCTCCTGGTAGGGGAAGGCGTCGAGCTTGATCTGGACGGGGTCGCCGACGGCGATGTGGCCGAGCTGGCGCGCCTCCACGCCCGCCTCCACCTCCAGCGTGGCGTCGAGCGGAACCAGGCGGAACAGCGGCTCCGCCGGGTTGACGACCGACCCGACCGAGCGCGGCGCGATGTCGAGGACGACGCCGTCCACCGGTGTCCTCAGGTCGACCATGTCGTGGCGCCGGCGGGCCTTGGAGAGCTGCTCCTGCAGCCGGTCGCGCTCCATCCGGCGTGCCACCAGCTCCTCGCCCAGCCGCCCGTCCCAGTCGCGGCGGAAGACGTCGCGCTCGGCCTTCAGGGCCTCCAGCTCGTGGCGGGCGGCCTCAATGGCGCCGGTGCAGACCTGCAGCAGCCGCTCCACCTCCAGGCGGGTATCCTGGGCCATCAGCACGTTCAGCCGGCTGCCGGTCTTGTTCGCCTCCAGCCGGCGCCGCATGTCCTCCATCTCCTTGAGGACGCCCAGGCGCGACTTCAGCTGGTCGCGCTCCCGTTCGCGGCCGTCCAGCGTCGCCTGGACGCCGTTCAGCCGCTGCTGGAAGTTCGCCATGTGCGCGGCGAGCTGGGTCTGCCGGTCGCGCCAGATCGCCTGCTGGATCTGGGCGAAGGGGCCGGCCGGGGGCGTGAAGGGGCGCCCGGCCAGCTCGGCCTCCATCCGGCCGATCTCGGTGTCGAGGCTGAGCAGCCTCGCCTCGATCTCGCCCACGTCCGCTTCGGTGAAGGTGGGGTCGAGGGTCGCCAGCGTCGCCCCCGCCTTGACCACGTCCCCCACCTTGACCCCGATGGTGCGGATGACCGCCGTCTCGAACGGCTGGACCACGACGGTCGGCGCCACCGTGACGATCCGGCCCTGGGCGGCGACCACCCGGTCCAGGGTCGCCAGCGAGGCCCAGGCCAGGGCCGCCAGCACCAGCGCGCCCAGCACGTAGAGCGTCATCCGCGCCATCGGCGGGTCCGGCTCGGTGCCGATCTCGCTGGCGTCCGACTGGAACTCGTCGATGGTCCGGCTGACCTCGGACGGGGGCGCCTCGCGCCGTATGGCCAGGGAACGCCCGATCACGCCGTCGCCTCCATGTCATGGTCGAGGAGGGCGGCGTAGCGGTTCTGCTGGCGCCACAGGTTCCGGTAGATCGGGCAGCGCTGGAGCAGGTCGCCGTGGCTGCCGATGTCGGCCGCGCGCCCCTGGTCCAGGACCAGGATGTTGTGCGCCGGCACCAGGGTGGAGAGGCGGTGGGATACGATGATCAGCGTGCGGCCCTGCGCGATGCTCATCAGGTTGGCCTGGATGATCGCCTCGCTCTCGGCGTCGAGCGCGCTGGTCGCCTCGTCCAGGATCAGGATGGCCGGGTCGCGCAGCAGCGCCCGCGCGATGGCGAGGCGCTGGCGCTGGCCGCCGGACAGGGCCGCCGATCCCTCGTCGAGGACGGTGTTGATGCCGGCCGGCAGCCTCTCCACGAACTCGTCGGCGCCGGCCAGGCGCAGGGCGCGCAGGATCTCGGTGGTGGTCGCGGCGGGGCGGCCGATGGCGATGTTGTCGCGGATCGTGCCGCCGAACAGGAAGCTCTCCTGCAGGACCATGCCCACGGACGAGCGCAGATGGTCGACGTCGATCTCGCGGATGTCGTACCCGTCGATCTTGATCAGCCCCTCCTGCGGGGCGTGCAGCCCCTGCAGCAGGCGCGTCACCGTCGTCTTGCCCGAGCCGCTTCGCCCGACGATGCCGAAGATGGTGCCGGCCGGGACGGTGAAGGACAGGGCGTCCAGCGCCGGCGTCGCCGCCCCGGCGTAGCGGAACCGGACGTCGCGGAACGCCACCTCGCCCTTGAAGGGGATGCGCGGGCCGTGGCCGGAGCGGCCCGGTTCGCTCGGGTGGTTCATGATGGTGCCCAGCATGTCCACCGACAGCCTGACCTCCTGGAACTGCGGCAGCAGGTGCGCGATCTGGACCAGGGGCTGGGTGACGCGGCCGCTGATCATGTTGAAGGCGATCAGCGCCCCCACCAGCATCTCGCCCTGGAGCACCAGGTAGGCACCGGTGGCGATGACGGTGACGAACATCATCTTCTCGATGGGTGCGGTCAGGGCCGTCAGCGCCATCGCCAGCCGGGCGACGCCGAAGCGGGTGCGGATGGTGCGGCCGACCCGGCTGTCCCATTCCAGCCGCTGGCGGGCGTCCAGCGCCAGGGTCTTCACCGTCCGCATGCCCTGGATGGTCTCCACCAGGAAGGACTGCTGCCTCGCCTCGACCTCGTACACCTCGGGCAGGCGGCGGCGGATCACCGGCAGGGTCAGCAGCGTGCACAGGCACAGCACCGCCGTGAAGGCCAGCACGATCGACGCCAGCACCGGGCTGTAGAAGAACAGCAGCGGCACGAACACCACCAGCATGACCAGGTCCAGCACCGCCATGAACAGCGGCCCGATGAGGAAGCCGCGGATGCGGTCGCTCTGGTACATGTTCTTCATGATCACGCCGGTGGGCGTCTTCTCGAAGAACTCCATCGGCAGGCTGGTCAGCTTGTTGAAGACGCGCACGTTGACGTAGGCGTCGATCTTGTTGGCGGCGAACAGGGTCACGTACTGGCGGAGATAGGAGAAGGCGGTCTCGAACAGGACGACCAGGACCATGCCGGCCGCCAGCACGCCCAGCGTGTCCAGGCTGCGGTGGACCAGCACCTTGTCGAGCACCTGCTGGGTGAACATCGGCAGCGCCACCCCCAGCAGGCTCAGCAGGAGGGAGGCCACCGCCACGTCGCGGAAGAGCCGGCGGTTGCGCACGATCTCCGGCAGGAACCAGGCCAGGTCGAAGGGCCGCTCCCGATCGCCGGCGTCGTGGGCGCGCTTGAGGAAGACGGCGGTGCCGTCCCAAGCGGCGGCGAAGCGCTCCTCGTCCAGGACCAGGGTCCCCGCCTCCTCGGCGAGCGGGTCCTGGACCAGCACCAGCCGGGTCCCGGACTGCTCCGTGGCGCCGACCGCCAGCATCATGTTGCCGTTCCTGAGCCGCACCAGGACCGGGAACGCGTCGCCCAGCCGGAACAGGTCGTTCCACGCCAGGGTACGCGCCTTCGCCCGGAGCCCGATCGACGCGGCGATCCGCAGCAGGTGCGGCAGCGCCGGTTCCGCCCCGAGCCCGTGGTCGTGGACCAGCTGCTCCCTGGACGTGGCGATGCCCCGGAACCGCGCCGCCATCGCCAGGCAGGCAACGGCGGTATGGGCACAGGCGGCGTCCAACGTCATCGTCCCGAAATCTCCTGAAATCCGGTCCCGGGCACCCGGTGCCGTCCTGCGCCGACCCGCTGCCCGCCGCGGGGGAAGCCTGTCCCCGGCGGCGGCCTCACGGTGCAGCCGGAACCCTTAAGCGCCGATTAACCAAGTCACGCCGGGAGGCCGGCGCCCACATGCGCCGGGGATCACTATAAGTTACCATTACTCGGCAGATCTCGCTTATCAGGAGCATGCCCGGCCAAGCCCAACCGAATACTGGCCATTGCCTTGATCTTGGTTTTCGCCCACCGGCCTATCCGTCCAGTCATATCACTTTCTTAACATATTGCTGTCAATTTCGGGTTAGCCTGCTCGGACATCCCGAACGCCGTGCTCCGCGGAGCGTGGCGCCATGGGGAAACCGTCGTCCCGTCGATCCGGTGCCGGTCTGCACCGGCATCGAAACCGCCCACCCGCCTCGCCCAGATCAGAAAGGGTCATCGCATGCCGGCCGGCCA
>DASPKT010000450.1:0-5472 GCA_035627915.1 Azospirillaceae bacterium
GATAGGGGGGCGGGGGTGAGGGCGTGGCGCAGGGCGGTGCGCATGGGGCCTGTCTCCGGAAGGGTTGGTTGCTCGGAAACCGCGACGCTACGCGCCCGGGCCCTGCGCGCACAGGGCCATTGCACGCGGCCCGGGGGCGGCCACGGGGAGGCGGCGTCGAAATTGAGGACGAGCGTCGTCATGAGTCGGGACGGACTCCGGGAGGGAACCAGCGTGCAGCGCGCCTCCCGGGCTTTTATCCCGCCGTGATCCCCGCGGGCCTGGGGGCGCGCGGGGCCGCATCTCTCGGTCCAGCCGCCCCGCGCCGTGGCGGAGCCGGAACCCTAGATGCCTGCACCGGCGCGGACCCTAAGGCCGGCCCCGCCGCCCTGTCAATCCGCCCACCCCCCGGGGTGGCGCGGCTCAGGGTTTCGTCGCGCGCATCGACGGCCGCTCCGCCGCCGCATCGAACCAGCGGGCGAGGTCGGGGCGCGCCTGCCGCCAGGGCACCTCGGGCAGGCGGAAGTCCATGTAGCCCAGCGCGCAGGCCAGGGTCAGGTCGCCCAGGTCGAAGCGCCCCTCCGCCGGCAGGGCGATGCGGGTGACGGTGCGGTCCAGCGCCCGGCGCTGCCGGTCGATCCAGTCCTGCCACTGCCGCTCTGCCGGGCGGCGGCGCTCGATGACGGTGGCGAAGGCGGCGTCGATCAGCCCCTGGGCCAGGCCGGTGCGGGCCAGCACCCTCAGCCGGTCGCCGGCGAACAGGCGGGGGGCGGGGGAGCAGGCGTCCAGCACCTCGCAGATGGCGGTGCTCTCCACCACCACCGACCCGTCGTCCGTCACCAGCGCCGGCACCTTGGCCAGCGGCGTCGCCGCCAGCAGCTCGGCCGGGTCGCTCCAGGGATCGGCGGCGACGATCTCCAGCCGCCCGGCCAGGCCCAGCTCGTGCGCGGCGGCCAGCACCTTGCGGCCGTAGGGAGAGGGGCGGTTGACGTACAGCTTCATGACGGGTCCTCCTTGGCCTGGGATGGGGCATGGGATGCGGTGGCGAGCTCGACGGCCAGCGCCAGCAGCAGGGCGCCGGCGCCGGCGGCGAACAGCAGGCGGTAGTCGCCGCCGCTGCGGTCGAAGAGGAAGGACAGGGCGTAGGCGCCGGCGGCCTGGCCCAGCGCGAAGGCGGCGGTGGCCCGGCTCCAGGCGGCGCGGCGCGCGGCCTCGCCGGACACCAGGCGGTGCACGCGGCCCAGCACGACCGGCACGATGCCGGGCACGAAGGCCCCGACCAGCACGGCGGAGACGCCGACCGCCAGCTCGCCCGCGTCGAGCAGGGGCAGGGCCACGCATGCCGCCTGCACCGGCAGCGCCAAGCGCAGGGTGCGGCCGAACCCGAGGCGGTCGGCCAGCCGGCCCAGCAGCAGCGGCCCGGCGACGGCGCCCAGCCCGAACAGCACCCAGACCCAGGCACCGGCCCCGATGCCGCGGCCGAGCCCGCGGGCCACGTAGTCCGCCAGGAACACCATGTGCGGCACCAGCCCGACGGCGTTCAGCCCGTACACCCAGCAGAGCGCGGCGAGGCCCGGGGCGGGGGCGGCCGCCGGACCGGGTGCGGCCGCGACGGCGGTGCGCGCCGGCCAGCCGTTCCATGCCAGCAGCGTCAGCAGCAGCGCCGCCGCACCCAGGCCGGCCCAGGCCGCCTCCAGCCCGCGGGAGAGGAGGGCCGGGACCAGCGTGCCCGACGCGGCGACGCCCAGCCCCACCCCGGCGAAGATCACCCCGCCGGCGAGGCCGCGCCGCTCCGGCGCCACATGCGGCAGGACGGCGGGGGCCGCCAGCACCATCAGCGCCCCGCCGGACAGGCCGGCGGCGAAGCGCCAGGCGGACATCCAGGCGGCGGAGAGCGGGAAGGCGCAGGCGGGGAAGGAGACGGCGGCCAGCAGCATCATCGCCCGCAACAGCGCCGGCAGGGGCAGCCGGGCCGCCAGCCGCGGCGCCGCCAGCGCCCCCGCCAGGTAGCCGGCCAGGTTGGCGGCGCCGGCATAGGCCGCGTCCGACGGGCTCATCCAGCCGGCGGCGACGAGGGCGGGGATCAGGGGCGTGTAGGCGAAGCGGGCGAGGCCGATGCCGACCAGGCTGGCGCACGCGGCGGCCAGGGTGGCGCGCAACGCGCCGGGCCCGTCCCGGTCCGGGATGGGGGCGACCGCCCCCGCCGGCATCTGTGGCATCGCCGCCTCCGCCCTGGATGTCGGTCCCGAGGCTAGCGGCCGCCGATTTCCTTGAAAAACGATTAGATGTGATCGGAGAGATCACCCGCAGCGATGGCTACTCCGCCGCCGTGCGCAGCAGCGCGTCGTCGCCCGCTGTCGCCAGGAAGGCGCGCAGGGCGCTGGACGCCAGCCCGTCGCGTCGGCGGACGAAGACGGTCGCGACCTGCCCCTCCGTCGCCGGCAGTGGGTGGACGGCGACCCGCCCCTCCGGCCAGACGTGGCCGATCAGGGCGCGCGGCAGCAGGGTGACGCCCAGCCCGGCGGCGACGCAGGCCACCACCGCCTCCAGCGTGCCGAACTCCAGCAGCCTCAGGCCCACCACGCCGCGGCGCGCCAGCAAATCCTCCAGCTTCTGCCGGTAGGAGCAGCCGGCCCGCAGCACCACGATCTTGGTCCCGCGCGCGGCCAGATGGGCGTCCAGCGTCGCGACGCCGGGGGCGGTCAGGACCACCAGCTCCTCCCGGAAGATCGTGCGTTCCTCCAGGTCCGGGTGGTTCACGGGGCCGCAGACGAAGGCGCCCTCCAGGCGGCGGTCCAGCACCTGGTCGATCAGCTCCCGCGTGGTGCCGGTGCGCAGCACCAGGTCCACCTCCGGACAGGAGGAGACGAAGGAGGCCAGCAGGGGGGAGAGGCGCAGCGCCGCCGTCGTCTCCAGCGAGCCCACGGTCAGGGGCCCGCGCGGCGTGCCGTCGTCCATGGCGGCGCGGCGCGCCTGCTCCAGCGTGCGCAGCACCTGCTCCGCATAGGGCAGCAGCCGCTCGCCCGCCGGGGCCAGGGCGACGCCGCGGGCATGCCGGCGGAACAGCGGCGTGCCCAGCGCCTCCTCCATCAGGCGGACGCGGGCGGTCACGTTGGACTGCACCGTGTGCAGCGCCTCCGCCGCCCGGCTCATGCTGCCGAGCCGCGCCACCGCCTCGAAGATCCTGAGGTCCGCCGCGTCCATGGGCACGCCTCCCGTCGCAGGGGGAACGCCCCAGCCTAGCGCGGAAGCGCGCTCTCCCGGAAGTCCCGGTCCAGCAGCAGCAATCCCGGCCTGATGTGCCGCACACCCGCGGGGCCGGCCGTGCCCAGCACCGTCACCGCATCGGCCGCCACCTGGGTGAGGATGCCGATGCCGAGGTCGCCGGCGTCCCCCGCCAGCCCGACCAGCTGGCGCGGATGCAGGACCGCGCCATCCGGCAGCAGCCCCTCCGGCGAGACGGTCCATTCGGACGCCGCGGCGAAGCTGCGGGCGAAGGCCTCCCGCCGCGCCTGCCGGCGCTCTCCGTCGGTCTTGCGGCGGGCCAGCGTAGAGGAGGCGAGGCGCAGGGAGGCGAGGGCGGTATGGTCGGCCAGCACCGCCTCGATCCCCGGGTGGGCGCCGATCGCGACCAGCAGGTCGGCCTGCGCGGCGGCGATCTTGTCGGCCTTCAGCCGGGGCCCGGGTCCGGCCAGCAGCCCGCCGGTATTGACGATGACGGGGCCGGGCGCCGCGTCCGCCAGCGCCCGCACGCCGGCAGCCAGCGCCTGCCAGCCCCGCACCGGGTCGGTGCTGCCGGCGAAGGCCAGCGGCCCCTCCAGGAGGCGGCCGTCCTCGATCTGGCCTGAGGTCACGCAGGCGGGCGGCCCGACCGACTTCTGGCCGGGATCGGCATCGACGAGCCGGGCGCCGGGCAGGAGGGAGAGGGCGTAGCGGCAGAAGCTGCTCTTGCCGGCGTCGGCGGGACCCAGCACCAGGATGCGGGACGCCGCGCGCAGCCGGGCGGCGGCGGCCTCCCAGTCGGCGGGGACGTGGAGGTCGCCGGGGACGTCGATCCCGCCGGCGCTCACTTCTCCACGAAGGCCTTCTCGATGACGTAGTGGCCGGGCTCGTTGGAGGAGCCTTCCTTGAAGCCCAGGCCCTGCAGCAGCTCCACCGTCTCCACCAGCATGTCCGGGCCGCCGCAGACCATGGCGCGGTCGACCGCGGGGTTCAGCGGCTCGGTGCCGATGTCCTTGTGGAAGCGGCCGGAGCGGATCAGGTCGGTGATGCGGCCCTCGGTCTCGAACGGCTCGCGCGTGACCGTGGGGTAGTAGGTCAGCTTGGCGCGCGCCTGCTCGCCGATGAACTCGTCCTCCAGCAGGCCGCCGGTGATGTAGTCGCGGTAGGCCAGCTCGCCCACGGTGCGCACGGTGTGGGTCAGCACCACCCGCTCGAACCGCTCATAGACGCTGGGGTCCTTGATCAGGCTCATGAAGGGGGCGAGGCCGGTGCCGGTGGCGAACAGGTACAGGGTCCGCCCGGGCAGCAGATTGTCCAGCACCAGCGTGCCGGTCGCCTTGCGGCCCAGCAGGATCTTGTCGCCCGGCTTGATGTGCTGGAGGCGCGAGGTCAGCGGGCCGTTGGCCACCTTGATCGACAGGAACTCCAGCAAATCCTCGTAGTTGGCGCTCGCCATGCTGTAGGCGCGCACCAGCGGCTTGCCGTCCACCTGCAGGCCGATCATGGCGAAGTGGCCGTTCTCGAAGCGGAAGGTGGGGTCGCGCTGCACCTTGAAGCTGAACAGCGAGTCCGTCCAATGATGCACGGAGACGACCTGGCATTCGGCGAAGGCGCTCATCCTCTGTCCCACTTGCCTGTTCCTGGCGGCGGCCGCTTCAATTCACAGGAAAACCCTGTTCTTTGTGCGATGCGGCACGGTGAAAATATGCCAGAGACGCGGTGGATTCAACAATGGCGCCTCGGCATGGCGCCCGCGCGGCCCGTGCATGAAGGGGTGGCGCGGCCGGCGCGTTGCTCATACGATCGTCGTAGCCCGAAACGGCGGGGGCGTGCGGGCGGCGGCTGTGCCAAGTTGGCGCGTGGACCCGGCCGAAGCGCCAGAGAACCGGCAAAAGCGCCTCCGTGAGCAGCACCGCCCCCAGCACCGACGCCCCAGGCCCAGATGTTTCCGCCGCAGACGGTGCCGCCCGCGACCGGGCCGGCCTGTTCGAGCAGATCGCCCGCGTCTCCCCCGACATCGTCTATGTCTACGACCTGGCGGCCGACCGCACCGTCTACCGCAACCGCGACCCCAGCGCGCTGATCGGCTACGGACCGGAGGAGATCGACGCGATGGGGCCCGCCCCCTGGCGGCGCATCGTCCACGGGGAGGACGTCCAGGTGGTGGAGGCCGCCCGCGCCCGGCTGGCGGAAGCCGCCGACGGGGAGGTGGTGGAGTACGAAATCCGGGTGCGCCGCCCCGACGGTGTCTGGCGCTGGCTGGCGGCGCGC
>DASPKT010000451.1:0-5621 GCA_035627915.1 Azospirillaceae bacterium
CAACCAGTACAAGGACGACCAGCAGCGCATGAAGGCCGGCAACGCCGGCGCGCCCCCCTTCACGAACGACAAGCCGCTTTGACGGCGGGGCCGCCCTGACGGTTGGCGGCCGGGGGCATCGCGGACGGCAAGGAGGATCGCATGGACGAGGCGCGGCAGGGACAGGTGTCCCCCTTGAAGGTGATGGTGATCCCGGTCACCCCGTTCCAGCAGAACTGCTCCATCGTCTGGTGCACGGCGACGAACCGCGCCGCCGTGGTCGATCCCGGCGACGGCGTGGCGACCATCCTGGAGGCGCTGGCCAAGCACGGGCTGACCCTGGAGCGCATCCTGGTCACCCACGCCCATGTCGACCACGCCGCCGCCGTCGCCGACCTGGCGGAGCGCACCGGCGTGCCGGTCGACGGGCCGCAGCGCGAGGACCAGTTCTGGATCGACCGGCTGGCCGCCGACGGGGCCGGCTACGGCATGCGCCACGCCCGGCCCTTCACGCCGACGCGCTGGCTGGAGGACGGGGACCGGGTGACGGTGGGCGAACTCGCCTTCGACGTGCTGCACTGCCCCGGCCACACGCCGGGCCACGTCGTCTTCTACAACGAGGCCGCCCGCTTCGCCCTGGTCGGCGACGTCATCTTCCAGGGTTCGGTCGGGCGCACCGACTTCCCCCGCGGCAGCATGCCGGACCTCGTCCGCTCGATCCGGGAGAAGCTGTTCCCGCTGGGCGACGACGTGACCTTCCTGCCCGGCCACGGCGAGCCCTCCACCTTCGGGCGGGAGCGGCAGGGCAACCCCTTCGTCTCCGACCGCGCCGTCGGCACCGCGGGCTGAACCGGTGACGACGGCCGCCGCGTTCCTCGACCACCTGGCGCCGGGCGACCGCCGCTTCGCCCGGGCGCGCGGCTACATCTGCCCGCTGGACCCGGTGCTGGAGCCGGTGCCGCCGGGCGCCACCCACCTGGACATCGGCTGCGGGCGCGGCCTGCTGATCGCCGCCGCCATGACGGCGCGCGGCACCCGCTCCGCCGGGGTGGAGGTCAGCGCCGCCGCCATCGGCCGCGCGACGGCCCTGCTGGGCCGGGTCGCCGGGGCGCTGGGCACGGCGCCGCCCGACCTGCGCGTCGCCGCGACGGCGGCGGAGTGGCCGGCCGGGCCGTTCCAGGCCGTCACCCTGGTCGACGTGCTGCACCACGTCCCGCCGCCGGTGCAGGAGGAGTTCCTGCGCGCCGCCGCCGCCCGGGTGGCGCCGGGGGGCGTGCTGGTGTTCAAGGACATGGCGATGCGGCCGGCCTGGAAGCGGATGATGAACACGCTGCACGACCTCGCCTCGGCCCGCGAGCTGGTGAACTACGTGCCGCTGGAGCGGGTGGTGGCGGTGCTGGGGGCGGCCGGGCTGGACCTCGCGGAGACCCGCCGCTACGGCGTGCTGTGGTACGCGCACGAGCTGGCGGTGTTCCGCCGCCGGGCGGCCTGAGCCCGTGGCGGCCCTGTCGCAGCCCTCGGGCGTGGCGCTGCTGGTCCTGTCGGTGCTGCTGAACGCCGGCGCCAGCCTGCTGCTGAAGAGCGGGGCCGGGGCGGAGGACACCCGCCGGCTCCTGCTGCTGGCGGCGGCGCTGGCCTGCTACGGCCTGGGCTTCCTCAGCTATTTCCTGTGCCTGCGCGTCTTCCCCGTCGGCGTGGCCTACCCGGTCATCACGGGCGGCGCCATCCTGGTCATCGTCGCCGCCGCCACCCTGGTCCTGGGCGAGCCGATGACGGCGTCCAAGGCGCTGGGCGCCGCCCTGGTCGTGGCCGGCGGGCTGCTGCTGCTGCGCGGTTAGGGAATTTCGGACGATGGAGGGAGGTCCGGCCCCCTCCCCTCGCCCGTCATCCCGGCGAAAGCCGGGATCCAGGGCCAGCGGCGGGACAAGTCCATTCCGTGCCCCCCTACCTCGCGCGGCTTCTTGCAAGGCCCGCTTCATCGGCCCTTCACTGCTGCACCTCCTGGACCCCGGCTTTCGCCGGGGTGACGGTGGTGCGGGACGGCGTGGCCAGGTGCCCCGGCCGGCACACCAGCAGACATCAGCCGTACAGCAGGTAGCCGAACATCCCGACCCAGCCGGCCAGCGCCAGCAGGATCATCGGGTCGGAGGTGACGATGGCGGTGGGGGAGCCGCTGCGCTTCTCCACGAAGGTGATCTGCAGGTAGCGCAGCAGCCCCGCCAGCACGAAGGGCACGGTGTAGTAGACCTTGTCGGTGCCGACGTCGGCGATCACCGAGGGCTCCAGGCAGTAGAGGATGTAGCCCACCAGCGTGGTGCCGACGGCGATGACGATGGCGGCGTCCAGGAATTCCCGGTTGTAGCCGTCCAGGCTGCGCCGGTGCGTCGCGTCCAGCGTCAGCACCACGTCGTCCCGCCGCTTCGCCAGCGCCAGGAACAGGGCCAGCAGCCCGGTCATGACGACGATCCAGGGGCTGGGCGTGGCGCCGATGACGGCGGCGCCGGCCAGCAGGCGCAGCACGAAGCCGGACGCGATGATCATCACGTCCAGGATGGAGACGTGCTTCAGCCACAGGCAGTACAGCAGGTTGAGGCCGAGATAGGTGCCGACGAAGCGCACCACGCCGGCGTCCATCGCCCAGGCCCCGGCCAGCGCCGCCGCCGCCAGCAGGCCGCCCAGCGCCAGCGCCGCCCCGACCCCGACCCGGCCCGAGGCGACCGGGCGCAGCCTTTTTCGCGGGTGCTGGCGGTCGGCCTCGCGGTCGGCCACGTCGTTCACCACGTAGACGGCGCTGGAGGCCAGCGCGAACAGCGCTGCCACCGCCAGCACCGTCTCCAGGCTGTGCCAGCCCATCGCCTCGGGCGTGAAGAACAGGGCGGCCAGGACGAAGCCGCTCTTCACCCATTCCCGCGGCCGCAGAAGGGCCAGCAGGTCGCGCAGCGTGCCCGGCGCGCGAACGGCGGCCTCAGCGTCCATCGGTCTTCTCCCCGGCCGGTCCTGTGGCGGCGCCCCGGGGCGCCAGGGTGACGGAGGCGACGCCGACCGACAGCCGCCGCTCGTCCCGGCCGGCGCCGGCCTCCAGCGGCGACGGCGCCGGCTCCGCCTCGAAGGACAGCAGCAGCACCCGGCCCGGTCCCGCCACGTCGGCGGGCAGCGTCACGGCGTGGTCGGCGAAGCCGGTGGCGGCGGCGCGCCAGGCATGGACCGGCCGCCCGTTCGCCAGCAGCCGCACCTCGCGCCCCTTCGCCGGTTCGGGCACGTAGACGGTGGCGCTGAAGGAGAGCGTCAGCGGCCCCGCCGCGTCCGGCACGCGCAGCTGCAGGCGCGAGCGCCCGTCGACGCCCCAGACGCCCCACGCCTCGGCCCCCGCCCAGCCGTCCACCAGCATGCCCTCCGGCGCCTCGGCCAGGCGGTAGGTGCGCCCCGGCTCCGCCGCGGGCGCCCGCTCCGGCGGCACCGCGGGGGCCGCGGCCGGCCGGATCGCCAGCGACGCCACGCCGAAGCCGAGCGGCCGGTCGTCGGGGCCGAGGCCCAGGTCCTTCGGCACGTCGGGCCGGTCCACCGCCAGGCGGATGGTGATGTCGCGCCGCCCGTACATGTCGGCGGCCCGGAGCGGTATGGCGACCTTGCGCATCTCCCCGTCGCGGGCGACGTCCAGGTGGGCGACCGACAGGCTGTTCACCAGCACCTCCAGGCCGCGGGCCTCGCGGCCGGGGGGCAGGAAGGGGAACAGCTCCAGTTCCATCACCATGTCGTCCTGGACCGGCTCCGGCAGGACCATCGCCAGGTCGGCGCGCGGGCCCATGGTCCAGGCGCCCCAGGGATCGCCCACCGACCAGCCGCCCAGCAGGTACGGCAGGGCGCCGCCGCCCGGGGCGAAGGACAGGACCGTGCCCGGCTCGTAGGCGGGCGGGTCGCCGCGGCAGGCCTCCAGGTTGGTGCCCGGGATGGCGATGCGCCGCTCCGGCAGGCAGGACAGCGGCTCCACGAAGGCGATGCCGCGGCCCATCCGCTCCAGCCGGTAGCGCAGCGAGGTCGGGAAGCCCCACTGGCGGGCGAGGCTGAACCGCCCGCTCTCGAAATAGGGGTCGATGATGCGCACCGTCCGGTCCTCGACCGCGGCGAGGGCCCGCTGCCAGTCCTGCGCCATGGCGCGGCGGTGGGCGAGGACGCTGGCCCCGCTCGTGCCCGCGTTCCCGGCGGCGGCCAGCAGCAGCGGCACGCCCAGCACCAGCCCGGCCTTGCCCGGCCGGCGCACGGCGGCCAGCAGCAGCAGCGGCACCAGCCAGAGCTGGGGCATGTAGCGGCTGTAGACCGGCTCGGGGAAGATGACGGTCAGCCCGAAGGCCCAGAGGGCGGCGAACACCAGCACCGGGCTGACCGCGGCCCGCGCCAGCAGCAGCCACAGCGCCAGCGCCGCCGCCAGCACCACCTCACCGGAGAAGAAGGGGCCCAGGCCGGAATCGCGCACCGCCTCGGTGCCCAGCGCCGCCAGCTCGCCGTCCTGCAGGGTGAAGGGCACCTTCAGGTCCGGCACCTTGCCGGGCTGGGCGGAGACGGCGCCGAAGACGTTGTGGAACAGCTTGGTCACGCGGCCCATCGGCGCCATCTCCGCCGGGATGTGGCCGGCCAGGATGAAGCTGGAGGGCGGGTAGAAGGGCGTGCCGAACTTGGTGAGGTTGGTCAGGTAGGGGTTGGCGCCGAAGACCAGCACGGCGGCCAGGACGGTGGGCGCCAGGAACAGCAGGTCGCGCCCGCGCCGGTCCACGGCGACCCGCCAGAACCAGAAGGCGCCCGCCATGCCGGCGAAGTAGACGACCCCGGTGAACTTCACGTTCACCATCAGGATGCCGGCGGCGGCGATCAGCAGCCGGACCAGCCGCGCCGCCGGCGTCCCCTCCAGCCGGCGCTGCAGCAGGAACAGCGACAGCGCCACCAGCAGCAGCGACGCCATCCAGCCGTCGATGAGGGTGGTCGGGAACTGGTTGACGGCGACGGGGTTCAGCGCCGCCGCCAGCGCCACCGGCACGCTCCACGCCGTCACCCGCCCGGCCTCCACCCTGAGCGCCGCCAGCAGCGCCAGGAACCCGCAGGCCATCAGCAGCGCCTGGACCGGCCGCACCAGGTCGAACAGGCCGGTGACGGCGAACAGCTGCGCGCCCACCATCCAGGGCGCCTTGGGATAGAAGAAGGCCCAGCCGCGCGCCAGCGCGTCGAACTCCCGGTACGGGTTCCAGTCGCCGGCCAGGGAGATGATGGCCGGCACATGGTAGAGCTGGCCGTCGAAGGCGGTGTCGATGACCGGCACCAGCGCCGCCTGCACCCCCGCCATGCCCAGCAGCACCGCCGCCGCGGCGGCCGCATTGACGGCGCGGGGGATGCCGCCCCAGCGGTGGACCGCCGCCGCCGAGGCCGCGAAGCCGCCCGCCAGCCCCAGCAGGCCGGTGGCCGCCGACAGGCCGCCGCCGGCCATCAGCACCGCGGTGGCGACCGCGTAGAGCACCAACAGCGGCACCAGCAGGTGCCCGGCAAAGGCCAGCGCCACGACGACCGGCAGTCCGCCTTCGTCCCCGCCGCCGTCCGCCGCCGGCCGCGCGTCGGCCGCCGCCACCCGGTCGCGCAGGCGGGCCGCCAGGCCCAGC
>DASPKT010000452.1:0-10016 GCA_035627915.1 Azospirillaceae bacterium
GTGGCCGAACTCGTGGAACAGGGTCTCCGCGTCGTCGTAGGACAGCAGCGTCGGCTCGCCCTTGGAGAAGTTCAGGTTGTTGGTGACGACGGGGGTCACCTTGCCGTCCATCGTCTCCTGGACGCGGAAGCTGTTCATCCAGGCGCCGCTGCGCTTGGCCTGGCTGGCGAAGTAGTCGCCGTAGAACAGGCCGACATGGTTGCCGGCGGCGTCCTTGACCTCCCAGACGCGGACGTCCGGGTTGTAGACGGGGATGTCCTTGCGCTCGGTGAAGCTCAGCCCGAACAGCCGGTTCGCCATGTAGAAGGAGCCCTCGATCATCCGGTCGAGCTGGAAGTAGGGCTTAACCTCGGCTTCCTCGAGGTTGTACTTGGCCTTGCGGACCTTCTCCGCGTAGTGGCGCCAGTCCCACGCCTCGATGGCGAAGTCCTTGCCCTCCGACCGGGCCATGTCCTGCAGGGCGGCACGCTCCTCCTCGGCCCGGGCGACGGCCGGCTTCCACACCTCGTCCATCAGCTTCAGCGCCGCCTCGGGCGTCTTCGCCATGGTGTCGTCGAGCTTGTAGTGCGCGTAGGTCTCGTAGCCCAGCAGGCGCGAGCGCTCCAGGCGCAGGGCCAGGATCTCCTTGATGACCGGCTTGTTGTCGGTCTCGCCCGCCGTGTCGCCGCGCGCGGCCCAGGCCTTGAAGGCCTTCTCCCTGAGGTCGCGCCGCTCGGAGAAGACCAGGAACGGCTCGATGGAGGAGCGGGAGAGCGTGATGACGTGCTTGCCCGGCATGTTGCGGTCGGCCGCGGCCTTGGCCGCCGCCTGCACCACGAAGTCGGGCAGGCCGGCCAGGTCCTCCTTGGTCTC
Source organism: Azospirillaceae bacterium (assembly GCA_035627915.1). GTDB lineage: Bacteria > Pseudomonadota > Alphaproteobacteria > Azospirillales > Azospirillaceae > DASPKT01. Next base: position 853 of record DASPKT010000452.1, read on the forward strand.
CAGCACCAGCGTGTAGGCCTTCTCGTCCTTCAGGACGTTCTGGGCGAAGGTGGTGGAGAGGGTGGCCAGGCGCTCGTTGATCTCGGCGAAGCGCTTCTTGGCGGCCGGGTCCAGCTTGGCGCCGGAGCGCACGAAGCGCAGGTGGTAGCGCTCCAGCACCCGCTTCTGCTCAGGCGTCAGGCCCAGCTTGTCGCGCTGCTGGTACAGCGCGTCGACCCGGCGGAACAGGTCGGGGTTCAGGTAGATCTCGCTGGCGTGCTTCGCCTCGAGCGGCGAGATCTCGCGCTGGATCGCCTCCATCGCGTCGTTGGAGTTGTTGCCGGTCTGGTTGGAAAAGACGTTGTCGACCCGGTCCAGGAAGCGGCCGCTGCGCTCCATGGCGGCGACGGTGTTCTCGAAGGTCGGCGCCTCCTTGGACGCCGCGATGGCCAGCATGGCGGCCTTCTGCTCGGCGAAGCCGCGGTCGTAGGCCGGGCGGTAGTGCTCGGGCCGGATGCGGTCGAAGGGCGGCGCGCCGAACGGCGTCTTCCACTCCTGGAAGAACGGATTGGACTGCTCCGCCGCGCTCGCGGCGGCCGGCTTGGCCGTCCCGTCCTGGGCCAGTGCTGGCGCCGCCGCACCGGCCAGGGCGACAACGGCGGCCATGCAGAGGCCGTAGCCGATCGTCGATTTCATGGACAACTCCGTGTGATGAGCGTTTCCCCCACTCGGCCGCGACCCTACACGAGCGGAGCCTCCCGGTTGAAGGGATTCGCGACGGGTCGCGCTTTCCAGCAATCCCGGCCCGGCAGCCCCGCCCGGCGGCCCCGCCCGGCGGCCCCGCGCCGCGCCTGCGGACGGCGGGACCCGGGGGAGGCGCCGGCCCGTCAGGCGAGTAAGGACGCGGCGATGTCCTTCTCGCCGTGGCCGGCATCGGCGGCGCGCTGGAAACGGCGGAGGCCCGCCTCGGCGAGGTCGAGCCGGACGCCCGTCCCGGCGACCGCCTCGACCACCAGCCGCGCGTCCTTGACCCCGTTCTCGACCGAGAAGCTGGTGGCGAAGTCGCCCTTCAGCATGGCCGCCGCCTTGGCCTGGAAGTAGCCGCTGTCCAGCGGCCCGCCGGTGACCGCCTCGACGACAAGGGCCGGGTCGACGCCGAGCGCCCGCGCGATGGCGAGGGTCTCGGCCGTGCCGTGGGTCAGGGCGAACACGAAGGCGTTCAGCGCGAGCTTGAGCCGGCTGCCGGCGCCCGGCCTGTCGGACACCCAGAGCGTGCGCTGCCCGATGGCGTCGAAGACCGCCTGGGCGAGGCCCCGCCCCGCCTCGGGACCGGAGGCGAGGACGACCAGCCTGCCCTGCTCGGCGGGCTGGCGGGTCCCCTGGACAGGGGCGTCGTAGAAGACCAGGCCGTTCCCCTCGGCGAAGGCGGCGAGCGTATCGGCCGCCTCCTCCCCGACGGTGCTGAGCTGCAGCCAGACGGTTCCCCGGGCCAGGCCGGGCAGGGCCGCCGCCATGGCCTCGTACACGGCGGGTCCGTCCTTCAGGACCGTCACGACGATGTCGGCGCCGCGCACCGCGTCGGCGGCGCCGTCGCAGGCCGTCACGCCGTCCGCCGCGAGGGCACGCGCCTTTTCCGCCGAGCGGTTCCACGCGCGCGTCCGGAACCCCTTGCGGGCGAGGTTGCGCGCGACGGCGGCGCCGATGAGGCCGGTGCCGAGGACGGCGACGGTGAGGGGGGCATTGCCTTCGGTCATGGGGAGAACTCCTGCTCCGGTGGGGATGGATATCGGAAATTATTTAACGATCGTTCCATAATGGGACAAAAAAAAGGGGGCGTCACCGGAGCCCGGCCAGGGTCTGCTCGATGACGGCGGCGAGCCCTTCGCGGTCCGCCGCGGAGGCGGTCCTGGCAAGCACCCGCAGCCCCTGGACGGCGTTGAAGACGAACAGCGCCAGCGTCTCCGCGTCGCCGGCGCGGATTTCCCCGGCCGCCTGCCCGCGCCTGATCGTCTCCTCGATGCCGCGGATCAGGATGTCGAAGTTCCGCCGCACCAGGCCGGCCACGCGCGGGTCGCGGCCAGCCATCTCGATGGCGCTGTTGGTGGCGAGGCACCCGCGCCGTTCCGCCGCGTCCAGGTCGGCATCGACGATGCCCTGCATCAGCTCGCGCAGGCGAGCCAGGGGCGAGCCCGGTTCGCGGAGTTGCGCGACATGGGCCTGGGCGCGCCTGTGGTAGCGGACCAGCGCCTGCTCGAAGAGGCCGTCCTTGCTGGCATAGGCGGCATAGAGGCTGCCGCGGCCGAGGCCGGTGGCGTCGACCAGGTCCTGCGCGGACGTGCCCTCGTACCCCTTCCGCCAGAAGGTATCCATGATGGCGTCGAGGACGCGGTCCTCGTCGAATTCCCTGGGGCGGGCCATGCCGGGCCTGACATCGTTGTTGAACGACCGTACCATAAACCCCGGGGCGATCCTGTCAAGGGATGCCGACTGGCACCGCCATCCCACTCCTTGTGCCGGTGCCGGCGCGGCACGGCGATTGCTTGTGTCGGGGCGGGGGCTGGACCCGGGGGTGCCCGGGTCCCGGATCGAGGAGGTTCTGAGGCATGATCGACAGGATCGGACAGGCCGAGGGCGGACGCTTCGCGGCGTTCGGTGACGGCGGGCCGGCGGGCGGGTCTGGAAGCGGGTCCGGGGGCGGGACGCCGGCCGGCGAGGACGAGGCGGCGGAGCTTTGGCTGGACCCGGGGCGCGCCGGCGCCTTCGACAGCCCCGGCCTGCGCGTGCTCGCTGCCCTTGCCGCGGGCGATGCAGAATGCATGACCGACGTCGGCCGCCGTTGCGGACTGCCACTGGCCGACACCTTCCGCGTCGTCCGCGACCTGGAGGCGGCCGGACTGGTGGTGACGGAGGAGGGGCCGGACGGGCGGCTGGCGCCGCGCCTGCTGCGCCGCCGGGTGACGCTGGGCCTGGTGCTGCCGAACCCGGCGGGCTGACCCGGGCCCGCCCAGCGGCCGGAACGCCCGGGCGCCACCCCGCAGCGGCTTGATTCCGTTAACTATAGTCTAAATAGAAAGTCTTACCTCTTCGGCGGAAGCCGGTATGATGCCCTTGGGAGAAGCGTCGCCAGGGGGAGCATCGTCATGCCGGTCGCCGAGTACAGGTCCATCGCACCCGGCGCCGCGGCGCCGCCGCTCCCGGGGCCCCGCACCGCCGGTTCGGTGCCGCCGCTGCCGACGACGGGGGAGCGCGGCGTGGACGCGCTGGTCGCCGCCATCGGCGACTCGGCGACCGCTCGCTGGAACTTCGTGAACGCGGACGGGACGGCCTACCGGCTGGACTCGACCACCGGCCCCTCGGCCGGGCTCGGGACCGGGGTCACGGTGCGCTACAGCTTCATGACCTCGATCCCCGGCTACTACGCGGGCGCCGGCGTGGAGGACCCGCCGACGGCGTCCACCTTCACGCCGCTGACCGACGTCCAGAAGGATGCCTTCCGGCAGGCGCTGGAGATGTTCGAGGAGGTGTCGCTGATCCGCTTCACCGAGGTGGCGGACAGCGAGGCGCCGCCGCTGCGCTTCGGCTCCTACCTGTTCGCGGAGGACGCGGGCCTGGTCGGCTACGCCTACTTCCCGGAGTTCAGCTTCACCGTCACCGACGGCCGCATCGGCGGCATCACCGCGGGCGACCTGGGCGGCGACCTCTGGCTGAACGCGACGGAGGACAACGCCAACCCGGCCGCCGGCACCGACGCCTTCAACACCGTCATCCACGAGGTCGGCCACGCGCTGGGCCTGAAGCACCCGTTCGAGGGCAGCGTCACCCTGACCGGGGCGGAGGACAGCGTCCTCTACACCGTCATGTCCTACACCTACCCGGAGAACACCTCGGTCACGGTCGAGACGCCGGGCGGCTTCAGCTTCCAGTACCTGTCGCCGCGCACCCTGATGCTCTACGACATCCTGGCGGTGCAGTACCTGTACGGGGTCAACACCCAGACCCGCAGCGGCGACACGACCTACCGCTGGGACGAGAACGAGGATTTCTTCGAGACGATCTGGGACGGCGGCGGCACCGACACGCTGGACGCCTCGCTGCAGACGCTGACCAGCCGGATCGACCTGCGCGACGGGCAGTTCAGCTCCATCGGCCTGCGCCAGACGGAGGCGGAGCGGCGGGTCAACGTCACCAACGCGAACCACCCCTCGCCCACCTACGACGCCCGCGACAACCTCGCCATCGCCTTCGGCGCCGTCATCGAGAACGCCAAGGGCGGCGCCGCGGCGGACAGCATCCGCGGCAACGGGGTCGCCAACCGGCTGGAGGGCAACGGCGGCGCCGACACGCTGACCGGGGCGGAGGGCAACGACACCCTGGCCGGCGGCGCCGGCAACGACCGGCTGGAAGGCGGCAGCGGCACCGACACGGCCGTGTTCAGCGCGACGCGCGCCAGCTACCAAGTCTCCGGCAGCGGCTCCACGGCGACGATCTCCCACATCGGCGGGGCGGACGGCACCGACACGCTGGTGGAGGTCGAGACTGTCGCCTTCGCCGACCAGACGGTCAGCCTGGCCTCGCTGCTGACCCCGGCGCCCGCGGTGACGCCGGCGGAGTTCCTGCTGCGCCTGGCCGACGGGCGCGTGCTGAGCTGGGACCAGACCAAGGGCGGCAACGGCTTCAATCAGCTGGTCCAGTTCTCCGACACGACGGCGATCCGCGGCGTCGCCGACTTCAACGCCGACGGCAAGGCCGACATGCTGCTGAACAACGGCGGCAGCCAGGACCTCTGGTGGGACGTGTCGCGGGCCGGGAACGGCTTCCAGGACCTGGACCCCTTCGGGCAGGCCCAGGCCGTCGGGTTCGGCAACTTCACCGGCTCGTCCGGCGCCGACATCCTGCTGAAGGGGCCGGACGGCACGCTGCGGTTCCTGGACCTGGAGGCACGCAGCCGGGGCGCCAGCGTCGACTTCCTGACGCTCGGCACCGGGGTGGAGGTGCGCGGCGTCGGCAATTTCGACAATGCCGGGAGCGACGACGTGCTGTTCCAGAACACCGCCACCGGGGCGCTGGTCTACTGGAACGGCGGCGGGTTCACACCGCTGCTGACGCTGGCCCCCTCCTCGGGCTGGACGGTGGCGGCGGCGGGCAACTTCGTCGGCGACGGCGCCGACGACCTGATGCTCTACAACTCCGGCAGCCGGGCCGTGCTGTTCTGGGAACTGGCGAAGGGGGCCGCCGGCTTCACCGCCGGGGCCGCCGTCACGGCCGGCTTCGCCGTCATCGGGGCCGGGGACTTCGACGGCGACGGGCGCGACGACATCCTGCTGCGCAACGCCGCCTCCAATGAGGCCGTCTACACCAGCGGCAGCAACACCCTCGTCGTCAGCGCCATCTACGCCAACGGCTCCACCCTGGCCGGCTACGGCGACTTCGGCTGAAGGCGGGCCAGGGGGCGAGGGATCGGGACCGGCCGTGCTACTCTGCGGGCGACCACGGCCGGACCCGCCACCGCCATGAAGCTGACCGCCTACGCGCTCACCCCGTCCCCGCCGCCGCTGCGCGCCTGCCCGGTGCGGCGGGACTGGATGGACGCGTTCCCCGACCGGCACGCCTACCGCTGCCTGCCGCTCTCCATCGCCAACGGCTACGGGTGGGAGCTGCACTGCACCCACGACTTCGCCATCGACTGGAACGGTGGGCCGGGGCAGGCGGACATCACATTCACCGCCCTGGACGACACACCCTGGCTGGAGCACTTCGTCGCCTCCAACTTCACCCACGGCATCGTCACCTTCCACACCGGCTACCTGTTCCGCACCCCGCCCGACCGGTGCCTGCTGGCGACCGGGCCGCTGAACCGGCCGAAGCCGGGCATGGCGCCCCTGACCGGCATCGTGGAGACGGGCTGGGTCCCCTATCCCTTCACCATGAACTGGCAGCTGCTGGCCCCCGGCCGGCACGAGTTCCGCAAGGGGGAGCCGTTCTGCACCCTGATCCCCGTCGACGCCGGGCTGCTGCGCGGGGTGGAGGTGGAGATCCGCGACATCGCCGACGACCCGCAGCTGCAGGCCGACATGGCGGACTGGGGCGGCCGCCGGCAGGAGCTGCTGGAGCGGATGGCTGCGCGCGACCCGGACGCGCTGCGCAGCCCCTGGCAGCGCTTCTACTTCGACGGCCGCTTCGACGGGCGGGAGGAGGCGTCCGGCCACGTCACGCGGCTGCGCCTGCCGGACCCGGTGGACCGGCGCGGCGGCGGGGAGTGAGGCCTCACGCCTCGTAGCGCTGGAGGATGGCGGCGTAGGTGCCGTCGGCCCGGATCGCGCGCAGCCCCTCCTCGAAGTCGGCGGCCAGGGCGGGGTCGCGGAACGCCGCCTCGTACTCCGTCGGCTCGAACAGGTCGTGCTCCGCCATCGGGCGGGAGCCGTCGATCTCGGTCACGGGGGAGCGGACATAGTATCCCAGGATGCGGCGCTCCCCGATCGCCACGTCGACGCGGCCGTGGAAGAGGTTGCGGACCTGCAGCATCTGCTTGGCCTCCTCCCGGTACTCCCGGCAGCGCGCCACCGCGGCCGCGTAGGCCGGGCCCAGCACCTTGGTGGCGTTGGGGAACGCCATGACCCTGAGGCCGGCCAAATCCTCCACCGTGGCGAGCCGGTGCCCGGACCCGTCCAGCGTCAGCGCCACGTTGCGGTAGATGATGTAGGAGGAGGTCCGCACCGCCTCCGTCTCGAAGGAGGGCAGGACCGGGGCGGCGCCGTCGATCGATCCCGACCGCACCGCCGAGGCCAGCCGCGGCAGCGGGCCCAGATAGGGCCGGATGCGGTGGCCGCGCACGGCCAGCGCCGCGCTGACGATGTCGTACTCGATCCCGGTCAGCCGGCCGGAGGGGTCCTCCATGACGAAGGGCGGCACCAGGCGGAAGCCGAACAGCACCTCGCGCCCCGCGGCGAAGGCGCCGCCCGGCAGCGCCGCCGCCAAGCCGGCGGCTCCCGCCCCGAGGCCGGCGCGGAGCACCGCGCGGCGGCCGGGGGAGACGCCGTCCCCCGCGTCCTGTCGCCAAAGCTTCGATCGCGCCGCCATCGACCCCGCCCGTCCTGCAGCACCCACCCGCGGAGGGTACCACCGACGGGAGGGGCGGCGGGGAAAATTAGATGGAAAACAAAGGATGAAGACGCCCCCGGTACGGCCCGGAAGCGGGCCGCCGGGTGCGGGGGCGGCGGTCAGTCGAACAGCGCGTCGATGTCGGCTTGGCTCTTTGGCGCGGCCGGCTTCGGCTCCGGCGCCGGGGCGCCGGCGGCGTTGAACAGCGCGTCGATGTCCTCCTGGTGCACCTGCTCCAGCGCCGGGCCGTTCAGCAGGTGGGCGTCCGGGCGGGTGTCGCCCGGCCGGGTCGAAAGCAGCGCGTCGGCCCCGGAGGCCTCGCCGGCCTGGGCGCCCCAGATGCCGATCATCGCGGCCACGCGGTGCTCGATGTAGCGCAGCGTGTTGACGACCTTGGTGGTGCGCTGCCCCGTGATGTCCTGGAACGAGCAGGCCATCAGGATGCCCATGCAGTGGCTCTCGATCTCGGTCGCGACCTCGATGACCTCGTCATGGCCGGTGCGGGCCAGCCGCTCGACGGAGGACTGGATAGCCTCCGCCGCCGACAGGATGTCGGAGGTGGCGCGCTCGGTCGCGGTGACGATGGCGTCCAGCTCCGAGGTGGCGGCCAGGATGCGGCTGTTGGCCGAGTCCTTGGGCACCAGCTGGGCGATCTCGGTCTTGGTCTGCTCGATGTGGCTGGCCAGCTGCTGCAGCTCGTGGCGCATCATCCGCATGTGCGGGTGCTGGCCGGCGACCGCGACCGTGCCCTCGCCGATGTTGTGGCTGAGCTCGTGCAGCCGGTTGACCTCCCGCCGGAGCGCCCCCATCAGGTCGCCCGCCTCCGCGGCGCCGGCGGCCCGCATGCGGGCGTCGCGCGCCTGGAGGAAGGCGGCGAGGCGGGGGTCGCCCGCCAGCTCGGCCTCGATCGCCGCGTAGTCCGCGTCCGCCATGGCGGACCTGGCCTGACCCGCCATCGTCCTACTCCAGCGTCCCGATGACGCTCTCGATCTTCTTCTTGAGCGTCTCGGCGTTGAAGGGCTTCACGATGTAGTTGTTGACGCCCGCCTCCTTGGCCGCGATCACGTTCTCGGTCTTGCTCTCGGCGGTGACCATGATGAAGGGCGTGTCCTTCAGCCGCACGTCGGCGCGCACCTCCTTCAGGAGCTGCAGGCCGGTCATCGGCTCCATGTTCCAGTCGGAGATCACCAGCCCGAAGGGGGCGCCGCGCAGCTTGGCCAGGGCGTCGGCGCCGTCGCTGGCCTCCTCGATCTTCTGGAAGCCGATCTGGCCCAGAAGGTTGCGCACGATGCGGCGCATGGTGGCGTAATCGTCGACGACTAGTACGGCGATGTTGGCAGCCTTGGCCATCCTGGGGTCTCCGCTGGTCTCCGGAACTCGGCTCTGGTCCGCCCGGGCGCGCCGGCCCGGGGTGCGGACGCAGACAGAGTACCACGGGCCGGGGCCCTCCGCCCATCCGGTCGCTGACATTTTGAGAGAAATTGTACGGAAGGATAAGGGCTTGGCTGCGGTCCGCCGGCCCGCAGCGCATTGCCTGTAGGAATGCATTGCCGAATGCAAGCCGCCACGGCGATCACTGTTAACAAGTTATTGCACCTTGCCATGCCCAAAGAGATACGACCCCGGGTGTCGGCGGCGACGCTTCTCCTAACGCATTGAAAACACGGAAATCCAACGATCCAGCACAGGCTGGCACCCGGGTTGCAAAGGTTTCGGCACAGGAAAACGAGGCCCCCAGGGCCCGCCGAACCGAAGGGAACCCAGACGATGTTCAGCCGCTTCTTCGCCCCCGCCGCCCTGATCGCCGCCACGCTGATCGCCGCCCCGGCCGTCGCGCAGTCGAGCGGCTCGGTGGTCCTGAAGGGCAACGTGCCGCTGAACTGCACCGTCAGCGTCTCCGACCTGAACCAGAGCCTGAACCTGAACGGCGGCGAGACCGACAAGCAGGTCGGCACGGTGGTGGAGAACTGCAACTCCGGCACCGGCTACAACATCTCCCTGACCTCGTCCAACGCCGGCAAGCTGAAGAACACCCGCGGCGACGAGATCAGCTACTCCGTGAAGTACGACGGCAACGGCGGCGCTCT
>DASPKT010000453.1:0-5739 GCA_035627915.1 Azospirillaceae bacterium
GGCCGCCAAGCCTATTTCGCGACAGCGCGGGTCGCCTCGGTCAGGGCCGACCCGACCATGCCGGATCATTTCTATGCCTTCATCGAAGGCTTTCTGCCCCTGCCGCGTCCGGTCCCCTTCCGCGAAGGAGCGCATTACTACGAATCCGGCCTTAGGCGGGAGGATGGTGGCACAAGCAAAGGCGCGTTCGGCCGGTCCGTGCGACTGATCTCTGATGAGGAATACGACGCGATCCTGCGGGCCGGAATGGCGCACATCCTCGATGCGGGACAAGCCGGAGCGGTATCCGGCACCGACCCGCTTTACGGCTTCGCGGACGAGCCGGAGACGTTTGAGCGCCCCGTCGTCGAAAGACTGACCGCCCGCCCCGTTCGGGATGCTGCCTTTGCCGCAACGGTAAAGGCCGCTTACCAGGAAACCTGTGCTGTTACTGGCCTGAGGCTCATAAACGGGGGAGGGCGGGCAGAGGTGCAGGCGGCGCACATTCGGCCTGTGAATGCCGATGGGCCCGACAGTCCCCGAAACGGGCTAGCGCTCTCAGCCACCGTTCATTGGATGTTCGACCGGGGACTGATCTCGGCAGCGGACGACCATTCGCTGCTTGTCGCCGAGAAGCATGTCCCCGAGAGCGCGCGCCGACTTTTCCGTCCGGAACGGAGACTGCTTATTCCGGATCGCCCGGAATTGGCGCCGCACCCGAAGTTCCTGGCATGGCATCGGGAGCACGTCTTCAAGGGCTGAGGGACGTCGGGCGATCGTGAGCCCGAAAAAGCGGAAGGCCCGGCAGTCGCCTGCCGGGCCTTCCTGTTTGGTGGAGCCAAGGAGGATCGAACTCCTGACCTCTACAATGCCATTGTAGCGCTCTCCCAGCTGAGCTATGGCCCCGAACCGTCTGTCTCGTGACCGCCGTCCTGGGGGGCGGCGTCGTGGCGCGCAATATGTCCAAACCGACCGCGCCGTTCAAGCAAAAAATCAGGGGGCCGGCGAGATTTTTCCGGGCCCCCCGGAACGCGCGAAAACGCAAGGGAATCAACGGTCCTCGTCGCCCTCGACGTCGACCACCTCGCCCATGTCGTCCTCGTCGCCGAGCTCCTCGGCGTCTTCCAGCAGCACGTCCTCGTCCTCGTCGGCCGGCAGGTCCTCCGGGACCTCCCCGTCCTCCAGGTCGACGTCGACCTCGTCCTCGGCATCCTCGAGGACCTCGTCGGCCTCCTCCTCGGTGTCGATGCCGGCCTCATCCTCCTCCACCTCGACGGGGGCCTTCTTGACCTCCTCGACGGGGATCGGGCGGGCGCGGCGGGACTTCAGCAGCGCTTCGGGGTCGAACACCGTATTGCAGGACGGGCAGGTCGCCGGATCCTTGCGCATGTCGTAATAGCGCGTGCCGCAGTTCGGGCAGATCCGCTTGGTCCCCCATTCCGGTTTCGCCACGACAATCCTCCGTAATTCCTTGGGCCGCGCCGGACGCGCGGTCGCAGGCGCGGCGTTTGCCACGAAGCCGGGGCCCTGTCAAACCAAAGAATCGGCCCCAAGGAATCAGCGGGGGAGGGTCCGGTCTTCGGCGGTTCTCCGGGGACGGCCGATATGCTAGAGACGCGGGCGCCGGCCGCAGCCCCGCGCCGCCCCGGAAACGCCCCCGGGAAACCGCCGCTCCAGAACGAGGACCGCCATGACCGCGACGCCCCCGCCGAAGCCGCTCGTCTCCCGCCGGGTGGGGGCGCTGTCCGGCACGGTGCGGGTGCCCGGCGACAAGTCGATCTCCCACCGCTCCCTGATGTTCGGCGCGCTGGCGCTGGGCGAGACGGTCATCCACGGGCTGCTGGAAGGCGAGGACGTGCTGAACACCGCCGCCGCCCTGCGCGCCCTGGGGGCGGAGGCCGAGCGCGGCGCCGACGGCGTCTGGCGCGCCCGCGGCCTCGGCATCGGCGGCCTGCGCGAGCCGGCCTCCGTGCTCGACATGGGCAACAGCGGCACCGCCGCCCGCCTGCTGATGGGGCTGGTGGCGACGCACCCCTTCACCACCTTCTTCACCGGCGACGCGTCGCTGACCAAGCGGCCGATGGCCCGGGTCACCGGCCCGCTGGAGACGATGGGCGCCAGCTTCGTCAGCCGCAGCAAGGGCCGTCTGCCGCTGGCCGTGGTCGGCACCGACAGCCCGGTCCCCATCACCTACCGCCTGCCGGTCGCCTCCGCCCAGGTGAAGTCGGCGATCCTGCTGGCGGGGCTGAACACGCCCGGGAAGACCACCGTCATCGAGGCCGAGCCCACCCGCGACCACACCGAGCGCATGCTGCGCCATTTCGGCGTGGCGGTGGAGACGGCGGAGACCGACGACGGGGCGCTGGCCGTCACCGTGACCGGCGAGGCGGAGATCACCGGCCGCACCATCACCGTGCCGGCCGACCCCTCCTCGGCCGCCTTCCCCACGGTGGCGGCGCTGCTGCGCCCGGGCTCCGACCTGCTGATGCCGGGAGTGGGGACCAACCCGCGCCGCACCGGCCTCTACGAGACGCTGCGCGAGATGGGCGCCGACCTCTCCTTCGGGAACGCGCGCGAGGAGGCGGGCGAGCCCATCGCCGACCTGCGCGTCCGCGGCTCCGAGCTACGCGGGGTGGAGGTGCCGCCGGAGCGCGCGCCCAGCATGATCGACGAGTACCCGGTCCTGGCCGCGGCCGCCGCCTGCGCCTCCGGCCCCACGGTCATGCGCGGCATCGGCGAGCTGCGCGTGAAGGAGAGCGACCGCCTCGCCATGGTCGCGGACGGGCTGGCAGCGTGCGGCGTCCGGGTCGAGGCGGGGGAGGACTACCTGGTCGTGCACGGCACCGGCCGCCCGCCGCGCGGCGGCGCCACCATCGCCACCGCGCTGGACCACCGCATCGCCATGAGCTTCCTGGTGCTGGGCATGGCGACCGACGAGCCGGTGCGCGTCGACGACGGCACCTTCATCGACACCAGCTTCCCCGGCTTCGTCCGGCTGATGAACGGGCTGGGCGCCGACATCGCGGCGGACTGACGCCGGGCGCGGAATCCTTGACCGCGGGGGGCGAAGCTCCCACCCTCTTGGGAAGGGGCGCTGGACAGTTCCAGCGGACCTTCCGGCGGAGGTGCCGATGGCGGTTCCCGTGAGGCGGGTCGAACGCACGCTCGACAGGAAGATGACGGTCGAGGAGTTCCTGCGATGGGACTCTGGCGACGACTATGTCTGGGAACTCCTGGACGGCACCCCGATCCTCAAGGACCACGACCCGGAGACGGGGCACGCGGCGCCCAGTGCCGCGCACGGCCGGCTGGTGGGGACGCTGGGCGCCCGCATCGACGCCGCCCTGGCACGCGGCGGCAGACCCTGCGCGCTGGAGATCGGCAGCGGGACGACGCTGGCCGACGGGAGCGGCAGCTACCTGGTGCCCGACCTGCTGGTGACTTGCGGCAGGTCCGTGCTGGAGGCCGACAGCCCGGTCCTGGCGGTCGAGGTGCTGAGCCCGTCCAACTCGACCTGGGAGCGGCGGTTCAAGGAGGCGGCCTACAAGGCCATCCCCACGATGCGGGAGGTGGTGGAGGTGGCGCAGGACCGCCTCTGGGTCTCCGTGGCGCGGCGGACCGCCGACGGCTGGGCGGTCGAGGTTGCCGAAGGGCCCCAGGCCCGGCTGCGGCTGGAGAGCGTCGGGCTTGACCTTGCCCTGGAGGAACTCTACCGCACCGTCCCGCTCTGACCCCGGGATCCTCTCCGCCCTTGCCGGCCCCCGCCCGTCGGTGGTAACGCCCCCGCATCGTTTCCGATGCGAGGCCGACCCCCATGCCCACCGACGCCACCGCCTCCCTCGTCGTCGCCATCGACGGTCCCGCCGCCAGCGGCAAGGGGACGCTGGCGAAGCGCGTGGCGGCGGCGCTTGATTTCGCGCACCTGGACACGGGTGCGCTCTACCGCGCCGTCGGGCTGGTGGTGAACCGGCGGGGCGGCAGCCCGGACGACGCCGATGCCGCGGCGGAGGCCGCGCGCGCCCTGACGCCGGACGCCATCGCCGAGCTGGTGCGCGATCCCGCGCTGCGCGGGGACGAGGCGGCGCAGGCGGCATCCAAGGTGTCGGCGGTGCCGGACGTGCGGGCGGCGCTGCTGGACTTCCAGCGCGGCTTCGCGGCGCGGCCGCCGGGGGGTGCCGCGGGGGCGGTGCTGGACGGGCGCGACATCGGCACCGTCATCTGCCCGGACGCCCCGGCCAAGCTTTTCGTGACGGCCACCACGGAAGTGCGGGCCGAACGGCGCCTCAAGGAGTTGCGCGGGCGCGGAGTCCCGGCTATATACGCAGCCGTCCTGGAGGACATGAAGGTTCGTGACACGCGCGACAGCCAGCGTGCGGTTTCCCCGCTCGTACCGGCTGGCGACGCGTTTTTGCTTGATACGTCCGCGATGGACGCCGACCAGGCGTTCGACGCAGCCATGGCCTTCATACGCTCCAGACCCGCGTTCGCCGGCCGGTAAGGGCAGGCGGCACGGTATCCCAACATCAACCAAGTCGCCGCGCGTGGTGCGCGGCGCGACGGGTGTTGGCGACAGGCGGTCGGAAGGGCGTCCGGCAGTCTCCGTCCGCTCCGTTCAGGACCCACCCAAGGAGTTTCAATGGCCCAGGTCTCTGCGCTGAAGAAGGAAAGTTTCGCCGCCCTGCTCGAGGAGTCGCTCGGCACGTCCGAGAGCCTCGAGGGCACCGTCGTCAAGGGCACCGTCCTCTCGATCGAGAACGACATGGTGCTGATCGACGTCGGCCTGAAGTCGGAGGGGCGCGTCGCGCTCAAGGAGTTCGCCGTCCCCGGCCAGCCGGTCGAGTTGAAGGTGGGCGACACGGTCGAGGTCTATCTCGACCGCATGGAGGACAAGAACGGCGAGGCCGTCCTGTCCCGTGAGAAGGCCAAGCGCGAAGAGGCCTGGACCCTTCTGGAGAAGGCGTTCAACGACCAGCAGCGCGTCACCGGCGTCATCTTCGGCCGCGTCAAGGGCGGCTTCACGGTCGACCTGTCGGGCGCCGTGGCGTTCCTGCCGGGCAGCCAGGTGGACATCCGCCCGGTGCGCGACATCTCCCCCCTGATGGGCACCCCGCAGCCCTTCCAGATCCTGAAGATGGACCGCTCGCGCGGGAACATCGTCGTGTCGCGCCGCGCCGTGCTCGAGGAGAGCCGCGCGGAGGCCCGCTCGGAGCTGGTGGCCAACCTGAAGGAAGGCCAGGTCCTGCAGGGCGTGGTGAAGAACATCACCGACTACGGCGCGTTCGTGGACCTGGGCGGCGTGGACGGCCTGCTGCACGTCACCGACATCGCCTGGCGCCGCATCAACCACCCCTCCGAGGCGCTGCAGATCGGCCAGACCGTCACGGTCCAGGTCATCCGCTTCAACCCGGAGACCCAGCGCATCAGCCTCGGCATGAAGCAGCTCGAGGCCGATCCGTGGGAGGGCGTGGAAGCCAAGTACCCGGTCAGCGCCCGCTTCAAGGGCCGCGTGACCAACATCACGGACTACGGCGCCTTCGTGGAGCTGGAGCCCGGCATCGAGGGCCTGATCCACGTCTCCGAGATGTCGTGGACCAAGAAGAACGTGCACCCCGGCAAGATCCTGTCGACCACCCAGGAGGTCGACGTGGTGGTGCTCGAGGTCGATCCGGCCAAGCGCCGCATTTCGCTCGGCCTCAAGCAGACGCTCGAAAATCCGTGGGAGGCCTTCGCGCGCAACCACCCGGTCGGCTCGGTGGTCGA
>DASPKT010000454.1:0-3867 GCA_035627915.1 Azospirillaceae bacterium
CGCACCAGGTAGGCCGAGATGTTGGGGATGACCGGCGGGCCCAGGAAGTCCGACTGGGCGGAATAGCGGCCGCCGGAGGGGTCGACGCCGATCAGCTTGTCGTCCAGGCGCGGGTGCGGGACGACGATGGCGAAGCTGTTGCTGACCGGCCGGGTCAGGGCGACGTGGCCGTCGGCGAAGGCCAGCGCGGTGGCGAGGTTCAGCGTCGTCCGGTTCTCCGGCGCCTGGCCGCCGGTGACCAGGCGCTGCGCCCAGTCGTGCCGGACAGAGGCCAGGAAGCGCTGGTGGGTGTAGGAGGCCGCCCCCTGCACCCGGTCGGGGCCGGCGCGCTGCGTCACGTCGGCGTAGAGGTTCCAGGCGTCGATCACGCGCAGGTCCTGGTAGCGCCAGTCCAGCCGCCGCTCGCGGTCGGCGGTGTCGACGCTGAGCCCGGCCGACTGCCGGCCGCCGTCGAAGGTGTAGCGCAGCGACAGGTAGGCGCCCTCCTCCGTCTCGCCCGAGGTCAGCCGGGCCTTGGACAGGGTGAGGTCGACGCTGCCGGAGCGGGCCAGCCGGTGGCGGAGCGAGAAGTCCACGGAGTAGCCGTCCACCAGCGCCGGGTCGCGCACGATCTGGTAGCGGCCGGACAGGGTGGCGGTCAGGTCCTGCATGACCGGCTGGCCGATGCGGGCGGACAGGTCGTAGGAGGTGCTGTTGCGCGGGTCGATGTTGCCCAGCGCGCCGTAGGCGGCGTCGCGCCAGGTCGCCTGGGCGGAGACCGTGCGCTGCTGCCAGAACTCCTCCCCGGTGCGGAAGTCGCGGTAGCGCAGGCTGGCCTGCATGCCGCGCGTCGCCCCGAAGCTCGCCCCCGGCTCCAGGGTGAAGGTGCCGACCGGCGTGGTGTAGGTGACCTCCGTCCCGACCACGGTCTGGTCCTTGTCAGCCTGGACGCCGGCCCCGACCGTCAGCTGGTCGGAGATGCCGGCCCGGTGGAAGCCGCTGAAGGTCGGCTTGGCGGTGTCGTAGTCGACCCGCTCGCTGGCGAAGACCGAGGGGTAGCCGATGGCGTAGGAGAATTCGTGCACCCCCGGCGCCAGCAGCTGGCTGTCGAAGAAGAACGGGAACAGGTACTGCTGCTGGCGGCCGAAGCCGTCGGTGATGCGCACCTCGATGTCGTTCGTGCCGGTCGTGCCGGGGAAGTCGGACAGGTTGTAGGGGCCGGGGTCCAGGCGGAAGGTCCGGGTCGGCCGGCCGTTCACCCTGACCTCCACGACCGAGGGGTTCTCCAGCACGAATTCCTGCCGGCCGGCCGGCTGCACCGACCGGTAGGGCTGCAGCGAGAAGTTGCGCGACACCGACAGCCCCGCCATGCCGCGGCCCACCTGGTAGCCGGCGACGGGATAGTTGAGGTCGCCCAGCTGGACCCGCACCGCCTTGTCGACGAAGTCGTGGACCAGCCGGGCCGGTCCGCGCGACCAGCGCTTCGCCCCGTCCTCGCGGTAGAAGGCCTCCGCCTCCACCAGCCAGCCCTTCCAGTTGACCGCATTCTCGAAGGAGACGCGCAGCGGCTCCCGCCCGTCCGGCTTGTCGTCGGCCGGGAAGGCGAAATACTCCACGGCGGCCCGGATGTTGGTGTAGGCGCTGAGGCTGGCCGGCGGCAGGGCCAGGTAGCCGCGCGCCGCGTCCGCCCGGTTGACCACGCTGAGGCTGGTCACCCGCCGCAGGGCCGGCGGCACCGTCACGTCCACCAGCAGCTCGCCCGCGTCGATGCGGATCTCCACCCCGCCGGGCTCCAGCTGGGCCGGCCGGCCGTAGCCGTCCTGGCCCGCCAGCGCCCGCACCTTCTCCAGCGGTCCTTCCTGCACCGCCTCGCCGATGAGCGCGGTCAGGCGCACCACGTCCACCTCGCTGGCGGCGGGGTTGGCGGCGACGCGGGCCGGGACCAAGCCGATCTCGCGCCCGTTCAGGCGCACCGGCAGGTCGAGCGCCCGCACCTTGGGCTGCTTGCGGTCGCCGAACACCTTGCTGAAGAGCTGCTGCGAGCCCTCCTTGGCCGCAGGCGCGGCCGGGGCCGCCGACGCGTCCGGGTCGGGGGCGGCGGCGTCGGCCGTCGCCGGGGCCGGCTCCGCCGCCGAGTCCCGCAGCGCCATGCCGGCCAGCGGCAGGGCAAGCGCCCCCGCCGCCAGGACGGCGCGGCGCGCCGCCCGGCCGGTCATGCGTCGGGGGACCGGCTGCCGGGTCACGGCAGGGCGAGTTTCGCCGTCACGGGGCCGGCCGGCAGGCCGGCGGGCCAGGGAACCAGGAAGCGGCGGGTGGTGCCGGCCAGCAGGTTCTCGCCCGCCAGGCCGCCCAGCTGGTCGCGCGTCAGGGTGAGGGTGCTGGAACCGGCCTGGACGGTCAGCGTCGGCTCGCGCAGCACCTGGCGCGCCTTGCCGTCGTTGCGCAGCACGACCTCCAGCGCCGGCCCCTCCTCCAGGGTGCGGTGCTGGGCGCTGACCACGGTCACGGCGGGCTGCACGCCCGGCGGCACCACGTAGAGCGAGGCCACGTACTTCACCAGCAGCCGCACCTGCCCGCCCTGCGGCGCCGGCTTGCCGATGTCGATCGGCAGCTGCTCCGCGATCAGGCGGAAGGGCAGCTCGCGGTCGGGCGAGGCGGAGCCGACCCACTGCACGCGGATCGACTGGTTCTCGCCGGGCTGCAGGATGATCTGCTCGGGGAAGACCACGAAGTTCTCGGTGTCCTGCTCGCTCTCCTGGTCCAGGCCGTCCATGCCCATGATGCGGGGAACGACCTTCACCTCGATGGCGACCGGCTCCTTGTTGTCGTTCTCGACCCGGAAGATCTGCGTCGCCCCGCGGCCGCTCGGCTCCAGCTCCATCTCGATCGGCACCAGCCGGAACGCGTGCGCGGGCAGGGCCGGCGCCACGAGCAACGTGACGGCCAGAAGGAAAGAGAAAAGGTGACGCATGAGCCGCCCTGACCGAAGGAGGTATCGATTCCGGCCCAACATAATATTTCGTTCGGGCCGGGTCACCGGGATTGGTGGCAATTGCAGCGAATTTGGCCCATGCCGGTAAAGACTTGCCTACCGCGGCGCAGGGCGGCCGGAGGGGAGGGGCACAGGCACGCTTGGCGCGGCCGGCCCGGGTGCGCTATCCCTGCCGTTCCGGCAGCGGGCGAGGGAAGGGGCCGATGGCGACGATCTACGTGGCGCGCAGCGCCAAGCTCAGCGACTGGGCCTCCGACGTCGGGCTCAGCAAGCATGTCTTCAAGGTGGGCGTGGCGGACGACCCCGAGGCGGAGATCGCCCGCGGCTGGGCCGGCGAGACCGACTGGACCCTGGTGAAGAAGCAGGACGCCGGCGACCTCGCGGAGGAGGAGGCGCTGGCGCGCCTCGCCCGCAAGGAGAAGGCCGTGGACCCCACCTACTACCCGCGCATCAAGGGGGCGGCCGGCATCTTCAAGGTATCGCCGGCCAGCGTGCACAACCACATCATCGTCGCCCGCGCCCTCTCCGGCCAGGGCGAGGACCTGAACGTCAAGGTCAAGACCGCCGACTTCGGCCAGTACCTGATCGCCAACGCGCTGAAGTAGCGGGGACGGGGCAGCGGGGGCGGAGTGCGGCCTTCGACAGGCTCAGGCTGAGGGGCGTCGAGCTGCTCCAAAGGGAGGTTGCTGCTCCCGGTGACTGCGCCGGGCCTGGCATCCACCCTCCCTCATGCTGGAGAGCATCGCACGGTCGGGATCATGATGTTCCATTCCCGTCACCCCGGCGAAAGCCGGGGTCCAGGGGCCTCGAGCGCCACGGCGGACCGCCCCTGGATTCCGGCTTTCGCCGGAATGACGGAAAAGGATTGGGAAAGGGGAAACCCCGGAGGCTTCCTC
>DASPKT010000455.1:0-3484 GCA_035627915.1 Azospirillaceae bacterium
TGCGGATAGGGGGGCGGGGGTGAGGGCGTGGCGCAGGGCGGTGCGCATGGGGCCTGTCTCCGGAAGGGTTGTTGCTCGGAAACCGCGACGCTACGCGCCCAGGCCCGGCGCGCACAGGGCCATTGCACGCGGCCCGGGGGCGGCCACGGGGTTTCGCGCTTGCGCCGCAGCCCCGGCATGCGGGATGCTCCGCCGAACGAGCTAAGCCATTCGTGGTAGGGCTTGACCTGACGGATCGAGGAACGGAATGCGTCTGAAGGTGCTTGGTGGTGCGCTGCTGGCGGCGGCGATGGGCGGGTCGTCGGCCTGGGCCGACACGGTCACGCTGCGGGCCGATGCCTGGTGCCCCTACAACTGCGATCCGAAGTCCGGGATGCCCGGATACATGGTGGAGATCGCGGACGCGGCGATGGCCAGGCTGGGCCACCGGGTCGACTATGCGCTCATGCCCTGGGACGATGCCATGGCCGCCGTCAAGGACGGGCGGTCCACCGGCATCATCGGCACGCTCTACGGCGAGGCCACGGCCGAGGGGCTGCTGCTGCCGCGGGTACCGCTGGCCCTGTCGGGGACGACGCTGGCGGTGCGCAAAGGGCTGAAGTTCAAGTATGCGGGCCTGCCGTCCCTGGCCGGAATCCGGCTCGCCGTGATCGAGGGCTACGCCTACGACGACGGCCCCATCGACGCCTACATCCGCGACAACCGCGGCAAGCCCGGCATCGTCGTGTTCGAGGGCGAGGACGCCAGCGACAAGATCGTCGCCAAGCTGGCGGCGGGCGAGGTGGACGCGATGGTGGAGGACACCAACGTCCTCGACTATGTGCTGACGACGCAGGGGCTGGGCGGCCTGTTCGACCTGATCGCCATCGCCGAGCCCGCCCCGCTGACCATCGCCTTCACGCCCGCCGACCCGAAGTCCGCCGGATACGCCGAGGCGCTGTCCGCCGAGGTGGAGGCGATGCGCCGCGACGGGCGCCTGGCCGCGGTGCTGAAGAAGTACGGGCTGCGCGACTGGGCGCCGGGCAAGTAGGTCCGCGCGGGCACGCGGGCGGATGCCGCGCTACAGGTAGAAGGGCAGCGCTCCCTCGGGGTCATCCGCGCGGTGCCGGCCGAAGCTCTCCGCCAGCACCGAGCGCTCCTGCGCGGCGTAGGCACCGGGGGTGATGCCGAGCCGCCGCTTCCAGCTCCGGATCTGGTGCGCCTGGTCGCTGTAGCCCTGGAGCGGGTCGCCGCGCCGCGACTGGAGGGCGCCCAGGCTCGCCTGCAGGCGCGCGATGTCGGCCAGCTGCTTCGGGCTCACACCGGCGTGCGACCGGGTCCAGCGGTGGAGCTGGCGGCGTGTGATTGCGGCGTGCCGGGCCGCCGCCTCGACCGGTTCGCCCGCCGCCAGCATCCCGCAGGCCGCCGCATAGCGGCCCGGTTCCAGCGGGACGGGCGTACGCGCCAAGCGGGAGGTGAGCCAGGCATCGACGCACCCCGCGATCCGGCGCGGCTCCCATGCCGCCGAGACAGCCGCGTCCAGGGCCCGCGCCGGGCCATCGCCGACGAGTGCGCCCACGTCGAGCACGGTATCGGCGGCCCACTCGCCGGCGCCCGGGAACAGCCGCGCGAGGCCGGGCAGGGTCAGCATCGCCATGACGAAGTAGGTGTCGGTGCAGGACTGCCAGTTCCGGCCGACGGTCTGCACGCCGGTCAGGGCGACGCGTGGCACGACCGGTCCGCCGACCATGGCGTTGGACCGGCCGAGATTGACCGTGAGGATGGCTCCGGCGACCGGTGCGGTGGCGACCGGGCGGTGCCGGTGCTCGCCCGCCAGGTCCTCCACGAACCAGTAGCCGGTCACCAGGCCGGCGAGGTGCCGCGATGCCGGAAGGATCTCGAACATGCCGCCGCTCCTTCCCCGCGGCCGCGCCTGCGCGGCCGGAGCCGATGTCCCAAAGCGTCAATACCCCCGGTCGGCGCCCCGCTAGCTTGGCGAAGGGACGACCCCGGCGGAATCCAGCACCAGGAGATCGAGGTGGAGCATAGAACAGGTCATCATTCATCCGCATCCATCGCGGGCACCGATCCGGCACTCCTCCCGGTGACGGGCCGCCCGCTCGACTATGCCGAGGGCGATACGGTTTTCGAAGGCTATGTCGCCCGCCCCGAAGGGCGCCGGGGGCCAGCCGCCACGGTCTTGCTCTGCCACGACTGGAGCGGCCTCAACCGGAGCATGATGGGTGTCGCTGACCGGCTCGCCGGCCTCGGCTATGTGTGCGTCGCGCTGGACCTCTACGGCAAGGGCGTCCGGGGCGACGAGGCCGGCGATAACGCGGCGCTTATGGGGCCGCTGATGGCGGACCGCGCCCTGCTGCGTCGGCGGCTCCTCGCCGGGAAGGAGGCGGCGTTTGGCGCCGCGGAGGTGGACGCGTCCCGCGTGGCCGTCATGGGCTATTGCTTTGGCGGTCTGTGCGCGCTGGACCTCGCACGCACCGGCACGGCGGACGTCAAGGGTGCGATCAGCGTCCATGGCGGCTTCGCGCCCCCGGGTCTCGGGCCGCAGCCGCCGATCATGGCGAAGGTCCTGATCCTGCACGGCTGGGAGGACCCGATCGCGCCGCCCGAAGGCCTGTTCGCCCTGGCGGCGGAGTTGACCGGGGCGCAGGCCGACTGGCAGGTCCACGCCTACGGCCACGCCATGCACGCCTTCACCGCAGCGTCGCTCGATTTCCCGGAACGCGGCATCCGCTACGACGCCAATGCCGACCGCCGCTCCTGGGCGGCAGTCCGGCTTTTCCTGGCGGAAGTGATCGGGGCGCCGACCGGTGGCGAAGGGCGGGGCTGAGCGGTTGTGGCTGCCGGCAGGGGCGGCGGGCAGCGGGAACGGATTGCTTGGCGGAAGCGCCGAGGCTCGGCTGCCTGCCCTTGTCGGCTTCACGGGGGCCCGGAACGACGAAGCCCCCGAGGCAGGGACTGCTTCGGGGGCTTGCGCGTTGGTTGCGGGGGCAGGATTTGAACCTGCGGCCTTCAGGTTATGAGCCTGACGAGCTACCGGGCTGCTCCACCCCGCGTCAGAGGATCGGGAGGCCTGGGATCGTGAAGAGGGTTTCGGGGTACGGCTGGCGGACCTGGCGGCGACCTACTCTCCCACGTCTTGAGACGCAGTACCATCGGCGCTGACGGTTTTCACGGCCGAGTTCGGGATGGGATCGGGTGTGTTACCCGTCGCTATGACCACCAGATCGGCCAGCCGTACCCTGTTGCTTCGGGCCGGGTCGGCCCTGGTCTTTGTAACACCCGTGCGATGCATGGTTGGCGCCGCCCCGGCATGCGGGTTTGCCGCTGCGCGGGGGAGCAGATGGATCAAGCCTGACGAGCGATTAGTACCAGTCAGCTTCACGCGTTGCCGCGCTTCCACACCTGGCCTATCGACGTGATGGTCTATCACGGCTCTTCAGGGAGCACTGGTTTTGAGGGGGGTTTCCCGCTTAGATGCTTTCAG
>DASPKT010000456.1:0-2489 GCA_035627915.1 Azospirillaceae bacterium
GTGCTGCCGGACACCGCCTTCACCGGGCTGCCGGTCGTCCCCGCCGCGCCGCCCAACTACTACGATCCCGCGGCGAGCCGGCTGCGCCTGGCCCTGGCCGATCCGCCCTACGCCTTCGGCGACACGCTCTATCCCCGCAACGTCATGAACGCGGCGCTGCAGGAGGCGCCGATGGCCTCGGCCTGCTCCGAGCTGTGCGCCGGCAAGTGCGCCGAGGACGGCGAGGTGGCGCAGCAGGCCGCCGCCCTGGACGGGGTGGAGGCGGCGAACGCCGACGCGTCCGCCGGCAAGTACCGGGAGAAGCTGGCGGACGCGGTGGAGCGGGCGGTGACGCAGCTGACCGGCGCGGCCCTGAAATGGGTCGACGCCGCCTTCGGGGCGGCCGAGGACGCCGGGGATGCGGCGCCGCCCGACCAAACCGACAACTCGGAGGGCTGCGGAACCGGCGGGTCCAACGGAGCGGGAAAGGGGGGGCCGGGCAAGGGAACGGTCGCCCGCCTGCGCGCCAACCTGCGCCGCGCCCTGGAGGAGGTGCCGGATCGCGACGAGGGGCTGCTGGCCTGGCTGGCCTCCTTCGGGCGGGAGGAGGAACCGACGGCGGAGGAGGTCGCGGCCAACCTGACCCGCTGGATCGACGCCAACGGCGGAAAGCTGGGCGACGCCGCGGCGCCGCACCTGGGCCGGGCGCGCACGCTGATGTCGGCGGCCGGCACCCTGACGGATGCCCACGCGGCCGCCGCCGACCGGCCCGCCAGCGTCGCCCGGCCGCAGATGGCGTCGGCGCTGATGACCGCCCGCTCCACCCTTTCGGCGCCGCACGAGGACTGTCTCCAGACCTGCATCGACGGCTGCATGGGATCGCAGGCCACCAAGGGCTATCCGAACCAGCCCTGGCTGCCCAGCTGCGCCGCGCTGCGGGTGACCTACACGGCGGCGGCTTCGCTGCCGGGCGGCGACCTTTCAGGTGACGGGCGGTTCTACCGCCTGCTGCCCTTCGGCGGCACGCAGGCGGCGGACTGGACGGCGGGGGACGTGCCCCTGCTCGAACCGGTGGAGGCGGAGGGCACGCTGCTGGTCGGCCTTGGCGGCGCGGCGCCGCTGCTGACCCTGCTGTTCCAGATGACGCCGGGCCCCGCCGGCTGGTCCGGCGATCCCCCGGCCATCGCCTGGTCGTACCGCACCGCAGGCGGCTGGACCGGGCTGGAGCCGCCGGACGGGCTGCAGGGCGACGGCACCAACGGGCTGCAGAACTCCGGCATCGCCACGCTGGGGCTGTCCGGCGCCGTTCCCGGCGACGACGGGCTCTACTGGGTCAGGCTGTCCGTGGCCCGCGGCGCCGACGCCTTCCCGCTGCTGTCTGGGGTGGCGCCGAACGCGGTGGAGGCGGGCTGGGTCGGCCCCGGCGGCGCGGACACCCAGGGGCACCCGCTGCCCGCCGGCACGATCACGGCCGCGGCCGAGCCGCTGGACGGCATCGCCGCGGTCGACCAGCCCCTGCCCTCCTTCGGCGGCCGGCCGGAGGAGCGGGGAGAGGCGTTCCACATGTGGATGGCCGAGCGCCTGCGCCACAAGGACCGGGCCATCCAGGGCTGGGACTATGCGCGGCTGGCGCTGGCGGCGTCGCCCGCCCTGTGGCAGGTCGCCGTGGTGCCGGCGGAGGCCGGGACGGCCGGGTCGGTGCGGCTGGTCGTCGTCCCCGGCCCGGCCACGCCGGGGGTGACCGACACCACGGAGCCGCTGGCCGACCCGGACGAGCTGGGCGCCGTCGCCGACCTGATCCGGGCGCGCTGCAGCCCCTTCGTCACGCTGACGGTGGAGAACCCGCCCTACGTCCGCGTCAAGGTGACGGCCGAGGTGGTCTTCCGCGACACCGACACGGCCGCCGCCTGGTCGGGCCGGCTGAACGAGGAGCTGGTGGCCTGGCTGTCGCCCTGGCCGGCGCCGGAGCTGGGGCCGCGCCCGTCCGACTACTACACGGCCTACGCCGTCGCCGCCTTCATCCGGCACCGCGCCTATGTGGTCGCGGTGCTCTCGCTGTCGCTGTCCTACGACCCGCCGGAGGCGCTGGACGGCTGGTGCTACCTGACCTCCGCCCTGCAGCACGACCTGTCGGGCAAGACCGCCGGCCGGACGCTCAACGCCCCGGCGCCGGTGCTGGCGCTGCCCGCCCCCTCAGCGGCGGGGGCGGCGCCGTGAGCGACACGCCCCTGACCATCCCCGCCGCACCGCCGGACGATCCCGGCCTCAGCTACGAGGCGCTGAGGACCGAGGCGATCCGCATGGTCCAGCGCATGTCGGGCGACATCTGGACCGACTACAACTACTCCGACCCCGGCGTCACCATCGTCGAGCAGCTCTGCTACGCCCTGACCGAGCTGTCCTACCGCGCGGGCTATTCCGTCCCGGACATCATGGGCGATCCGGCCACCGGCGCGGTGGCGCTGCGCCGGGCCGGGCTGTACCCGGCGCGCACCATGCTGCCGGTCAAC
>DASPKT010000457.1:0-3471 GCA_035627915.1 Azospirillaceae bacterium
ACCGGCACCCCGCCCGGCATCTGGACGATGGAGAGCAGGCTGTCCATGCCCTTCAGCGCGTGGCTCTCCACCGGCACGCCGAAGACCGGCAGCGGGGTCATGGAGGCGCACATGCCAGGCAGGTGGGCCGCCCCGCCGGCGCCGGCAACGACGACCTTCAGCCCGCGGCCCTTCGCCGTCGTGGCATACTCGACCAGGCGCTGGGGCGTGCGGTGGGCGGAGACGATGCGCGTCTCGAACGGCACGCCGAGATCCGCCAGGACGGTCGCGGCGTGCTTCATGGTGGTCCAGTCGGACTGGCTCCCCATGATGATGCCGACCAGCGGCTGGGTGTCACGGCTCAACGGTGTCGCTCCCCACAGGCGTCCCGGGAAGCGGCGCATTATAGGGGCGGGGACCCCGGAGGCAAGGCCGCCGGGCGCATGGCCGTCACGCCCGGCGCCTGCCCTTCTCATGCTCCATGAAGGCGCGCAGCACGGCGTTCATCCGCGTCTGGTAGCGGCCGCCCTGCTCCTTGAAGAACTCGACCACGTCCCGGTCCAGCCGGATCGTGACCGGCACCTTGCCGGCCGGTTCCGCCAGCTGCGCGTTCCGGAAGAACTCCTCGTCCAGCAGCGGGGCCGCGTCGGGGTCGGCCGCCACCGCCGCCGCGATGTCCGCGTCCGTCAGCCGGTCGGCCCGCGACCAGTCAGCCGGCTTCCGGGGCCCGCCCAGCGAGCGCCGCGTGATAGTCCCGTCGCTCATTCCTGTTCGCCATCCTTGCCGAGATCATCCGCACGGCATCGCCGCGCAACGTCTACACAACGGCCAGGACGCGGCCGTCGACCATGCCCAACGCGATGAACTGCTCCTCGCCATAGTCGCGCCGCCGGTCCGGCGCTTCCAGGACGGCTCCTTCCCAGATGCGGATCGCGTCCTCGAAGTCCACCCCGTGCTTCCGAAGGTTCACCAGCCGCTTCGCGTCGTCCCATTCGAAGTCCATCAGGCCCGCCCCCGGTCGGCGGACCATCATAGGGCGGAAAAATTGAATGCGGCAGAGGAAACTCTCCCCGGGGCAAAGCGGCGGCGGCCGCTGACGACAGGGTTCCACATGTACGTACAAACGTCAATATGGGCTGCTCCGGCATACCGCGGATGGGGACCCAAGCTTGGGGCAGACGCGCCGCCCGGCGTGCGCTATATGTTCCCGTCATGACGGACCTGTTCTCCCGCCTGGACCCGCCCCAGCCGCCCGCCGCGCGCAAGCCGGCGGAGCCCGCCCCCTTCGTGCCGGCGCCGGCGGCGCCCCGGCCGCCGGCGGAACGGCTGGCCTACCTCTCCACCCTGAACCCGGAGCAGCGGGCGGCGGTGGAGGCGCTGGACGGGCCGGTGCTGGTGCTGGCGGGGGCGGGGACGGGCAAGACCCGGGTGCTGACCACCCGGCTGGCGCACCTGCTGACCATGCGCCGCGCCTCGCCCTGGCAGGTGCTGACCGTCACCTTCACCAACAAGGCCGCGCGCGAGATGCGCGACCGCGTCGCCAACCTGCTGGGGGGCGAGAACGAGGGCTGGTGGATGGGCACCTTCCACGCCCTGGCCGCCCGCATCCTGCGCCGGCACGCGGAGCTGGTGGGGCTGAAGCCCAGCTTCACCATCCTCGACACAGACGACCAGATCCGCCTGCTGAAGCAGTTGATGGAGGCGGAGAACGTCGATGCCAAGAAGTGGCCGGCGCGCCTGCTGCTCTCCGTCATCGAGCGCTGGAAGGACCGGGCGCTGCCGCCGGAGAAGCTGAAGCCCGAGGACGCGGGCGAGGCGGCGGGCGGGCGGGTGCTGACCCTCTACCGCCTCTACCAGGAGCGGCTGCGCACGCTGAACGCCTGCGACTTCGGCGACCTGCTGATGCACAACATCCGCATCTTCCAGGAGCACGCCGACGTGCTGGAGGAGTACCAGCAGCGCTTCCGCTACGTGCTGGTGGACGAGTACCAGGACACCAACGTCGCGCAGTACCTGTGGCTGCGGCTGCTGGCGCAGGGCCACCGCAACATCTGCTGCGTCGGCGACGACGACCAGTCGATCTACGGCTGGCGCGGGGCGGAGGTCGGCAACATCCTGCGCTTCGAGCACGACTTCCCCGGCGCCCAGGTGATCCGGCTGGAGCAGAACTACCGCTCCACCGCGCACATCCTGGGCGCGGCCGGCGGCATCATCGCGAAGAACCAGGGCCGCCTCGGCAAGACCCTGTGGACCGAGACCGACGGCGGCGAGAAGGTGCGCGTCCGCGGCCTATGGGACGCGGAGGAGGAGGCGCGCTGGGTCGGCGACGAGGTGGAAAGCCTGCAGCGCAAGGGCGTGTCGCTGGGCCAGATGGCGGTGCTGGTGCGCGCCGGCTTCCAGACCCGCGAGTTCGAGGAGCGGTTCATCACGCTGGGCCTGCCCTACCGCGTCGTCGGCGGCCCCCGCTTCTACGAGCGGCTGGAGATCCGCGACGCGCTGGCCTACCTCAGGGTGGTGGCGCAGCCCGACGACGACCTGGCGTTCGAGCGCATCATCAACGTGCCCAAGCGCGGCATCGGCCCCGCCACCATCCAGCAGCTCTACACCGCCGCGCGCACGCTGGGCCTGCCGCTGACCGAGGCGACCTGGCGGCTGACCGAGACGGACGAGCTGAAGCCCAGGGCGCGCACCACGCTGCGCGCCCTGATGCAGGACATCGGCCGCTGGCAGGCGCAGCTGGACACGGCGCGCCACACCGACCTCGCCCAGACCATCCTGGACGAGAGCGGCTACACCCGCATGTGGCAGGAGGACAAGACGCCGGAGGCGCCGGGGCGGCTGGAGAACCTGAAGGAACTCGTGAACGCCATGGGCGAGTTCGAGAACCTGACCGGCTTCCTGGAGCACGTCTCCCTGGTCA
Source organism: Azospirillaceae bacterium (assembly GCA_035627915.1). GTDB lineage: Bacteria > Pseudomonadota > Alphaproteobacteria > Azospirillales > Azospirillaceae > DASPKT01. The sequence continues at coordinate 2,900 of DASPKT010000457.1, forward strand.
TGGAGAACGTCGAATCAGGCCAGGCCGAGCAGGTGTCGCTGATGACCCTGCACGGCGCCAAGGGGCTGGAGTTCGACGTGGTCTTCCTGCCCGGCTGGGAGGAGGGCGTCTTCCCCAGCCAGCGCACGCTCGACGAGAACGGCGTGGCGGGGCTGGAGGAGGAACGGCGCCTCGCCTATGTCGGCATCACCCGCGGGCGGAAAAAAGTCTGCATCAGCCACGCCGCCAACCGCCGCATCCACGGCAGCTGGGCCAGCTCCATCCCGTCGCGCTTCGTGGAGGAGCTGCCGCCCGAGCACATCGAGGTGGAGAACGAGCCCGGCATCGCCGGCAGCCAGTGGCGCGACGGCGGCTATTCCGGCGGGTTCGGGGGCGGTTTCGGCGGCGGCCGCTTCGGCGGTGGCGGCGGTTCCTTCGGGGAGCGCTTCAACCGCATGGGCCAGCAGGCGCCCGCACCCCGCTGGCAGGGCAAGACCATCGAGGGCACCGCCTTCGACGTCACCCCCCGCACCCGCCCCGGCGCCCCCTTCCAGCCCGGCGCCCGCGTCTTCCACCAGAAGTTCGGCTACGGC
>DASPKT010000458.1:0-5048 GCA_035627915.1 Azospirillaceae bacterium
TGGGCCCGTCGCACGCGAAGGACCTGCTCTTCACCGGCCGGCTGGTGGATGCGGCCGAGGCGCTGTCGATGGGCCTGCTGAACCGGGTCTTCCCGCCCGACCGGGTCGAGGCGGAGACGCTGGCCTACGCGGCACAGGTGACGGCCTCCAGCCAGTGGACGGCGCGGGCTACCAAGCGCATGGTCGCCCGCGTGACGGAGGGCCAGCAGGCCGAGAGCCCGGAGACCCTGGCGGAGTTCCTGGACGCGGTGGAGGGGCCGGACTTCGCGGAAGGCCGCGAGGCCTTCCGGCAGAAGCGCAGGCCCGTCTTCCCCTTCTCCTGATCCCGCCGTCTCCCGGGCCGCCTCTCTGGCCGCCTCCCGGGCCGGCCGGTCAGAGCGTCGCGGCCAGGGCGGCCAGCTGGTCGGCGCACACGCCCCAGCCCTCGTGGAAGCCCATCTTCTCGTGCGCCTCGCGGTCCTCCGCCGTCCAGTGGCGGACGCGCGCGGTGTAGCGGGTCTTCCCGCCCTCCTCCTCGAAGGTGATGATCGCGGTCATGAAGGGCTTGGGCGACGGTTCCCAGGCGCTGGTGTAGGCGTCGGTGAGGACGATGCGCTCGTTCTCCACCACCTCCAGGTAGATGCCGCGGTTGGGGAACTCGGCGCCCTCGGGGCTGCGCATCACCACCAGGTTCGAGCCGCCGGGGCGCACATCCAGCTCCGCGTGCGACACCGTCCAGGGCAGCGGGCAGAACCAGCGCTTCAGCAGCTCGGGCTCGGTCCAGCAGCGGTACAGGCTGGCGCGAGGCGCGTCGATCAGGCGGGTCAGGACCAGCTCGTGGCCGGCGGTGGCGGCCGGGGCGGCGGAGGTGGCGGTATCCATGCGGCGTCTCCTTGTTCATCAGGGTTGGTGCCCTGAGGACGGGCGGAGTATCACGCTGCCGACACCGGCGGCGGAAATTTTTTCGGCACCGGCGGCGTACCTGCCGTGGCATCCGGCTTCAACGCAAAGGGGGTAGGAACACCGGTGTCACTGTCAGAACGTCGTGGGCGATGCCATTTTGCGCTCCGAACCCGAGCCCCGCAGCAACAGTCCCGCCGCCGAATGCCTCATCCAGACGCCCTTCTCGACCAGCTCCCGGAACCCCTCCGGGACAGCGCCCGGCGCCTGCTCCGGGCGATGCGCAGCGACCCCGCCATGGCCGACGTGCCGGACGCGGAGAAGCTCGACCTGGTCCTGTCCGACGCCTTCCGGCCGATCCTGACCTTCCACGCCCAGTCCCGGGCGCGGGGCGGGGCGCAGGTGGTGGAGCTCCAGAACCGGCTGCAGCGGAACCAGGACGCGCAGGGCGCAGCCCCCGCGCCGCACTTGCCGCGGGCGGCCAGCGGCTACTGAGGCCCGGCCCTCGGGCCAAACGGAAACGGCGGCGCCCGGGGGCGCCGCCGTTCGCGTTCAGGGGCCCGTCGCCCCGGTCACATCGCCCCGGTCACGCCGCCTTGGCGGACCGGGCGAGGCCGTCCAGCAGCCGCTGCCGCTCCACCTCCAGCGCCGGCGGCAGCCGGTCGCCGAAGCGGCGGAACAGCTCGGACTGGTCGTGCAGCTCGGCGGCGGCCTCGGCCGGGTCGATGCGCATGACCGTCTCGAACTTCTCCGGCCCGAAGTCCAGGCCGGTCCAGGTCAGGTCGGTGTGGCGCGGGCGGCGGCCGAACAGGCTGTCCACCGCCTCCGTCGCGCGGCCGCGCACGCGGTCGACGATCCACTTCAGGACCCGCATGTTCTCGCCGAAGCCCGGCCAGGCGAACTTGCCGTCGGCGTCCTTGCGGAACCAGTTGACGCGGTAGATGCGCGGCAGGTTCGGGACCTTGCCCTCCAGATCCAGCCAGTGCTGCCAGTGGTCGGCCATGTTGTAGCCGCAGAAGGGCAGCATGGCGAAGGGGTCGCGCCGGATCGCGGCCTGGCCCACGGCGGCGGCGGTCGCCTCCGAGCCCATGGTGGCCGCCCAGTAGACGCCCTGGCGCCAGTCGCGCGCCTCGAACACCAGCGGGAAGGTCTTGGACAGGCGGCCGCCGAAGATGAAGGCGGAGATCGGCACGCCCGCCGGGTCCTGCCAGGCCGGGTCGATGCTGGGGCAGCGCTCGGCCGGGGCGGTGAAGCGGGCGTTCGGGTGCGCCGCCGGGCGGCCGCTGCCGGGGGTCCAGTCGCGGCCCTGCCAGTCGATCAGGTGCGCCGGCGGCTCCGCCGTCAGCCCCTCCCACCACACGTCGCCGTCGTCGGTCAGCGCGCAGTTGGTGAAGATGACGTCGCGGTCCAGCGTGTGCAGCGCGTTCGGGTTCGACTTCACGCTGGTGCCCGGCGCCACGCCGAAGAAGCCGGCCTCCGGGTTGATGGCGCGCAGCGTCCCGTCCGAGGACGGCTTGATCCAGGCGATGTCGTCGCCGATGGTGCTGACCTTCCAGCCCTCGAAGCCGGCCGGGGGCACCAGCATGGCGAAGTTGGTCTTGCCGCAGGCCGAGGGGAAGGCGGCCGCGACGTAGGTCTTCTCCCCCTCCGGGCTCTCGACGCCCAGGATCAGCATGTGCTCGGCCAGCCAGCCCTCGTCGCGGCCCATCTTGGAGGCGATGCGCAGCGCGAAGCACTTCTTGCCCAGCAGCGCGTTGCCGCCGTAGCCGGAGCCGAAGGACACGATCTCGCGCGTCTCGGGGAAGTGCACGATGTACTTGTGCTCGGCGTTGCAGGGCCAGGCCACGTCCGCCTCGCCGGGCGCCAGGGGGGCGCCGACCGAGTGCAGGCACTTCACGAACTCGCCGTCGCCCAGCTGGTCCAGCACCGCCCGGCCCATGCGGGTCATGATGCGCATGTTGACCGCCGCGTAGGCGCTGTCGGACAGCTGTACCCCGATGTGGGAGATGGGGGAGCCCAGCGGGCCCATGCTGAAGGGCACCACGTAGAGGGTGCGGCCCCGCATGCAGCCCTGGAACAGGCCGTCCAGCTTCGCGCGCATCTCCACCGGGTCGGCCCAGTTGTTGGTCGGCCCCGCCTCCTCGGGCGTGTCGGAGCAGATGAAGGTGCGGTCCTCCACCCGCGCCACGTCGCCGGCATCGGAGCGGCAGAGGAACGAGTTCGGGCGCTTGGCCGGGTTCAGGCGGATGAAGGTGCCCTGCGCTTCCATCTCGGCGCAGAGACGATCGTACTCCTCCTGGCTGCCGTCGCACCAATGCACCCGCTCGGGCTGGCACTTGGCTACGACCTCCTCGACCCAGGCGAGGAGTTTGGCATTGCGGGTGGGAGCGGTGGTCATTGGTGCATTTCCCCTGTGTTTCTTTATAGTTTAGCCGAGGCTCAGGCCGCCTCGCGGCCGGGCTTTCGGATGATCTCCAGTATCTCCGCCGCGGCCGCCGGGATGTTGGTCCCCGGGCCGTAGATGGCGGCCACGCCGGCCTGGCGCAGGAAGTCGTAGTCCTGCGGCGGGATCACGCCGCCGCACACCACGACCACGTCGCCCGCCCCCTGCGCCCGCAGCGCCTCGATCATCTGCGGCACCAGCGTCTTGTGCCCGGCCGCCTGGCTGGACACGCCGACGACGTGCACGTCGTTCTCGATCGCCTGCCGCGCCGCCTCCTCCGGCGTCTGGAACAGCGGCCCGACGTCGACGTCGAAGCCGATGTCGGCGAAGGCCGTGGCGATCACCTTGGCCCCGCGGTCATGGCCGTCCTGGCCCATCTTCACGACGAGCATGCGGGGCCGCCTTCCCTCGGCCTCCGCGAACGCCTCGACCTCGCCGCGGATGCGCGCGAAGCCCTCGTCACCCTCGTAGGCGGCGCCGTAGACGCCCGACACCGACCGTATCACCGCCCGGTGTCGGGTGAACACCCGCTCCAGCGCATCGCTGATCTCCCCGACCGTCGCGCGCGCGCGGGTCGCCTGGATAGACAGTTCCAGGAGGTTCCCGGTTCCATCCGCAGCCGCGCGGGACAGGGCTTCCAGCGCCGCATCGACCGCGGCCTGGTCGCGCGACTGCCGGATCCGCTGGAGCCGCGCCACCTGCGCCTCGCGCACGGCGGTGTTGTCGATGTCCAGCACCTCGACCTTCTCGGGGTTGGCCGGGCGGTACTTGTTGACGCCGACCACCACCTCCTCGGCGCGGTCGATGCGGGCCTGCCGGCGGGCGGCGGCCTCCTCGATCATCAGCTTGGGCAGGCCGGACTCGACCGCCTTGGTCATGCCGCCCATGCCCTCGACCTGGTCGATCAGCTTCATGGCCTCCGCGGCCAGGCTGTGGGTCAGGTGCTCCACGTAGAAGCTGCCGCCCAGCGGGTCGACCACGTGCGGGATGCCCGTCTCCTCGGCGATGATGAGCTGGGTGTTGCGGGCGATGCGGGCGGAGAAGGGGGTGGGCAGCCCCAGCGCCTCGTCGAAGCTGTTGGTGTGCAGCGACTGCGTGCCGCCCAGCACCGCCGCCATCGCCTCCACCGTGGTGCGGATGACGTTGTTGTAGGGGTCCTGCTCGGTCAGGCTGACGCCGGAGGTCTGGCAGTGCGTGCGCAGCGCCAGGCTCGCCGGGTTCTGCGGATTGAACTGCTGCATCAGCCGCGCCCACAGCAGCCGTGCCGCGCGCAGCTTGGCGATCTCCATGAAGAAGTTCATGCCGAGGCAGAAGAAGAACGACAGCCGCGGCGCGAATTCGTCGATCTTGAGTCCCTTGCCCATCGCCGCGCGGACGTATTCGAGCCCGTCGGCGAGCGTGAAGGCGAGCTCCTGCACGCAGGTCGCCCCGGCCTCCTGCATGTGATAGCCGGAGATCGAGATCGAGTTGAACTTCGGCATGTTCTTCGCCGTGTACTCGATGATGTCCCCGATGATCCGCATGCTCGGCTCGGGCGGGTAGATGTACGTGTTGCGGACCATGAACTCCTTGAGGATGTCGTTCTGGATGGTCCCGGACAGCTGGTCCTGGCGCACGCCCTGCTCCTCCGCCGCGACGACGTAGCCCGCGAGCACCGGCAGCACGGCGCCGTTCATGGTCATGGACACGCTCACCTTGTCCAGCGGGATGCCGTCGAACAGGATCT